>JBLGAR010000169.1:0-9224 GCA_047612385.1 Cryomorphaceae bacterium | reverse complement strand
TTCCGTCGACCACGTTCGGAAAAAGGAAAGAACCAGTCGTAGCATTGTAGGTTGAGCCGGTAAAGCTAATCGCTCCTCCACCGTCATTAATGCTTGGTGCTGAACCGCCGAAACCCGCATTCCAAAGATTATTTGTGCTGTCAAAACCCTGTGCAGCGTGCACATAATCACCGGCAGAGAGGCTAAATGGCCCCACAAGAGAAGTAAAATCAAATATGTTATAGCCTGCTGTGGGTGTCCATGCATCTGGAGATCCAAACACTTGAATCCCAAGGTTTTGAGCAGCAGTAAAAATAGCAACATAGAAACTGTTACCACCAAACCCGTCTCCGCCAGCGTCGTATACACCGAGACCTGTTGCTTCAATGGTATAGCCAGCGTTGACCGTAAATTCTATTCCGAGAGTGCCATTAAAATCCTGATTACCCCCGGTCTCCGTCGCGGTAAGTGCAATGATGCCCGCATTCGCCGCACTGGCACAGCCAGCAAACGCACATACCGCCAGCAATTTTGTGAATATTTTCATGTTCGTCTTACCATTAGGTTTATCTAGTCTTTGACTAATGCACTAATCGTACCAGAACCTGCAAACCCAGTGAGAGCGGGGATGTGGCGAAAAGCGAATCCATTCTATCCAGCGGCCCAGGCACTTACTCTCACCCTGGATCAACCCCAGGCGATTAACGCGAAAAGTAGACTTGAGTGACACCCCTCTACCCGGATCCCCAGATAGAAATCCCTAAAACATAGAAAGACTTGGCTGTATAGAGTAGAAAATTCACCAACATAATGTGCCCGATTCTTTTACATATTCAATTTCACAAATTTTTTAATTTATTGAATAATATAGATATTTAATTATTGGTTCGAATTTTGCTTTAGATATAACATGAGCAATTTAAGTCGTTAACTTTTTATTGATTAGTAAAGTAAAAAGCTATAACTATTCTAATGTTGTACGATGGGTAAACCTGTAGGCTTTATCTTGCGAGTGTTAAAATGAACGAGCAGATTAAAAAAGTTACTATGAATGAGCTGATTAAAAAAATTGCCGACCTGCCTCCAAATTTTCATGGGGCGGGCTCCATCTCGCCACGTGTACTCAGGGCTCTGGTCCGACATGGCGACGGGAAGCTCATCAACACGATGGAAACCGGATGCGGACGCTCTACACTCCTCTTCTCTCACTTAAGTAAAAATCACAAAGTCTTTGCGGTGGATGACGGGAACAGCATCAGCGCTGTTCGAAGCTCAGACCTGTTTAATTCCTCGACTATTGAGTTCATCGAGGCGCCGACCCAACTCTCCCTGCCGACCTACACCTTTGAAAATCCACTCGACATGGCCTTTATTGACGGTCCGCATGGGTATCCATTTCCTGACTTGGAATATTATTATGTATATCCCCATCTCAAGGAAGGCGGGCTCCTTATTCTGGATGACATCGACATCCCAACCATTTACAACATCTACAAATTTTTGAGAGAGGATGCCATGTTCGAGTTGCTGGAGGTAGTGGATGACACCGCCTTTTTCAAGCGAACTTCGGCTCCAGTTCACGACCCTTTTGCGGATGGATGGTGGTTGCAGAACTATAATAAAAAAAGATGGCCCAAGCGCTTTAGAACCAAATGGGTTCACCTTGCTGTCACATGCATGCCCGAAAGGTTAAAGCTGGCCATCAAGAAGCTCAGATCATGACATCGGGATCAGCGTTATGGGTACCTGCGCCCTATCAGCAGCAACCTCAGTTCAGGATGTATGAAGGGGCGGACGAGAAAACCCAACGATGGAATCTGAATTGTATGGGCGGAGATTGAGGAGTCTACGTCATAACCGACTCAGCGACATGACGTTTCGCTGGTGATAGGTGACGTGGTCCGGCCGGTGATGTGTCTGGACCACGTCGATTGGGCCTCGGAAAATTCCACGCCGGCGGCATGCGGACAATCTTTCGCCGGCTCCAAAGTCCCCATTTCTTCACCGGGAAGCCGCACTGTTTGCCGAAAGAATCCAAATCGATTTTCAGTTTATCGTAAATGATCTCCCGTTCTTCCGGGGAAAGGTCACGCAGGACAGCCGGGGCTGACAACGGGCGAAAGAGGGTTCTTTTGAGAAAGCGCTTCAGGGCCACCAGCCAAACACGGCAAATGTGTGAAGCCTAGCGCTAGTACGGAAGTTGAGTATAGGTAGCATTAACGCCCCTGCACACCACAATCTGCTAGCCACCAGTACGCGCGATCACATAGATATAAAGTGGCTAGCCGTATGGTCTCAGAAAGCCGTAAAAGCCGTAGATGAAAGGCAAAGCTGCTGCTCTTATATGGCCATCAGTTTGGGTTTGGGTTTGATCTTTGGTATTCGTTACTCCGCTTTCGCGCTTGGTTTTAACCGGTCGCTAGCTCCCTCTGTGTTGAATTGCATCGAAGAATGATCCAGATTCCCTAATCAATTGCATCCTGAAGTGACCCGCCCTCGACACAGGTATCGGGAAAGTAAACAGGCGCTTGCAGTTGATTGGGTGGTAACTTTTTCAGTGCAACTGGTGGGTCAATTTTGGGTGCAAATCAACATGGTACAGCCTGAACGGTAGAAACTAGACCAAATCAGCCGTTCTTGATTCACCAGGACCACCCGCGCGAATGGCAGCAAGCACCACAAATGTGACAAGATTGGGGCGTGATTTCAAACCATATTTAGTCTGCTTTGTGCCCACTGCCGCCGGTCAGTAAAGCTTACAGCTGGGGTGGCTGAAAAGCCTTCCCACCAACCTGCTCCTATTTTGGGTATTGGCAAGTTAAGCGTTTGATATCAGAATAGTCCTGGCTCTGATCTTAAGCAACTGCGCTACTCCATTCAGTAAACGCACTTATCCTGAGATCACGGTAATGCTGAGCACCGACCTTGTGCCTACCTAGGTTGAATAGATTACTTACCGCTGCATGGGTACCCAAGAACCGCTTCGTCTGTCTAACTGATTTGAACTTACGCATCCCACGCTCTCGCACCCTCGTCGCCTCATGCGATTGCTCTGCCCGATTATTCTCATATTGTTTTGTACTGTGGGTCGTCTCAGGCATCAACTCTCGGTGCGCTACTCCATAGCTTCGCAGTTTGTCAGTCACGATCTTCCTCGGTTCATCTGCGAGGCTTCGTAACAGACGCTTGAAGAAGCGTTTAGCAGCGGCTCCATCACGCTTTGCCTGGAGGAAAACATCAACAACCTCTCCATACCCAAATCCGGATCGCTTCTCTGGATACGGTGACGCCTCGCTCGGCCAGTAGATCTTCGATATGGCGGTGGCTGAGGTTGAATCGGTAGTAGAGCCAGACTGCGTAGGAAATGATATCGGGTGGGGGGCGCCTAGCTGGAATCGGTGACGTTTGTATGTATTCACGCGTTGATTCTATCAAAATTGGCGACTTAACTTGGCGGTACCGAATAATCGGGTTGAACAATCACACGAGGCGACTCGGGTAAGAGAGCGAGGGATGCGGCGGTTCAAATCAACCAGGCAGGCTCAGCGACTCCTAGGGGTGCATGCAGCGGTTTCAAATCTCTTCAATGTGGGTAGGCACCTAGTCAGGGCCCAACATTATCGGGACCTGAGGGTGAGTGCATTTGCTGAATGAGTAGCGAAGGCAAGGGCTCGAAACGGGGCGGCCCCGAGTCGCCGGACCGCCGCCTTCGACCTGCCGCTGTTGAGAAGGAGGGATAGGGCTGAGCTGGGGCAGTAAGTTTAAGAAGGATAACAGGTTTTACTAAGGCCAAGTGGGAGAGTCACCGACACCGAACGTATGGCTCTCTCACTACGGCGGCACGGGTTTTCATGGTTTTACTTCCTATTGAGTGGCATGAAATGGCTTGTTCTAGATTTGCATTGATCTAACAACGCGAATAACTCATCAGTAACCGATCGCCTGACCATCAAGGCGCATATCAGACGCGCCGTAATAAATCCCCTGGGGCCCGTCCAACAAAATAGACTGATAACCACCGAACGTACCTGAAAAGGGGCGAACATTATGGCCGCGTTTCTGTAACTCGTTGACTACTGCGCTATCGATACTGCTCTCGAGATACAACTCACCGCTCCCTGGCAGTACGTTGCCGGTTTCTGTCTCGCTTGCGTGGCGAAAACGTGCGGCATCACCCGCCTCCTGAACATTCATACCAAAATCGATGATATTGCACAGAACCTGCACGTGACCCTGGGGCTGCATGTCAGCACCCATCACACCAAAGCTCAAAAAGGGCTGGCCATCCTTCATGACAAACCCCGGAATTATCGTATGAAAAGGTCGCTTACCGGCGGCATATGTATTCGCATGATCCGGATCCATACTGAACAAAGCACCTCTATTTTGCAGCATGAAGCCCATTCCATCAGGCACCATCCCACTTCCGATGAGGGCAAAGTTACTCTGGATCAAAGACACCATCATGCCATCTTTGTCTGCCACTGTTAAATAGACAGTATCGCCTTTTTTCAGGCGTGGATTTCCAGCGCCAACAGATTCTCCCGCGCTGGTCTCACTGATCAGTTTTCGACGCTTAGCGGCATAGTCCTTTGATAATAGGCCTGCTAGGGGCACATCATAAAAATCCGGATCAACATAGAATTTTGCGCGGTCAGCGAAAGCCAGCTTTTTTGCTTCGACTAGCAGGTGTAAATATTCAGCGCTGTTATGGTCTATGGCAGACAGATCGTAGTCTTCTAAAACATTAAGCATCTGCAGTACCGCAATACCCTGACCATTGGGTGGCAACTCGAAGACATCATAGCCACGATAATTCACGGACACCGGCTCAACCCAATCACCATGATGATCAGAGAAATCCTGCGGTGTGAGTGGAATACCCTTAACGCGCATATAGGCATCCATCTTTTGGGCAAGCTCACCCTTATAAAATACCTCGGCTCCTTGTTGAGCAATTTTTTGTAGCGTCAATGCCAGGTCGGGATTACGGAAAATTTCGCCTGCAACCGGCGGCTTTCCCTCAATGAGAAAGGTTTTACGATAATTGGAAACGTCTCCTACAAAATCTTTATCGCCTCCCGATATCCTGTGATAGATGTCCCAACTATGCGCAATAGCGGGTGTCACGGGAACACCTTCACGAGCATAACGAATGGCGCCCTGAAACAATTGCTCCCAGTCGAGATTGCCGAACCGCTTATGCAGCATGTCCCAGCCATCTACCGCTCCGGGCACGGAAACAGAGAGGGGGCCAAAAAACGGAATTTTTGCGTTGTCACCCAACTTTTCTTTCAGTTGCGTATAACTTTGACCGCGTGGTGAACGACCGCTGGCATTGAGGCCATGTAAGCGCTTGGTCTTCGGGTCCCAGACAATGGCAAACAAGTCACCGCCAATGCCACTGCCGGTAGGCTCCATTACCCCCAGTGCGATGTTTGCTGCAATGGCGGCATCAACTGCACTACCGCCGTCCTTGAGGACGTCAATGGCAATCTGGGATGCTAGAGGGTGGCTTGTCGCGGCAACGCCCGAGCGGGCCATAACCGGACTGCGACTGGCGAAATAATTTCCTGCTGCACGGTCGCCGCCGCCCGAGGAGCCATAAGCCATGCTGGATAAAACCAGACTGAGTAACAATAAACGCATGCGTCTTCCCGTCATTCTCGATCCTGTTAGTGTTGTTATCTATGATTGATCCTAGCACCCTAGGTGCCTGACGACTCTTTCAGGGTAGCATAAACTCCTTGAACCGCAGAGGCTTCTGATGCTCATATGCACTAGAGGCTGGCGCAGATTTTCTGGCTTCCGCAACACTTCATCTGGGCCAAAAACAGATGACAGTTATCACATGAGTATGCGGCTATTTAGTAAACTGTTATGCGTAGGTTATGATGCCCGTGAAGATACCGGCGGAGCTTCATGGCTCCTTGGTAGCATCCAAAGACTTGAATGAGTAAACCCATTATGAAGATTTACGCTGCTAAGCAAAGCCAATTAACAGCAAGCTTATTCGCTGTTCCTTTTTTCGTCGTCAGCCTGCTTACTGCGAGCCTGCCCGCTCTGGCCCAAAGCCCAGCGGAAATTGACAGCGCAGCGGCGGCAGTAGAGAAAAAAGTGATTGAATGGCGTCGCCAATTTCATGAAAAACCGGAACTCTCTAATCGTGAAGTCGATACGGCAAAACAGGTGGCTGATCACTTGAGGTCACTTGGCATGGAGGTGGAAACCGGTGTCGGTGTGCACGGCGTCGTCGCAGTGTTAAAGGGTGGTAAGCCCGGCAATCAGGTCATTGCCCTGCGTGCCGACATGGATGCGAATGCAGTGAAGGAACTGGTCGACCTTCCATTTAAATCAACCAAGATTGACCACGACTGGCCAGAGGGCGCGACAGCTGTGATGCACGCCTGCGGGCACGACGCGCACACCGCGATGCTCATGGGCGCGGCTGAAGTACTGGCCGGCATGCGTGACAGGATTCCAGGTACGGTCAAATTTATCTTTCAGGGAGCGGAGGAAGGGCCGCCCGCCGATGAGAAAGGTGGTGCAGCAATGATGGTAAAGGAAGGCGCTCTCGAAAGCCCTAAGCCGAACATGGTCTGGGGGATACATGTTAGTGCAATGCCCAACAATGTTGTCGCCTACACACCGGGAAATGCGCTTGCCAATTCATACAAGCTCAGTATCGTTGTGAATGGAGTCGGAACCCACGGCTCTATGCCCTGGGGAGGCAAAGATCCAATGCCCGTCGCCGCGGAAATCATCAGTGCCCTGGCCCAAGTGTATCGGCAGGTGCCAGCGACAGAAACCATGACGCTGAGTATCGGCAATGTGATCGATCAGGGACGGTTCAATATTATCGGGGATAAGGTCACTCTGGTGGGCACATTACGCTTAATCAACGAGGAACTCCTCGATGATGTTAAGGCGCGCGTAGAACGTATCGCCCTAAATATTGCCGAAGCTCACGGGCAAACTGCCGAGGTGCTCTGGGAGCAATTCGTTCCCGGCCTTCGCAATGATACCGAGTGGGTAAACCGCATGCTGCCGACATTACAAAGAGTGGTTGGTGCGGATAATGTCATCGAGCAGCCTCCAGGCCTTGGTTACGATGATGTCTCTGAGTTTATCAATCCCATCGGGGGCATGTACGCCATCCTTGGGGTCCAGGACACTGAGTTTGGCGGCCCCGCAGGAATCAGAGCTACAAAAGGCGGAAAAGGGCTTCACTTCAACCACAGCCCTCATTTTTATCTCAATGAGGAAGTTTTGGTCACTGGAGTACGGCTGCACGTGAATATGGTGTTTGATTTTCTCAACGGAAAGATATGACTTGAACCTGCCCTCTCGACCGGATGCAGACTAGCTCGCTGGCATAATGCCACCGCCGTGTCGGTGTGATTGGTCGAAGAAAACCTGCTCTGTACACAGTCGGGCCCACTGAGGATTCATCATCCAGATGCGGAGCATCATTCTGCGGTGTTCCTTTTCCGGGAAATCCTCATAGTCGGCTCGGCCGTGCAGAATCACTCGGTTATTGAGAAACTGGATGTCACCTGGCACCAGCGGCATATCGAGGATCAGTTCATCGCGCGCAGCGACTTGCTCGGCGTAGTCCAGGGCCTCCCGTTCAACCGCACTGAGTTTCACACCTTCACGCTCAACCGCCTGCAGCACTGGGTCAGGCAGAAACCAAGTGGCAAATTGGCCTTGTTGATCGGGCGCGAACATCGGTACCGGATGTGGAGTCAGTGGTTGAGTGTCACCTCGGTCGGGATAGGGGCGATAGAGTCGGAAGCCTTCATACAATACTCTGGCAAGATCGGGTCGTTCCTGCAACAGGACATTGTGGACCGTCAGTGAACTCACGATGCGGCTGTCACCTCCCCTCTTCGCCTTACGCAGACACATCAGTCCGACAATATCGATCGGGTCGGCGTGCATGCGGAATTCACCGCCAGCTTCGTAGCGCCGAGGCTGGGAAATTTCATCGCTGCGGTCAATTACTTCACCAATCATGTCGCCGCGGTGGTTCTGAGAAACGCATTCACCGAAGCATGCGGAAATGCCGCGCAATATCGTCTTGGCGTCGTCTGTGCTGTAACGCTCGACCGGCAGTCCGCGCAGCAACATGAAGCCGAACCCGCCGCGCAGGATTCGGATAGCGGGGCGCAGCTTTTCGCTTAAGCCGGGCAGCGGGAACACTGCTCCCGATTCAGCGTCGCTCCAGGTTCCATCGCCATACATCTGCTTGACGGTCTCGAGCCCCACATCAATTTCTTCGAGGTCAGCCTGAGCTAAGTGAATAGTCCATTCCCCGGCGCGCTCTACCAGGTCTGACCCGCGCCAAGCCGAGGTTCCCTTTGCCTCGCACCCGATCTTCCACAATTCGCTCAACGTTTTATCCTCCCTCGGACGAATGCTCCACATTAGCGAGGCCACTCAACCTCGCTTCATTACGCTTTCTCAAAATTGCATAGCGGCTGGCATAGACACTTGGGTCTATACTAAACAACCACTGCTTAAACTTCTGCATCGGGCCCAGATTCAAATCAACTTCATCTAGTACCTCATCAGGTATTGGCAAGTTAAGTGTTTGAGATCAGAATAGTCTTGGCTCTGATCTTAAGCAACTGCGCTACTCCATTCAGTAAACGCACTTATCCTGAGATCACGGTAATGCTGAGCACCGACCTTGTGCCTACCTAGGTTGAATAGATTAGTTACCGCTGCATGGGTACCCAAGAATCGCTGAGCCTGCCTGACTGATTTGAATCGCCGCATTACTCGTTCTCGCACCCTGGCCGCCTCATGCGATTGCTCTGCCCGATTATTCTCATATTGTTTTGTACTGTGGGCCGTCTCAGGCATCAACTCTCGATGAGCGACACCGTAGCTACGAAGCTTATCGGTAACGATCTTCCTCGGTTCACCACCGTAGCTTCGCAATAGACGCTTGAAGAAGCGTTTAGCCGCAGCACCATCTCGCCTGGCCTGCAGAAATACATCAACCACTTCGCCATACCCAAAGACGGATAGCTTCGCGGCTGACTGTGATGCCACGTTCAGCTAGGAGGTCTTCGATATCACGGTGGCTCAGGTTGAATCGATAATAGAGCCAGACAGCCTAGGAAATGGTATCTGGTGGGGGGCGCCTAGCTGCAATCGGTGGCGTTTATAAGTATTCATTCGCTGATTCTATCAGTTGCAGGCTTTTAACTTGGCAGTACCAATAAAATGCCTAA
>JBLGAR010000168.1:0-9336 GCA_047612385.1 Cryomorphaceae bacterium | reverse complement strand
CCAGGATGGCCGCGGCCATCCTGGCACCTTTTTGGAGTTTCCCAGCGCTGCTTAAAGTGCTTTTGCTAATGGGGTTCAACGCCATTGTTATCCCGCTGGTTATTGTTATCGTCCTGGTGCTGGTTAACAAACCACAAGTTATGGGAGAGCACCGAGCCAGTTGGCACCGCAATCTCATACTGGTAGCCGCACTGGCGTTATCCTTGTGGCTTATGTCGGAAAAGCTGCCAGACTACATCAACATGATAATCAGTTAACTAGATGAAAAAACACTCTCTTGCCATTGCATTTCAAACCGATAAACCTCTGTCGCAGTACGGTGAACTTGCCCGCCGTGCCGAGGACTTTGGGTTTGATGTTATTACCGTGTACAACGACATGCTATTTCAGCCAGCGTGGTTGCCTCTGCTAGAAATAGCACGCCATACCCGGCGCGCTCAAATTGGTGTTGCCGCAGTCAACCCTTTTACCTGCCATCCGATAAATATTGCCGGTAATATCGCGTTAATCGATGAGGCATCTAGCGGGCGTGCCTATCTAGGTTTAGCGCGCGGCGGTTGGTTGGAATTCGTGGGCGTCCAACCAAAGGCGCCAATAAAATCACTGCGCGAAGCCTTTGCGTGTATTCGACACTTACTCAGCGGCAGTACCGCGGCACTGGACCAGGATATATATCCCATTGCAGGCGGTGACAGCCTGCGGTGGAAAATAGAGCGTGCCGACGTGCCAATGCTGCTTGGTAGCTGGGGCCTGAAAACTATAGCTGCGTGCCACGACGCTGTCACAGAGATTAAACTCGGTGGCTCTGCCAACCCAGCAGTTGTGACCCACTACCGCAAGCAACTTGATGCTCTTGGTGCATCCCCCGATCTCGGCATTGTGATGGGCGCGGTAACCGTAATTGACGAAGATGGAGATGCGGCTAGAGCACTGGCTAGAAAGGAGGTTGCCTTGTATCTGCCGGTAGTAGCCGAGCTGGATCCCACGCTGCAAATCGATCCTGAAGTGTTGCAGGGCATTAAAGCGGCTGCGGCCAACTACGACTTCGACGCAGCCAGCCTTCTCATTTCTGATGAGCTGCTCAGTGCTTTCGCACTTGCGGGGACACCCGCCGAAATAGTTGCACAGACGCAAGCGCTGTTTGCTGCTGGAACCTCGCGTGTAGAGTTCGGCACTCCCCACGGCTTAACCGCAGATTCCGGTTTGAGATTACTGGGAGAAAAGGTGCTACCCGCTTTCAGATAAAGGAGATATCCCATGAGCACTGAACTGAACGACGACGAGTTTGAGTTATACGATTTACAGCTCGTCGTCGAATCCATAAAAGGCAATTGCACCTGCCAAATGACGGCAGGAGATTCGGTTTTCTTAAAAGGCGGAAAAATTTCCATGCCCGATGGTGCGGATTTTTGTCTCTATGCCCTGCAATCCGCTATTCCTCTATTGCCGGCCAAGCAACGACTTCTGCATCGCGCCGACTGGATGGAAACCGACACCAGAGTTTTGTGCCCCGACCCAGGCTGCGGGCTCACTATGCGTGTTAATCGCACAGAAAAACGAGTTTTAAAGCATGATGATGTGAGCCCTATTCCCTGGGAGAAATGAACGACTCAATCTAGGGGCATAATCACCGAATCCGTTAGATACGGGTTCTCAAAGGTAACCCGCTCACCTACAGACGCACCAGGCACCGGGAACAGTCGCGCAGACAGCGCTTTGTTGTACTTTGTTGCCAATGCCGACATGTCCCTGATGATCGCCGCCAAAGCATCAACTGAGACATCGCCAGCCAGAGGAACAGTATCCAGGCCCGTCCCACACACACTGGAATACAGTAGCAACTCCGACACATTGAAACGCCCCTCCTGTGCGCGTTTAGCTAGCACAGGATCCTCCATAACGGGAAGCATCAGACCAGAATACCCACAGGTTTTGACATCGACGTTTTTTAACACGTCCGTTATTGCCGCACAGGCCGACAACGTATTTCGGGTGCCAAAAGGCGATTCTGTGAGCGCTTCGATTGCCTCGCCTATGCTTGCGGTTATCCCCGGTGCGGGTGATGTATCCATACCCGTGTAAAACCAACCACTGTGTTCACTAAGTTGTTGTGCGATCTGTTGCAGCGGAAGCATGATGCCGTTCATTCGTTTCATCAGCTTTTGTTTTGCATGGTCGAACCCTGAAGTCGATTTGAATACATCTGTTAAAACATTGGGTGTTTCCAGCCCCAAGGCGAATTGATCTACGCCCTGGTGCCAGGCAGCTGGAAAAAACGGTGTATCCGCAGGGATGAAAGCAGTCGCTGCGAAGCGAAAGTTACCTTCACCACCGGCTGAGTCATTGGCAATTAAACTGATCGCTTCTGCAGTAGTGCGTATGGTGCGATCGTGGATGCCGTCCTCCGCGCTAGCGGTCCGAGTCGTTATGTTCAGCTGGCTTGTTTGTTTCATCAAAGTTTGTATCCACAGCGGAGTAGCTTCATCGTATTGGTTGTCAGTTATTATAGGGCCTAGGCTAAAGCCCACCCCGTGATCAAGCGCGAACTGATCCAGGCCCTGCAAGGTATCGATCGCAGCCTGGTTCTTCCAATCCGGCAGGTAGCTTGGTAGCGGCTGTGTCGAGATGCGGATTGTTTGCACTTCATAACCGGCTTTCGTGTAACGTGCTTTCGCTTTTGTTAGAAACTCAACGGCAGAACGAAGTTTGACGAAATCTTCAGGACCGGCCAATGTGACGCCTGCCGTAATAGTTCTGATTTTAAAATTTCTATCACTAGCCGGCGATTTCAACGCTATCGCATCGCTCGCTGAAAACACCAGCGGTGGGGCCAATATTCCGGACCCGATTAAACCCATCAAATCACGTCGTGAGATTTTCATATCAAGTAATCCATAGTGCGCTAATAGTAGACTAAGGGTAGGTATTCTCAGCCGGGCGGGTTCTCAAGCTGTCGAATTTTTTTCGAGCACTCCGCAAGTCCTGTTTCATTCTACTCATGACCTGGGGATGTCGATCGGACACACTGTAAGACTCACCGTCTACGCCCTGTGCATCAAACAGCAAATCGTAGGGTGCTTTGAAACCGGGTAATTGATCAAATTTTTCGAACGCTCCAATACTACCCGTATAGTAGCTGTGGGTAAGATATTTCCACTGTTGGTCGCGCATTCCTACAACAGCTTCGTTATTAAAAAAATAAAGGTAACGATGGGGAACTTCACCATCTTGCAAGGTAGGTAACAAACTGACTCCATCAATTTGAGTAGCGCTCGGAGACAGTTCTAAAACCTCGGCGATTGTAGGCAATATATCTATGTTTGCCGCGAGCTTATCGGAGGTTTTTCCGGGCTGAATCGATTTGGGCCAACTGACAATGAACGGAACACGGTAGCCGCCCTCCCAGGAATTGCCCTTCCCTCCTTTTAACCCCGCGGTGCTACCTTCAAAAAACGGGCCGTTGTCGCTGGTGAAAACGATCAAGGTGTTGTCGAGTAAACCTAGGCTTTTTAAGCTTGCCACAAGCTCCCCGGTGCTCCAGTCGATCTCTTCAACGGTATCGCCGTAAGCTCCGGCAGCGGAGCGCCCGGCAAAGGGCTCCGATGAATACAAAGGTATGTGCGGAAAAGTGTGGGATACAAAAAGTAAAAAGGGTTGCTCAGCAGACTGCTCTATGAACTTGCGAGCCGCCTGAGTGTATTGACGGGTGAGCTGACGCTGATCTACTGGTCCCTGGATTTTATGGGTACCATCATATAAAAAGAAATTCGGCATATCATTGCTGTGAGCTACGCCAAAAAAATAGTCGAAACCATGCTCAAGTGGCAGGTTTTCTGGAAACGCACCCAGGTGCCACTTGCCCACCATTCCCGTACGATAACCCGCACGCTTTACCAATTCAGCGATAGTCTCTTCGCTTCGAGGCAGACTCCTGGAGTCACCACTTTCAACAACTTTCCAGGCCAGCCCCGACCTAATCGCATAGCGGCCGGTAAGAAGACCTGCGCGAGAAGGAGAGCAAACATTCGCACTGGCGTAGCCATTGGAGAAAATCACACCGCGGTGTGCGATTGCATCGATATGCGGCGTGCGAATAAGACGATTACCGTAGGCTCCCAGATCCCCGTAGCCCATATCATCCGTCAAGATAACGATGATATTAGGCGCGGTATCCTCGACTGAGGTGGCTGCAGAAACCTTGCTCGCCAGCAATACTGCTACGAAAAAGGCAAGAAAAATACCGCGGAACACCGGCTGATTCACATCGAGTCACCTTATAAATTAGTTCAGTAAAGCAAAAAAAACCCGGCCTAAGCCGGGTTTTAGTGTTAAGCAATAATCGCCTTGGTCAGCAAAGCCTTAGAAGCTGTAGCCAATGCTACCGCCAATGGTTCGAGGATGTGGACGAAGCCTCATACCAGTTACACCAAAGTTCTCCTGGGTGCCCGTGTAGTACTCTTCATCGCTGAGGTTTTGTACATAGGCAGAAAACTGCCAGTTTTCCATTTCGAAGCCAGCGCGCAGATTCCACAGATCATAATCCGGGGTCTTGAACGGGAAATCTCCATGTTGTGCAATCGAGTTTCGTGCCGGACCACCATTGGGTGAAGGACCGTCAGTCTGCTCATAAGTCAGACCCTCGACATCAGAAAACTGACCGTCGCGGTGAATAAATTCCAATTGCACCCAGGCTTCATTGTCACCGATTGGGATCCGGTACTCGCCAGTGACGTTAAAGGTCAATTCGGGCGCCTTGGGAATTTCCAAACCTTCAAGGTTAACGACAAAACCGCCGGTGATTTCTGCTTGGGTATCACTGGTGATCTCTGAGTCGATATAACCAATGCTGGAAGTAATCGTCAGCTGGTCGGTAACAGCAGCCGTTAATTCCAGTTCAGCGCCCCAGGCCTCAGCATCCTCGACGTTAATCGCTTGCTCGAAGTTAGTAGACAGATCACCCGGTGTCAGGAATCGGAATGATTCCATTTGCAAATCGGTCCACTCCAGGAAGAAAACTGCCCCGTTCAAACGCACTCTCTGGTCCATCAACTCGCTCTTGAAACCAATTTCGTAGTTCCACAAGGTCTCTTCGTCGAAGGGAATGTTAAATGCAGGTGCTCCGTCTGCATTGGTATTGTTGTTCACCGATATACCTCCGGCCTTGTAACCTTTGGAAATCGTGCCGTAAACATTCACGTCATCGTTGACCTGATAGCGCACAACGAAGCGCGGCGAGACGTCGGTAAAGTCTTCATTGGCCGCAGCTAGAGGACGAACAGAATTCACAAAGCTCTGGAAGAAATCAAATCCGGGCCCACCAGGGAAACCAGGAGATCCTGGGAAACAGCAGCTTGGGCCAATTCCGAAACTGAGCGCCTGATTGCTCACGTCGTCCTGGGTGTATCGCGCACCAACGATCACATCCAGTTTCTCGCTTACATGCCAAGTGTAATCGGCGAAAATCGCAAGACTCTCCACTTCGAATTTCTTGCTGTTAAGGGCAAGACCCAGGCCCTGAGGGAATGGCGGCAACCAGCTTACGCCTCCAGATGTTGCAGTCGAGTTACTATTTATCCCTACTTTGTTTTCCTGCTCCTGCTCGTCTTCGGCATACAGAATACCGGCAACAAACAGATAGTCTTCTTTGTCGAATTCTACACGCAGCTCAGTACTCCAGGAGAACCCCTCGTATTCATTGTCGCGCAGCAGAGTATCGGCGCCCCCGATCAGGTCGTTATCAAAGTTGCGGTCAAGTTCAGCATCGATAAAACCGGTGATCGATTTGATGGTTGTCGTATCATTCAGCGCGTGAGTGATATTCAATACTCCGACGGTCGATTTATTGTCGGTAAATTCATCGATATCGTGACTCAGTGTATTCCGATTGTTTGGATAGAAGCCTGTGCCTGGATCGATCGCCGTGGACAAACCGAAGCTATCCAAAGAGTCCAAATCCTGTACGCCCGAGGGTACGTTTTCGTCAGTGCCCTGCTCATCATCAGTCAAATGTAACGAAGCTAAAACCGACGTCTTCTCCGATACATCCCACGCTGCGTGTAAACGGAAGTTTAGCGATTCATGGCCACTGTCCTTGGCGCCGTTTGGGGTGAAGTTATTTTCAGCAGCCGCGGGACAGGACGCGGCGCTGGCACCTTTGGCACAGGCGTTTTCTACAAAGCCGGAGCTATCTTCGTAATACAGTACGCCACGCAGCTTGAAGTCGTCGCTTACGGGTATGTTCAGAATACCGGTTATGCTGTACATATCCCCTGCGTCGTCATAAGTTTCAGCGCCAACGATCACCTTGCCCTCAAATTCATCCGTGGGCTTCTTGGAGGTAATGTTCAAAGCACCACCGAGTGCGTTGCGTCCAAAGTACGTTCCCTGGGGGCCACGTAGAACTTCCACCCGCTCCATGTCGGCTAGGTTCGGGTTGGCGACCTGATTGGGAACCGATGCCACACTGAACTCATCCAGATAGATACCGATTGAGTTCACGAAGGCATTTTCTCCGGACACCAAATTGTTGATACCCCGAACCGAGATACCCAAACCTCGGCTACCGCTCTGTCCATCTTCCGTAAAACTCACACCTGGTGTCAGAGACAGGTATTGGGTGGCAGATTTGATATTGCGTTTCTCTAGCGTGGCACCGGAAAAAGCGGTAACACTGACCGGCACCTCTTGTAGGTTTTGCTCCCGACGTTGGGCAGTAACGATCACCTCTTCGAGGGTGGCTCCACTTTGGGCATAAACGGGAATAGTAGACATGATTGCCGCAGAGATCAGCGACAGCTGGAACAAGGTTGTGGCTTTGTTACGCATGGGTGGTTTCCTTTATATTTTTAGTTATAGGACGTACAGCGGATCAGTACTTAATATATCAATATGAAACGGTTTGCCCATTCTATTCTTGGCAACGATAACGTAAATAATCCACAAAATCGCGTCGAACTTCTGACCAACCCATCACTTTGTGTCGTTCCAGCGAGTTTTTCTGTTCTCTGACCAGACCAATTTCTAAATTAAATCCTATTAATGAAAGACTTTCAATTAGTATTTTTCTGGCATTATATAGAAATTAAATTAACTAATGCCTTTATATTACTGTTTTTAATCGTTATTAACTTTATCATGAATTTTTAATACTCAATTTTAGTTTCCATTAAACCCATTATTAGGCAATCTTTTTCCTAAAAGTTCTGCTCTGCAGCGCTGATCTCTATCTTGACTCACTTCAGCCACTGAAAGATCTCTACTGTATACCCACCTGGGTCAGCCACTAAAAACGCTCTTATGGGGACCGTGGCATGGTTGTAGAGGGGTTTTAAAATCTCAATATTCGGGTTATCTGACACAATTGCGTACCAGATATCCACATCCTCAGTAACAATACTTACCATGACTGCATTCGTATCCTGAGTTTTGTGATAGGCCGTGCCACCGGCTTTAACCAGCCCAAGCAGCGAGCCGGGTATTACCTCATACAGTTTGACCCAGTCGTCATTCATCGTGGCCGTTAAGCCCAACGTCTGCCCATAGAACTGGGCCGCCTGCTCTAACTCGGTGTAATAAAGCATTACGTACTGCTCCGTAAAAGCCGGTCTAGCCGATGGTTCTGAAATTGGCTCAGCCCCCATGGAGGCAACCGGAGCAAACCAGGACAGCAGCAGTATCAGTGTCAGTCGTTTTTTCATCGTATTCACTCTTCGTTTTCATGACTCAGTTAAGCTCGACATCCATTCGATCGGTCTGTCCTGTATCCAACGGCGGAGCCTTTTCAGGGCACTGGCTAACACTTGTGCCCGTAGTTCTCACATCCAGATAGGTAGCAGTGGCATAGGAGGCAAAGCCGGGAGTGCCGTCTATCACCACACTATCCACCCGATGAGGAAATTCGACAAACATTGCGTAAGGATGTCCTGATTCAAAACGATCCCTGGGAACTGCGACTTCAGTGGTTCGGTATGTCATGTAGCTAGGTTCTTTAAAGGGTAGTCCAGTATGGAATACCCTTTTACCTGTGCAGTCCTGAAAAACCACAAAAATCATGTCATCAACGATACCTTTGGGGTCAGGTGCACCGTTGGAATATGAGCTCCAGCTAACGGTTAAATCCAAACCAGGGTCTACCGCATCAGGCCTCACTGCCTTGCCATCCTGGTGAAGGTAGATATGAATAGGCTCGGGTATGTCGGTCTCACCAGCGCTGCCGGAGAGCAGCATGGATGTCTGCCACGTTTTGCCAGAGTGCAACTCGATATTGAAATGGTAATTGCCGTTGGGGTGTGCCGCATCGAGACCAGCAACACTTTTGAAATGACCACCCTCGTAATAAAAGGCTTCACCGCGATCTACATAGTCGAAGGGCAGCTCCTGTCCTACCTCCCGTTTCAGCTTAGCCGACTTGATCAGCCCGGGTTGCTTGGCAAAAAGTTCGGAGAAAAAATGATAGTTCAAGAAGCTGAGTTCTCCTTCGGCATCTTGAGAATAGTTACTGGATTTGACCAAAACAAAAAACCAAAGGTCAGTGTCTTTCACCTGTTGTGCCGCTTGTTGCTCCAATGACTCTTGCGCAAAGCCAGTAAAGGCATGTCCCAGAAAAGCAATCACTAGCGCGCTAAAAAAAATACTGTGTCTTTTCATAAATAGCCTACTCAGTTGTTTTTAGTGTCCAGTATCGGGATGCCCCGAACCAAACGTCAATTTGGAAGCAACAGCCATTGCTCCGCAGCAGGTCGTAGCCAGGGCCATAGCCAAAAGCTGTTTGGGCAAAAGCTGGCCTGCCATATAGCTTATTCCAGAGGCACCGATAGACTGCACCAGCAAATACACAGAGCTGGCTGTACCGCTGTTGTTTGAAAAAGGAGCCAATGCGCCGCCGGCGCACAGTCCCATAATAATACCGCATCCAAGACAGGCTATAACGAGGGGGCCGGCCAACATTTCAATCGAGGGGAATCCTACATACGCCTGTAGAGCGATCGCCAACCAGCCTAACGTACAAAGGACACCACCGAGCAGGATGGAACGATGGGTGCCTAGACGAGGCATCAAGGGCCACACCAGATATGTCCCAAGCGCAATAGAGCCGTTGAACAAGGCCAGCGCAATACCACTCTTAGCGCTATCGAACTGATAGTTTTGCGCCAGAATGAACGAAAAGTTAGCACCGAATAAAACCAGGGTCGCGATGCTGAACATATTGCACAGCGCGTGTCCGGCAAACACCCGGTTGCCCACTATAGACAACATATTTGCGCCCGCCCGTCCGCTATTTTTGACGGGAGTAGGCAGCGTCTCTGGGACCAGAATCCAGTAGGCGAAAGTTCCGCC
>JBLGAR010000167.1:0-9350 GCA_047612385.1 Cryomorphaceae bacterium | reverse complement strand
CGCCCCTGTGGGCTCATCAAGCTTAGCCCGAATAGGGGATGCGCCGGATTGGCCTTTTAAGGTGAAATAAGCGCAACAAGCTAGTCCAATAAACGACAGTACCGCCGACGCTTTATGCGGCACTAACAATAATTACTATTTAAATTCTGGGGTAAGAAATGAGTCTTGACGGTCGTGATTTAAGGAATGCCCTGGGGCATTTTGCTACTGGCGTTTGTGTGATTACTACGATGACGGAAGATCAAAGTCCACTGGGTATGACCGCGAACTCCTTTTCGTCGGTGTCTCTGGACCCACCTCTGGTTTTGTGGAATTTACAAAATGGCTCAGATGTTTTTGATGCTTTCGCAACGCCCAAGTACTTCGCGATCAGTGTCCTGGACAGCTCTCAACAGGACTTGTCCAATCTATACGCCAAGAAAGGTGATCACCTGATGGAGGCTGATCATTTCAGCTCGGGACAGTATGGGTCGCCGGTTATCCGTGATGCTCTGATCACTTTTGAATGTGAACTGGAGACAACTCACGTCGGTGGAGATCACCTTATTGTGATTGGAAGGGTCCTGAATGTGCAGCCTGGCTCCGAGGGCGAACCCCTGGTGTTTTTCTCTGGTGGCTACAGAGAGCTCGCCTAGCCCATACTTTCATTTGATGCGGCACCTTCGATTAGCCTTTATACTGGCGCACTCGCATCGTTAACGGTCGTAGCTCTATGAAGTTTTGTACCCAGTGTGGCAATACGGTCACTTTTCAAATTCCCGACGGAGACGACAGGGAACGATTTGTCTGTGTTCATTGCGACATCATCCATTATTCAAACCCCAAGGTTATTGTAGGTTGTGTCCCTCATTACGAGGGTAAGGTACTGCTGTGCAAACGAGCGATCGAGCCGCGCAAAGGCTATTGGACACTGCCAGCCGGGTTTATGGAGAACGGAGAAACTACCCCGCAAGGTGCCGCCCGCGAAACCTGGGAGGAAGCAGAGGCCAGGGTGAGTAACCTCGAGTTGTATCGTGTGTTTGACGTGCCTTATATCAATCAGGTGTATATGTTCTATCGCTGTGACGTTGACAAGGGCGAATATGGCGTTGGCCCTGAGAGTCTTGAGACTAACTTGTATTTGGAAGAGGAGATCCCCTGGGAGGAGATTGCTTTTCCTGTGGTCTATGAAACGCTCAAAGAGTTTTTTGTAGATCTGCGCTCACAAACGTATCCGGTACGCGTTTCATCCATCGACTACAAGCCGCGTCGTGCCTAGCTCCCTCGATTTACTGTTTATTCTGGCCGGCTGTGCCGCATTTTTTGCGCTGCTGAGCTTAATTCTATTGATCGCTAAAAACCGGGCTTCTTCCAGCGCAGCACTGAATATTCTCGAACTGAGCACCAGATTGGAACAAAGTCAGCTAGAGCGGGCAAGAGCTGTAGACGATCTAGACGCGACCCGGGCAGATTTGTCAGATTCACAAGAGCGCTATGGTGCGCTGCGAGAATCTGACGCTCGACTTGAAGAGCGAAGCCGAGAAGCTCTCCGCGGGGCCCAGGAGAAAATCGAATTGCTCCAGGGTGCGCGCGAGCAGATGAAAGCTGAGTTTAATGTATTGGCAAATCGCATCTTCGAAGAGAAGAGCGAGCGCATGGTTCAAAATAATAAAGCCTCGTTGGAAACAACTCTTGGCCCTTTGAAAACGCAGCTGACAGATTTTAAAAAGAAGGTCGAGGATGTGTACGACAAGGAGTCCCGTGACAGGGTTTCTTTGCAATCTGAGTTGGAACATCTGAAAAAGCTCAACACGCAAATGTCTGAAGATGCGGTAAATCTAACCCGCGCGCTCAAAGGCGACAAAAAAACGCAGGGCAACTGGGGTGAGGTCGTACTCGAGCGTATATTGGAACAATCAGGCCTGCGCAAGGGCACTGAGTATGAGACTCAGGTTGCGCTCAAAGCAGTCGATGGTGCTCGTAGGTACCCTGACGTCGTTATTCGGCTTCCCGATAGTAAGGATGTTGTGGTCGACGCTAAAATGTCACTGGTCGATTATGAACAGCACGTCAACGCGGACAACGATGAGGACAAAGCCAGATTTTTGTCTCGTCACGTTACGGCCATTGGCAATCATATATCCAGTTTATCGGTAAAAGAATACGAGAAATTGGAGGGGATTCGATCTCTCGATTTTGTTCTTATGTTTGTACCCATAGAGTCTGCATTCATCGCGGCATTCGACGCTGATCCCGATATGTTTATTAAAGCCTACGACAAGCAAGTCATTGTGGTTGGCCCAACCACATTGTTAGTTACTTTGAGAACCATTCAGACCATTTGGCGCTATGAACATCAAAACCGCAATGCCGAAAAAATAGCGGCGCAGGCGGGCGGTATATTTGATCAGTTCAGCCTGATCGTGGAATCCCTGGATGACGTGGGACGCAGCCTGGGCAAAGCGCAGGACTCTTTCGATCAGGCCCATAAGCGCCTGAGTACGGGTAAAGGCAATATGGTCAAACGGGTTCAGCAGCTGCAGAACCTTGGCGCCAGAACCAAGAAGAAAATGCCCGCTTCGGTATTGAACGTCGATGAAGGTCTACCCAAGATCGCAGCAGATACAGTCAATGTTGGCATTGCTGACGATAGCACTGCATTGGGTTCTGCAGAAGAAAATCCACAAGATGACTTAGACAGCAGTGCGCAAAGCACTTCACATGACACCTTAGAAGACTCCTTATTAAACACAGAGGCAGATTGAGCATGGCATTTCCAAAAGTAGGCAACCTGGCACCGGCATTTACCTTACACAACCAGGACGGAGAAAAAGTATCTCTAAAGCAGTTTCGCGACAACAGTAATGTCGTTTTGTATTTTTACCCCAAAGCAATGACCCCCGGCTGTACTGTCCAGGCCTGTGGAATTCGCGACAGCAAAAAGGCCTTGGCGAAACTCGATACCGTAGTACTGGGAGTCAGCCCCGATCCCGTTGCAAGGTTGGGCAAATTTATTGACAAGCAAGATCTTAACTTTACGCTGCTGTCTGACGAAGACCATGCGATTACAGAAAAATATGGCTGCTGGGATCTCAAGAAATTCATGGGCCGAGAGTTTATGGGGGTTTTGCGCACTAGTTTTATCATCGGCAAAGACGGCAAGCTCAAACATGTGATGGACAAGGTTAAAACCAAATCTCATCACGATGATGTAATTGCTCTAATCAAGGAGCTCGGCTTGTAAAAGCCGGATACCTTTCATGCTTCGCTACCCTTTTGAAAGTGTTCCTGCACACGGTTCCACAATAGAAATATTGCCCGGGCTTTTATGGTTGCAAATGCCGTTGCCAATGTCGCTCAATCATATCAATCTGTACTTGATTGAGGATGACGACGGGTGGTGGATCATTGATACCGGCATGTCTGTCGGGCCAACCCAGGAGCTGTGGGATCAGATCTTCGAGTCGGAGCTAGGCGGCAAGCCCGTCAAAGCGGTTTTGTGCACACACATGCATCCTGACCATATTGGAATGGCGGGGTGGTTGTGTGAGAAGTGGCGCGTTCCACTCTATATGACCCGGGGTGAGTACTTGAGTGGACGCAACTTTAGTTCTCTCACCAAAGATGATTTTGGCTGGACGACGGCGCAGCACTTGCGTAGATCGGGTTTCAGCGAACGGCAAATCGAAAAGTATAAAAAGAATTTTGGCGGTTTCGGCTCCATCATGACCCCGATGCCTATGGCCTACCGGCGCCTGTGCGATGGAGACAGCTTAACAATAAAAGGAAATCGCTGGCGTATCGTAGTGGGCAGTGGGCACTCTCCGGAGCACGCCTGCCTTTACAGCGAGTCTCTCAATGTACTGATCTCCGGCGATCAGGTGATCCCGAGAATTACTTCAAATGTGAGTGTGTCCGGAAGTGAACCTGAAGCGAATCCTCTCAAGGAGTGGCTCGATTCCCATGAGCACTTCCTCCGGGTTCTCCCTGACGACGCGATAGTACTGCCGGCTCACAATGCGCCATTTTATGGCCTTCATGAGCGCCTGCGTTTTTTGATCGAACATCACAACGAGCATCTGCTGGCACTGGAAGAGGCCTGTGTTGAGGAGCAACCCACGGCCTTCGAGCTACTGCCGGTCATGTTTACCCGAAAGCTCGATTCCAGCCAGATAGGCCTGGCGCTGGGAGAATGTGTCGCGCACCTGAATTATTTGTACCAGCGTGGGCAGTTGTCCCGAGAAGAGGATGCACAGGGGCATTTCCGCTACGGCTCGATCGATGAGACGCTTTCTTCCAGGCTACGGGAGAAGCGCCATGAGCCTTTGGAAGAGTTTCCGATTCAGGTTTAAAGCTATCAATAACATGTAGTTACAGAAGATATATAAAGTTAGGTCTAACATCAAGTTTTGGCGAAAGTTAGCGCTTGTTATAGAAAGCTGCAGGCCCGTCAGCCAGGGCGCGCCTGCCTCCTTGCGCCTCACCTTATCTCACATCGCGGAGCACGAACCACATGACAATGCCTACTGATATCAAAGTGATCGATTTGATGCTGTCGATTCCCGGTGAGGATAGCAGCCAGTTTTACGATTGGATTAAACCCATGCTCATGGACAAAGAAAGCCATGAGATGTTCAAAATGCCAGCTCAGTATATGTTCAAGGACATTCCCGACACGGGTAAGCAAGAAGACTATATCGCCTATACCCTGGAGCAAATGGACAAGCACAATATCGAACGCGCCATGATAGGCGTCGGAAAATTCGGTGATGTTAACGCGGAGGCATTAAGACGACACCCGGACCGATTTTTCGGCTCATACGAGGCCAACGCCAACAACGGCATGGATGAAGTCCGAACCATCGTTGCGATGCACGAAGAGTTTGGAATAAAAGCCGTCACTGCTGCCCCGGCAATGATATGCCCTCCCGTGCCGGTGAATGACAAAAAATGGTACCCCATTTACGCCAAACTGGTGGAGCTTGACCTGCCATTTTGCCCCTGCATGGGCGTGCCGGGCCCTCGTGTACCCATGGGTCCCCAGAAAATGGAATTGCTGGATGAGGTGTTGTGGTTCTTTCCCGAGTTGAAGGTTGTTACCCGCCATGGCTGTGAGCCCTGGACAGAGCTGGCATGGAAGATGATGTTGAAGTATCCAAACCTCTATTATTCGACAAGTGCCTTTGCACCCAAGCATTATCCGAAAGATATTATCGAGTTCGCGAATAAACGAGGTTCAAATCAGGTTATGTATGCAGGTTATTTTCCGATGGGGCTCTCGCTCGACAGAATTTTTAGTGAAATGCCCGACGTGCCCTTTAGGGATGAGGTCTGGCCCAAGTTTTTGCGCGAAAATGCCATCAAGGTTTTTAAACTGGACGAGTAGATAAGCCCGGAGAAACATAATGCTGTCACAACAGGAAATGTCAGATCGTTTTGAAATACAGGATCTTATTTATCACTATTCCGACCTGATTGATCAAAAAGGCTTCGATCAATTGCGCGAGGATGTATTTACCCCGGATGCTCACATCGACTACAGCGTATTTGGTGGAAGCGTCGGCGATGTCGATGAAACAATCGGGTTTCTAAAAGCCGCAGTTACCGATGAACTGTTCCCCAATTCGCAACACCTCAATGCCAATATCCAGATTCAGATTGCAGGTGACACGGCGAGGGGCAGGGTGATGTGCTTCAACCCCATGGAAATGACGATATCTGATAGCGACACTCAAACTTATTTTATTGGCCTGTGGTATGTGGATGAGTATCGTCGCACCGATCGAGGCTGGAGAATGAGTCGCCGGGTAGAGGAGCGCAGTTGGGTATTCAACACTCCAGACTTTATGAATTTGTAAGGGTTTAATGATGATCGAGTTGTATACAGCACCCACGCCCAACGGCTACAAAGCGTCCATAGCCTTGGAAGAAATGGAGATCCCCTACAACGTACACACCGTAGATTTGATGGCTGGCGATCAAAAGAAACCGGAGTTTCTTGCACTGTGTCCCAACGGGAGAATTCCCGCTATTGTCGATACTGCAGAAGATAACTTCGCTGTATTCGAAACGGGAGCCATCATGATGTATTTGGCTGAGAAGTCGGGTAAGTTTTTACCCACTGACGCCAAAGGTAGGTCCCGCGTGATTCAGTGGTTGATGTTTCAAATGGGAGGCATCGGCCCCATGATGGGGCAGGCCAATGTATTCTTTCGTTATTTCCCCGAAAAAATCCAACCGGCAATTGACCGCTACCAAAATGAAGGCCGTCGACTATTTGAAGTGCTCGACACACACCTTGCAGACCATGAATTTCTTGCGGATGAGTACAGCATCGCTGACATGGCTAACTGGGCCTGGGTGAGAACCCATAGCTGGTCGGGTATCTCGATAGAGGGCCTGGACAATCTGTATCGTTGGATGGGCGCTATCTACGATAGGCCGGCCGCTGTAAGAGGCGTCAAAGTGCCTATCGATATTGCCGAACTGATGGACGCTAAACGCAAAGAGGATGCCGACGCGTTTGCGGAAAATGCCAGAGGTATTGTTGGCGGCGCTAACGCCGATTAAGAACTACTGTTTTATGTTTTTGACGGGTTCGGGGCAGCTTGGAAGCCTGCTAAGGGTTGGCAGACACGCCGTAAACACGTCCATGGGGGCTCGGCTCGCGGATGGCCCCCCAGGGACAGGCGTTCCGGACATGCACTCACTAACCGGTAGTCGTTTCTAGAAATTCTTCCCGTATCGTTTTCTTCAAAAGCTTACCCGTGGCATTTTTGGCAAGCGCTTTATCCGACACCGTCATCACGCTGGGAATTTTAAACTTTGCCAATCGCCCGCCGAGGAATTCGGTGAGTTCCTGCGGGGTTACATCACCCTTCACGAAAACTGTCGCCGCTAGTTCCTCTCCCAATTGGTCGTGTGGTATTCCATACACCGCTGCTTCCTGAACCTGCGGGTGGGTCAGCAGTAAACCTTCGACCTCGATCGGGTAGATGTTTTCCCCAGCGCGAATGACCAGGTCTTTCAGTCTGTCCACTATGTATAGAAAACCGTCTGCGTCGACATAGCCGACATCTCCTGTTGCAACCCAGCCATCGATAAAGGTTTCGGCAGAGGCTTCTGGAAGGTTCCAATACTGTTGTGCGTTTGCTGGGCTCTTTACGTATAGCTCGCCGGTTTCACCGGGAGCAAGATCGTTGCCATTGTCATCAACAGTTTTGCATTTGACAATTGGAGACAATGTGCCCGCTGAACCTGGGCGCAGTCGAAAAGCCTTGCCGGTTCCAGACGCGCAGGTCGCATTGGTTTCTGTCATGCCATAGCCAGTGCCGGGATAGGCGTGAGGGATTTTGTCGTAGATCAGGTCCTTAAGATGGGGTGGGCAGGCGGTGCCGCCTGCGCCCAGACTGTAAAGACTTGAGGTGTCGGTATTTGGGAAATCCCGAGACTCCAGTAGCGACATTGTCATGGTGGGAACGCCGGTGAAAATAGTTATCCGCTCTTGCGCTATAACTTTTAACGCTTCCTCCGGATTCCACTTGTACAGGATAGACGTTTTTCGACCACCGCGTAAATTAAGCATAAAAACTGCGTAGCATCCGGATACATGGAATAGCGGCACGGTGAGCAGCGTTGACGGTTCAAAGCCGCTTTCCATCATTTTTCCTACGGTTTCCGCATTGGCCATTGCCGACATGTAAGAGTGAACGTCAAAGTTGAATAGGGCCTGGCACATATTGAAGTTGGTTGATGCTGCGCCCTTGGGTTTACCGGTGGTACCCGAGGTGTACATAATCATTGCCAAATCACCACTGCCTATATCTACGTCGGGTAATTTTGCGGGGCTGTTTTGTGTTGCCTCCCAGGGCTCGATGAGTGGGTTGTCGTCGTTACCATCACCTTTTGCGACGACAGCTTTGCAGTTCAGCGCCTCCAACCGATCGCTGATGTAGTCAGCTCGCTGTTGATCGCAAAACAGCAACTTTGCACCTGCATCATTGAGTGCATATTCAAGTTCATCTGCTTGGCCCCAGCTGTTTAGAGGCACAACCACTGCGCCAATAGACACGGTAGCGACATAGGCCATCATCCACTCGGGATAATTTCGCATGGCGATAGCGACGCGATCTCCCTTGGAGATCTCAAAGTGTTTGACCAAATAGTTTGCGGCGCGATCTGCCCTGGCAAAGAACTCATTAAAGCTATAGCGCTCGTCGCCAAATGTGACAAAGGTTTTGTCGCCGTGGGTGCGGCCCTGGGCCAACGCATCACGCAAGGTAGCGGGCGCGGCCTTATACGTTAGCAGCTCTACACCATTGATAAGTCGCTGCTCTATCTCAAATGGGGCGCCGGGGCCAGTTAATTGATCGCGGGCTTCATTGAGTTTAGCCACTAATTCCAGGACATCGCCCACACAACTCTCCATCTATCCAAGTCTCGTTTTTGTGCTGCGTAGGCTAGCACAATCGAGATAAGTGAGAGAACGTTAGAAAGCTAATGTTTGTCTATTAATGGTGTTGGTTTGCGGAATTGACCCACGACTCAGGCAGGTAATCCAACTTAAGTTTACTCACCGCGCTGCGCAGCCCGTTTTCGAGTTCGTCCAGCTCTTGGGCGCCTATACGGGTGGCATATTCGAGGCGGATTTCATGAACTGCATTCATACTGTCTTCGACCAGCGCTATGCCGAGCGGTGTCAGGCGTATTTCTTTGGCGCGCTTATCCATCCCATCGACATCCCTGGCGACGTATCCGATTCGCTCCAGTTCCTTGAGCATTTTACCCATGGCTTGTTGAGTGACTTTTGCGCGCTCTGCCAGTTCAGTCACCCGTACCGCACCGAAACCGAGGTTTGAGAACACCGCACTGTGCGAAGGCCGAAGCATACTGTGGCCGCGCTGGTGTAGGTTTAGCAGCACGCGATGTTCGAAGTCTTTGGAGAACTCTTTAAGCAGGCGCACCAAATTATTGGACAATTTGTAGGCGATTTCCTGATTGGTCTGCGCTGTACTCTTCAACATTGTTCAAACTCCACTAACGGCTGGGGTAATTGGCAGGGTAATATTGTTCTCATGATCTCTTAATGGGACAGTTGAAGGCCCCTTGTAGTTCAATTCTCGACGTAATTCGAATTCGTAGAGTCTCGGCTTGCACTGCATGTTGTAGTGGACCTCATCCCTCTTTTGTGGAAGAACAAACAATGGCAAAGGTAATCACCTGTAATACCAACGGTATTCGTGCGGCCGCTCGCAAAGGCTTTTTCGACTGGTTGAAAATTCAAGATGCAGATGTGGTTTGCATTCAGGAAACCAAAGCTCAGCGAGATCAGCTGGACGACCCCGTGTTTCATCCTGAAGGCTACCACAGCT
>JBLGAR010000166.1:0-9354 GCA_047612385.1 Cryomorphaceae bacterium | reverse complement strand
GCCCCTCGCCAAAGAAGCCTTCGCCCGACTAGACCGCAAGACCCACAAGATCGACAAAAATGAACCCTTGATAGATGGCTTGATTCGCTTGTTCGCTGAACTTTTCCATTTCTATGGACAGGACACAGCAATGTCTCGACTCTTCATCCAGGATCTATTGTTTCGGGATAATGACAGTACCGGTCTGAAGCTGCTGCACGACGAACTTCGAGAGCGGGTCACCAAACTCGTCAGCGCTGCACAGAGACGTAAGGGGAAGGTCCCAGATTCAAATCCTGAAGGGCGGGCCATTTTCAGGAACACTTTTTCTTTGGGTCACACAGTTTTCACTTTGACCCAAAATACACAACCTTGGTATATCGCGCACTGATTCAATCGCAGGCTATTTTGGCTTTTTGAACACCAGTGCAAATCTATCGGTATTGCCAGTTACTGATTTTCGTCCAACCTCATGTCTTAATTCGTCATCAGGCCGATAGAAAATATCTGATGATTTTTCTAATTCAAAGCCACTACTCTGTACTTCTATTATCACGTTTACTGCATCTTCACGGCGACGTAATTCTTCAGTTTCCGGAGCCATATGACGGCGGCTGTGATCCACTACGACATAGATACCACCGGGTTTCAGAGCATCATATACAGCTTCGTTGAGCTTAGATTTATCTTCCGGAGTAAAGTTATGGTATTCACGGATATTCAACACCATATCAGCGTCGGTCATGCCAAAATTCATTTCGCCTAGTTGATAGCGATAGTCTTCATCATTCCAGTCTAGCTCTATAGGTAATTTCTTAGCTTTACTAAGCGCACTAATTCCTAATAAATCATCTAAATCGTCAAGCCATTCTTTCTTATAAGCTAAATGAAGCTCACCTTTATCTTTAAGAACTGGCGCTAATATTTTCGTGTACCACCCGTCCCCGGGGGCAAACTCAATGACTTTCATATCTTGCTTTAACCCAAAAAACTCTAAAGCAAGGGCAGGCATGCGATTTGAATCTCTTTTGGTATCGGCGTCATTTCGATGTTCCATTTTCATGGCTGATACTATTTTTTCTTGCAAAGGACTCTGCGCAGCGTAGGAAGAGAAAGAGCTTGTTAAAGTGGCTAATGTTAATGCAAGAGTAGAAAATAATTTTTTCATAACGTTCCTTGGTTCCGCGCCTCAGCAATAATTTACGAAGCGTAATAAATTAACAGTCCATGTACCCAACCCCAGGCCACTTTAGCATGGTTCCATATTTAAACGCTTACCCCGATCTAGGCAGTGTAAGCCTGCGACCTTTCTCCTAACCCCCCGACGGCCCTTCATCGCGCAGCACCCAGTCTTGCTCTTTGGCCCAATCTGCAAACGAGGTCAGTTCTATCGGTATACGTTCTAGCACCGGTTTCATGTCTACAAGAAAGGAATGGCCATTGGTATTGTTAACGTAGGTGTAGAAATCATCCATAGCCGCCGCATAGCTCTCGCGATCTAAGGGAGATACTGATCCAAAAAGGTCGTACATTAATTCTCCGAAATGGCGTGGTGTCATATATTCGAAAGAAATTGTTGTCCCCAGTGCCTCCGATAAAGCACTTGCAATCTCATCAGGGAGTAGCGCCTGCGGACCACCGATGACAATCCGCTCGCCAATCAGATCATCACGATTCAACGCAGCTATCATAAATTTGGCAACATCGTCCAAACTGATCCAATTTGCCTTCATGGTCGGGCCATGGGGATATTTGTAAAGACCCTCACCGATAAGTGCTGGCTTTACCCAGTTGGTCAGTAAATTATCCATGAATAACACCGGACGAATAACCGTTAATGGGACACCCGATGCCGCAAAAATATTTTCGCGCACTAAATTACCGTCATAGGCCAACTGCCCGCACGGGGTATCGGGAACCCAAGAGCTGGTGTTATAGACCAGCCGCTTGACGCCCGCCTTTTTTGCCGCTTCACCAACCCGGGCAATATGATCGTTAACGTGGAGGGAGTCTTCAAACATGGGGTGTGTAAAAAAGACACCGTCGGCATTTTCACACGCCTTAATTAAGCTGTTGAGATTATTATAATCCGCACGGACAACACAGACACCTTCAAACTCGTCCGTATAGAAACGCTCGGGCGATCGACTGACGGCTCTAACCCAGAAGCCCTGGGCGAGAAGTTGTCGAATCTGTGCGAGACCCTGTCTGCCACTGGCTCCAAAAACAGTGACTGTTTTATTTTCCATGATGCTAAATCCCTTGTGCTACTGCGCTTACTACGGGGCTGGCAATTTTTTATTACAATCTGGTTGCGACAGCGAAGAGCACGTACTATACGCTCTGCGACAACGGTTGAGTATCGTAAATAGGGTCAAAGCCCCCTGCCTTTCCTCTCTGCAATTTTAATAGTGGCCTGCCTCCAACTTTAGTGCTCCAATGGTGCCGCTTCCTCTAACTAAAAGCTTTCTTCTTCATGCCTACACAGAAAGCCCAATTCATTCCGCCTTATTGGCCCTTCGACATCCGTCGCTTGCCGTTCTACTACGGTTGGCTAATCTGGGTATTCAGCACTCTTGGGATTCTCATCAGTATCCCAGGACAAACGATGGGAATGGCCGTGTTCACCGACCATCTCATCGAAGCGCTGCACTTAAGCCGCACCCAACTCTCTATGGCCTATTTGATCGGCACCGTGGCTTCGTCACTATTCCTTACACGGGCTGGTCGCTGGTATGACCAACTCGGTGGGCGGCTAACGGTCACACTGGCCAGTGGTGGCCTGGCGATGATGCTCCTGTTCATTTCTGTGACAGACAGCCTCGCTGTCAGTTTCGGCGGTGGTGCTGTGATCAGTTTCCTTCTTATCACGCTGGGGTATTTTGGCGTGCGGTTTCTTGGACAAGGAGTGCTGACCAGCGCCTCGACGAACGTTTTACTGGTTTGGTTTCAAAAACGCAGGGGGCTGATGACCAGCGCTCGCGGCGTCTTTGTGAGTTTCGGGTTTTCGATAGCACCCTTGGGACTGGCCTGGCTAATCTCCATGGGGGGCTGGCACGCAGCACTTTGGAGTTTAGCTATCATCTGTCTAATCTTTGCTGGTTTTGCCGTCGTTTTTTTGCGAGATAGCCCTCAGTCCTGCGGCGTTCTGGTGGATGGCCACACCCACGAAGACCAGGTGCCCGATGCCAACCAGCAGCCGAGCTCCACGCTGGGGCAAGCTCGACGCACACCGGTCTTCTGGCTGGCCACCCTAAGTTTGAGCATTCACTCTCTGCTAGCCACAGCGGTCACCTTCCATGTTGTGTCGGTATTTGCCCAGGCTGGGCGCAGCCAAACCGAGGCATTTGCTTACTTTCTCCCTACCGCGGTATTCGCAACGGCAACCAACTTGCTGTGTGGCTGGATTTCCGACAAACGCTCCCTAAAGCCTTTCATGATTATCATGTTGAGCAGCTTCCTGATCGCAGCAATAGGCTTACTCAACTTGCAACACGATTGGGGCTACGCAGCGCTGGTCGTCGGCTTCGGAATTGGCGGTGGGATTTGGTCGGTAGTATCTAGTCTCGTCTTTATTCGTAACTTCGGGGCCCTACATCTGGGCGAGATCACAGGCCTTTGTACCTCGATCATGGTGTTCGCCAGTGCAATCGGACCCGCCTTGTTCAGTCTGGGGTTTGATTACTTCGGTAGCTATGCCGCTGCGCAATGGGCGTGCATTGTCGCGCTTCTGCTACTCATAGCGTTTGCTATACTTACGCCGCAGCATACACCCAAGATCTAGTGGGTTCTGGCCCCTTGTATTCTTTCGGATGTGATGTCTGCACCACGAAGCAGTCATTCTGCCTTAGAATGTCTAACCTGCCACATGAACATGAGACAGGAAACAACGATCTACCAGCCCAAGCGATAGAGGCGTCTGCCTCGAACCACAAGAAGGTTCCTATCAACGCATTTATAAAGACCAACATAAATGCGCTGATACTAGCATCGGAAAATTTTGCTAAGATATTGGGGGTGCCATTAATTTAGAGGAAAAATAATCGTGACTCTCCATACCATGTCTCAATTAGGCGAGTTTGTTGGCGGCTTTGGCGTTATTTTCACGTTGGTCTATCTCGCCATGCAGGTGCGCAGTAATACAAACTCTCAACGAGCCGATATGACTGCTCGAATTCTGGAGCGCCTGGCAGCCCAACAGCATACTTTCGGCTTCGATGTAGAAGCCAACAAATTCTTTATGCAAGCCGTTAGTGATCCGACGAGTCTTTCGATCGAAGAGAGAAGCCGGTTTCAATGGGTAATGACCGAGTTTTTGAGCTCAATGGAATTTTTAAAGCAGCAATATGAAGCGGGAAATATCGAGGAGCAGGTGTGGCTCCGCTGGTCACAAACAATGGATTTTTGGCTTAGTTTTCCAGGTGTAAAAGCATACTGGGTAGGCAGAGCCACGCCCTATACCGATGTTTTTACCACCTACATCGAGCAAAGGCTGGCGAACAGAGACTATTCTTTCAATGTCGAGAATTATAAAAATTACATACGTACTGGCCAAACCCCAGAGCGCTGAATTGTCGAATACCGGCTAGCGTCGGCAGTTAGGACGAAGCCGCCATTAGCTAGGGTGCTAGTTGTCTACTCAACATGTCTGCTTCCACCACAGACTGAGTGAAAACCCCGTGCTGAGATACAATTATACTTTCTCTCTGAAGGGCTCACGTCATGAGTGGATTCATCGAAGGCGAAGAGCGCACGCAAGCCACCTTGTTCCCTGAACGCATCGACGATTACATTAATGAAGAGAACCCGTTCGCGTTATCGATGTTTTTGTTGATGAACTCGATCTTTCAGGTTTAGGGTTTAAAACGATTCCAGAACTCACTGGCCGACCCGCCTATATCCCGGCCATCATGTTGAAGCTCTACATCTACGGCTACCTCAATCGCATCCAGTCTTGCCGACGCCTCGAACGCGAAGCAGGACGCAATATTGAGTTGATGTAGTTGCTGGGCAGACTGGCTCCTGATGTCCAAACTATTGCCGACTTCCGCAAGAATAGCGGTGAAGCCATTCGCCTGGTGTGTCGGGAGTTCGTCATCTTGTGCCGCAAGCTAAATTTGTTTAGCGATGCTTTCGTTGCTATTGATGGCAGCAAGTTCAGGGCAGTCAATAATCGCGATCGCAGCCTGAGCCGAGGGAAGCTCAAGTCACGTCTGCGACAAATCGATGAGAGTATTACCCGCTACCTGGGAGAAATCACCAGTGCTGACCGGCGCGAGCGATGAGAACCGCCGGCAGCGGCACTTCTATTGTAGGCTACAACGTACAGACCGCCGTGGATACGAGGCATCACTTAATAGTGGCGCTCGAAGTTACCAATGTAGGAAATGATCGATCACGGCTGGCGAATATGGCCCAGCAAGCGAAGGAAGCCATTCAATGCGACGACCTGACCGTGTTAGCGGATCGCGGCTATTTCAACGGCAAGGAGGCCGGCAAGGCCATCCGTCGCTACTGGACTTCAGTCTGTCCTGGTTGTCCATTGAAAGAGCAATGCACAACCGAGAAACAGCGACGAGTGAGTCGATTGGAACATGAAGAAGGCATGGAGGACCGTGTAGAGGAGGTGTGGAATTGCTTGCGAGTTTGGGCGGGTACCGTCGAACATCTCTTTGGCATCATCAAATCCTGGATAGGCGGCCCGACACATTTCCAGATGAGAAAGCTAAAACATGTCAGCACGGAAATGAGCTTGTATGTTTTGGCCTACAATCTGAAACGAATGCTGCAGATGGGTGGAGCAGTGCCACTCATGGAGGCGATGAGGGCCTAGTAGGCTCTTTTTGCCGCTGATATCGACAATCGAAAGCCCTCAGTACGCCCTCGTCAGTAAAATTAACCCCTTGTCCAGCATACTGAGAGTTTAGGGAGCAAGCGAAACCGGTAAAGTCTATTGATTGTACAGCGCCGGAAGTTGCACCTTGCTAAGTAGCGCTATCTGTGCAACTGACCAGCGCCGCAGCAGCGCTTCCAACCCAGCTGAACCATGCTACTGCAACTAGTAATTTTCGAATAATGTTGTCGGTTTCGAGCTGAGAAATTGAGCCGTCACCCTTTGCCGCGTACACCAGTAGACTGGCAATCAGAAAAGTAACATCGACAGAGACGTTGCCAGAAGTTCTGTTCGTTAGAAACGTGGATCCATCAAAATGGCCATGTTGTAATGAGTTAGGCATTGCCTGCCCTGTTCTGTTTATTTGACATTATTGTAGCGACTTTTTCATATTTTTTTGGCATCAGACAGGGAGATACCAATGGCCTGTATGAGTCGATTTTTAACATATTATCCTGTAAAGGATCACTAATTAGACCTTAGCTTCGAGACCTTCGAGCTTGCGGTAAAGAGATCTCAAGCTGATACCCGCTATTTTTGCGACTTTCGTTTTGTCGTCGCTATGAGCGGCAAGTAACTCCTTCAAATAGACCCTCTCAGCAGTCTTCAAATCTACATATGTTTCTGGCAGCTGATGTTCTCGGCTAACCATAGATTCACCTCGAAGCTCGATTGGATCTTCCTCAAAACTCTCTACGATTAAATCTTTATCGATAACATTGGTATCTGCCAAGACTGTTGCCCGTTTAAGCAGATTTCGTAGCTCCCGGATATTGCCTCTTAAACTATGTTTTGCAAGCTCCTGAGCTGCCGATTCGGTGAGATGGTATTTTTTCTCTTTACTCATTTGCTCAAGCAGTGCTGATGCCAAAATTGGTATGTCTTCTACCCGCTGCGCCAACGAAGGCATAGCGATGGGAAACACATTTATACGATAGAACAGGTCGCTACGAAACGTACCCTGCGCCACCATGTCGGCTAGGTTTTTATGGGTTGCACAGATCAACCTGAAACCCGATGTACGCACCTCCGCGCTACCCACTGATCTAAACGTGCCTGTTTCAAGCAGACGAAGAAGTTTTATCTGCATCGATAGCGGCACATCACCAATCTCATCAAGAAACAATGTGCCGCCATCTGCCATCGCGACAAGGCCTTTAGTTGTGTAGTTAGCGCCTGTGAATGCTCCCTTCACATGCCCGAACAGTTCACTTTCAAATAGGGAGTCGGTAAGCCCTGCGCACTCCAGGGTCACCAGTGCTTTCGACTTACGCTTACTGGACATATGAATTGCTCGCGCCGCAAGCTCTTTGCCTGTGCCAGACTCGCCCAGCAGTAACACCGACGCATCTGATGAGCCAACACGCGCTATCTTACTCAGCATTCGATTGAACGGTGCACTAGTGCCCACCATCTCCACATCGCCGACGTTACCACTTACCAGGGGCACCGGTTTCAATAGTTCTACAAAGAAAAGAAGATTACCTGCGGCGTCATTGATGGGCAGCATTTCGACATCGACGTGCTCTTTGCCTCTGGGTGTTTGATGAATATGCAGCACCCTCTCCTTGTGACCAGAACGTTTTGCAGCACTGAGTGGGCAATCTTCGCCAGCCTGATCACAGGGAACGGTGTAACCGTGGGAGACCGTATAACAACGAGGTGCTTCTTGGAGTTCGACCACGCCGTAGGTCTCGCGATAGAGGTTGTTAGTAGCAAGAATCTTATAATCGGAAGACACCAGTATGGCGGGACAGTCATACGCCTCCAGCATGCTTTCCAGGACAGACACCTGGGACAAACCATCCATTGCTATCACCAACTCAGCACCCTAGACAAATATGACAATAATAATGCCATATTTGGCTGAAATGGCGGCACTAGTCAAGCGCTAAACCTCTCACGCTTGAGCAGCCTCCCAGGTATCTTTATATTTTACAAAGACTTAGATGTTAAATCGGTTGATTGGCGCAATTATTGATAGGTGAACCTTAATGATTACCCACCCGAAGGCAGGTCCGCAGAATTCCAAGCGACCATGGCGGTAAAACGCGACCTGACTATTCACATTTGAAACAATCTGGGAAATGTTATGAGTGATAGCGAAACTAAAAGCACAGAGAAACCGTTAACCTTCCTGGAGGTTATGCTCAGCATTTTTGCCAGCGCGTTTGGTGTACAGACGTCAGAAAAACGTAAACGTGATTTCGCCAGAGGGAATCCAATCCACTTCATCATCTCTGGCGTTATCTTCACGGTTCTTTTCATCGTATTAATGATTGTTATAGTCAATACTGTTATTGCAAGTGTCACTTAGGCCGAACACTCAACCCCATCACTAAGTTCCGATTAAAGCCGAGCGAGAGAATCACATGGAAAACTTTACGCCTTTTAGTTCAATTCTGGGTGGCACCTTAATCGGCTTGTCTGCCACATTGCTGTTCCTAAGCAACGGCCGCATAGCTGGCATTAGCGGCATCACCAACGGACTCTTCACTGCTAGCACAGGTGACAGGGCCTGGCGCGCGTTCTTCCTACTGGGGTTGATTCTAGGTGCAGGGAGTTATATCAATATCGTTGGCTTGCCCTTCGAGGCCAAAGAGCGAGCGTTACCCCTGCTTCTGACTGCAGGCGTACTAGTGGGATTTGGCACACGAATCGGCAGCGGCTGCACCAGCGGACATGCCGTTTGTGGCATAGCGCGCCTGTCAAAACGATCCCTGATAGCAACGCTAGTTTTTCTGGCAACCGGAATGGCGACTGTGTGGATTGCGTCTTACGTAACGGGAGCATGATATGTATATTAAATTAGCCGCAGCGATGTCCGGTATCCTTTTTGGTCTTGGCCTTGCGATATCTCAGATGATCAACCCCGACAAAGTGATTTCGTTTCTCGACATTACCGGTGACTGGGATCCGTCACTTGCCTTAGTGCTTTTTGCGGCGGTGAGCGCTACGGCCGTGGGCTTCGCCTTTGCCAATAAAAGATCGCAGCCGCTATTTGCCGATGCTTTTCATTTGCCGACTCGATCGGACCTGGATCCCGGGCTTGTTTTGGGAGCTGCTATTTTCGGTATCGGCTGGGGTTTAGTGGGCTACTGCCCTGGGCCGGCTATCGCCGCCAGCACATCAGGGGCGATGCAGCCATTGCTCTTTGTTGGGGCGATGCTAGTGGGATCTTGTCTGGCAAGCCGCATCAGCTTGTAATGGCATCACTTTCCAACTCCACCATCTCCAACAAATGCTCAAACACATCAGGCGGCGCCGGGCGACCAAGAAAGTAGCCTTGAACGTATTTACATCCCTCGCCTCTAAGTATCTCCAGCTGCTGCTGGGTTTCAACCCCCTCCGCGACTGTATCAATGTTCAGTCGATGTGCAAGGGCTATAACACCGCGCACCAGTCGCTCGTCTTCTGACGAGACGCCCAGGCCGAGTACAAAACTACGATCGATCTTTAGCCTCTGGAAACTGAAGCGTCTT
>JBLGAR010000165.1:0-9366 GCA_047612385.1 Cryomorphaceae bacterium | reverse complement strand
GGATTCGATGTCTGTGCAATACCTGATACCAGCTCTGACCCAGCCGGAGATAGCCCAGCTGCTGTTGATGACCCCACATCTTTTTCGCGCGAGTAGAGAGGGTCGGGACAAAGCTCAATTGCTGGAAGATCTACCTCTTAGCGTCGATGTGGAGTTTCACGTTTTAGAGTGAACTAATCAGGAGCCGCAGCCAGATCTTCTCTCAGAGCTTTTGCGGCGAACAAAAAGTGGAAGGCTGACCACAACATCACAATCGGAAGGACATACAGCATTGCCTGCTGCAGTGAGTCGACTCCGAAAGCCGGTTGCAGGTAGTCGCTGAGGTAGCCAATGATCACAGGACCCAAGCCCAGGCCGATGAGATTGAGAATGAGAAACAAAATGGCCGAGGAGAGCGCGCGCATTCGCAAGCCAACCAGAGCGTGAGTGGTGGCTATGGTGTTGCCCAGGTAAACGTTGTGCAGTAGACCGGGAACAATCGCCAAACACAGGGAGACATAGGCACCGTCCACGATATAGACGAACGTTACGAAGGGAACCGAGATGAATCCAGCGATCGCGGGTACCCACATGTACCAGCGCTTATCTCTCGGAGAGAGTCTGTCCGCGATGACAGCACCAAAAAAGACACCGATAGCCCCGCACAAACCGCTGATAAGTGCGAGCCATGTACCCAGTTCGCCGGTGGACATCTCGTGGGTGCGGATCATAAATGAGGCAGACCAGCTCGAGCTACCATAGGCGGCAAAAGCGTTCAGGGCAGCCCCAAATGCCATGTGCCGAAAAGATCTTCTACTCCACAGCAGTGCGACCACTGTTTTAAAGGGAACGGCATCGTCACTGACTGTTTTCTGTTCAGCTGATCCTCTGACGGGTTCCGCCAGGGTCATGCGCACTATGATGGCGATTATGATGCCCGGCGCACCGACCACCATAAATGCCACGCGCCAGCCGAAAAATTCGTTTAACCAACCTCCGAGCAAAAAGCCGAATAAAATGCCAATACTCACTCCCGTCGAGTAAAATCCCATCGCACTGGCCCGCTTTTCCGGTGGGAAAATATCGGAAATTATTGAGTGCGAAGGGGGGCTGCCTCCGGCTTCACCGATACCAACGCCAATTCGCGCCAGCAGTAGTTGAACGTAGTTCTGTGCAAATCCGCTAATGGCTGTCATGAAACTCCAAATGAACACCGACGCGGCCACAATGTTGCGCCGATTGGAGCGATCGGCATAACTGGCAATGGGAATTCCTGCGGTGACGTAAAAAACAGCAAAGGCGAAACCTGCCAAAAGCCCTAGCTGACCGTCGCTTAAACCCAAATCGAGTTTGATGGATTCTTGCAAAATGGCGAGTAATTGGCGATCGATGAAGTTAAATGCATAAACAATGGTGAGCATCACCAGTGCGTAGTTGCGTGCTCGGACTGTGGCGTATGGGTTTGTTACAGGGCTTGCTGCTTCGTCGTTATTGGGCATTGCTTGTCCGCTTATTTTTTTTGTGTGGATCAATGCCGACCAATATCACCTAGGCGATTGGGTTACGCAAGGTTATTTCTCCTGCTCCGTTACAATTCGCTTTTTTTGTTGCGCGCGCCATAGTTCAGCGTAGTGAGCATCCTTTGCCAGTAGCTCATCGTGGGAGCCCTGCTCAACAATATGACCCTGATCCAGTACCAGGATTTTGTCGGCATCTACGATGGTAGACAAACGATGGGCAATAACCAGGCTCGTGTGATCTTGAGAAATTTCTCTTAGGGATTGCAATATTGCCTGCTCAGATTTGCTGTCCAGCGAAGACGTTGCTTCATCAAACACCAAAATGGGTGATCGCTTTAGAATCGTCCGCGCTATAGAGACGCGCTGCTTCTCGCCACCGGAAAGTTTTAGTCCGCGCTCTCCAACCAGAGTGTCGCGCCCTTCGGGTAGTCGATCGATCAGCTGGCTTAGCAGTGCCATTTCTATCGCCTCTTCCACTTCTTCATCGGTGGCCTGGGGTCTACCGTAGCGCACGTTCTCGAAAATACTTTCGTTGAACAGGACCGTATCCTGGGGGACTATTCCGATTGCGCGTCGAAGAGAATTTTGTGTATGAGCTGCGATGTTTTGCCCGTCAATACTCACCGATCCATCGGTGGGGTCGTAGAATCGAAAGAGGAGTTTCATAAGCGTTGACTTACCCGCACCACTGGCGCCCACCACGGCTACCTTTTGTCCCGATGAGATTTTGAAGCTTACGTTTTGAAGAATCGGCCGATCCGGACCATAGCTGAAGCTGATATTGTCGAATTCGATGGCTGCCTTTGTGATCACCAGCGGCTTTGCATTCTCTGGGTCAACGATGGTTGGCTTGACTGCCAATAGATCGAACATGTTTTCTATGCTCACCATCGAGCTTTTGATTTCTCGGTAGACCATACCCAAAAACCCCAATGGCATGAAAAGCTGAATCATAAATTGATTGATCAAAATAAAATCGCCAAGGCTAATCTGACCTTCTTTAACCTGAAATGCCGCCAAGCCGATGATACTGGTTTGTGCGACCGCGATAATGAGTGCCTGGCCACCGTTGAGTGCGAACAGACTGAGCCGGTTTTTTCGGCGCGCGACTTCCCATACCGCCAGCAGCTTATCGTAGCGATTAGCTTCAAATTCTTCGTTGGTGAAGTATTTGACGGTTTCGAAGTTGAGTAAACTGTCCACTGACTTGGTATTGCTAGAGGAGTCTGCCTCGTGCATTTCCCGGACATATTGGGTGCGCCACTCCGTTGCCCGAATGGAGAACACTCCGTAGCACAACACCGCTGTAGCAACAATCACGGCGAACGATGGACCATAATTAAACAGTAGTATGCCTACAACCATGCCTATTTCGAAAAGTGTTGGGGCGATGTTGAACACAAAGAAACGCATCAAAAAACTGATGCCTGAGACTCCGCGCTCAATGTCTCTGGCCAGGCCTCCCGTACGCCGATTGAGATGGAAGTCCAGGTCCAGTGCATGCACATGTTGAAAAACTTGAAGGCCGATGCGGCGCATCGCGCGCTCAGTGACACGCCCGAAGATGGTGTCGCGCAATTCTCCGAAAAAAACGTTTGAAAAACGCGCCGCGCCGTAAGCCAACACGAGTCCCAGTAACATGACAGGGGCCACGTTCAGCAAATTGCCACTGTCCAGGCTATCGACCAGGTCTTTGAGGACAAAGGGAATAACGAGTATCGCGCCCTTTGCCGCCAGCAAGCACAATAATGCAAGGGCCACGCGTCCCCGGCTCTCGGCCAAAAATGGCCAGATTTTAGCGATTAATCGCCAGTTGAGGCCCTTCTCAGGCTCCTCTTGGTAACTGGTGTGTTGCATTGGTACTGGATCTCTGTAGAAGGTGTTGGCTGTTCTGGACTCGCAGAACATGCAATGTATCATGTTCCCTCTACAGCGGGGCTCGCTCTGGTAATTTCTATTGAACTCCGACGACTTACGATGACACAAACGACAATGGATATTTAATGAACGCATACCAAAATTTGGAAAAGCACTTCGCGCAAATTGCTGATTTTGAACATGCCTCGGGCATTCTCGAGTGGGATAACGCCACGATGATGCCAACGGGTAGCGCTGATGGCCGTGCCGACGCGATGGCCACTCTGAGCGTCCACATTCACAAGCTTAGTACGCAGCCGGCTATTGTTGACTGGCTCGCACAGGCTGCGGAAGAAACATTGGATGATTGGCAGCGCGCCAATCTTCGTGAGATTCGCCGGCTCTACACCATGAATATGGCAGTGCCCGAGGACCTCGTGGCTGCAATGTCGAAAGCCGCTTCCGAGGGAGAGCAGGCCTGGAGGACGTTACGCGGAGAAAATAATTGGGAGGACTTTAAACCTTACCTGGACACTCTATTTTCCCTGACGCGCCAGCAGGGTCAGGCCCTGGGTGAAGCACTGGGCAAGACGCCTTATGACGCACTTATGACCCTCTATCAACCGGGGATTTCAACGGCCGATATCGATCCTATCTTCGAAGATCTAAAAACTTATCTGCCACCGTTGGTACAGCAAGTGATAGAGAAGCAACGGGTCGCTGGTGGGCTGCAAACCCCCGCCACAGGTATCAGTGTCGACGCCCAAAAAGCGTTGAGCGTAAGTACGATGGAACTGCTGGGCTTTGATTTTACCCGTGGTCGGCTGGATGTTTCACACCATCCCTTTTGTGGTGGTGCTACCGGCGACGTTCGGGTTACCACTCGCTATACCGAAGACAATTTTCTCGCCTCCATGCAGGGCATTATCCATGAAACCGGGCATGCACTTTATGAACAGAACAGACCCGCGGCGTATACAAGTCAACCGGTGGGTGAGGCCATGGGTATGGCGATACATGAAAGTCAGAGTTTATTTATGGAAATGCAGATCGCCAGAAGTGAAGCTTTTGTTACACATGTCGCACCTATCATTCGAGCGTCACTTGCACCGACTGTTGCGCCCGCGGACGAAAACTGGAGTGTCCAGCGTTTACTGGGGCTTTCGAGCCAAGTGATTCCCGGGTTAATTCGTGTGGATGCAGATGAGTGCACTTACCCAGCGCACATCATCCTTCGCTATGAAATGGAGCAGAAGCTAGTCGATGGTTCGATGGCAGTTGCCGATATCCCTGAAGCCTGGGATGCATCAATGCACTCAATGCTGGGAATATCCACCGCCGGAAACTACAAAGATGGCTGTATGCAAGATGTACATTGGCCTTCGGGGGGCATAGGTTATTTTCCAACCTACACGCTGGGGGCAATCGCAGCCGCGCAATTCAAAGCTGCGATGCTGGCGCAGATTCCAGATCTCGACAGCCAGATAGGCAGGGGCGAGTTTTCGCAGATGAAATCGTGGTTGAACGAAAATATCTGGTCTAAAGGCTCACGTTACGAGATGCAGGATCTTATGATTCAGGCGACCGGAAAGCCTTTGGGGGTAGCGGACTTTAAAGCGCATTTAGAAAATCGCTACTTAAGTTAGGGTGGAGCTTATCAATGTGTTTAGGGAAGACTTGTAAATGAAACTGGATTTGACGGGTAAAATGGCACTGGTGACAGGCTCCAATCGCAATACCGGCGAAATCATAGCGCAGAGCCTTGCTGCCAGTGGGGCAGGGGTCGTTTTTCACGGCAACGAATGCGACGGTTCTGCGGCCTTAGCCGCGGAAGCAGTCCGTGGCGGATACTCGGTAGAAGGCGATATCGCCACCGAGGCGGGCTGCGATGCGCTGGTAGAGCAGTTGAAGGATTTGGACCTGAGCGTTGATATTTTGGTCAACAACTATGGCACCGCTACCGCCGGAAAATGGGGTTCTACCACGACGGAAGATTGGCTTCAGATCTACCAGAAAAATGTTCTCTCAGTGGCTCGCTTGGTGCAGGCCCTGGTACCTGCAATGAAAGAAAAGCGGTGGGGGCGTATCGTTAATCTCGGTACCATCGGCTCTCATCGTCCCGGGAAAGTTATGCCGCACTATTATGCATCCAAAGGGGCATTGGCTAATTTAGGCGTTAGCTTGATGCAGGAGCTGTCGAACACCGGCATTACCGTCAATACGGTTTCCCCGGGTTTAATCCACACTCCGGATCTGGAAGCAGGCTACCGTGCGCGCGCCGCGAAAAAAGGTTGGGGCGACAAGTGGGAAGATATTCTCTCCCATATCTTGAAGGAAGAGTTCCCCAATGCCTGCGGCCGGCTGGCAACCAGGGAAGAGGTGGCGGATCTGGTGGTGTTTCTGTGCTGCGAGCAAGCGGCGTTTATCAACGGCCAGAATATCCGTATAGATGGCGGCGCAATTGTTTATGTTTGAGGGTAGCTACTTGTCGAGTATGCCCTGCCAGTAACCAACGTCAACCCATTCGTCGAATGTGAATCCGACCTCGCTGAAGTGTGCCACTCTTTCGATTCCGAATCGCTCGTGCAGTGCAATGCTGCCGGGATATTCTTCCATAGATTGTCGCGCCTGGCTAACACCACTTATGAGGTACAGTTTTTTGCCTCACTGCCGGTGTTATGCTATAAATCGATAGTGAGAGAGATGAGATTATGATTCGTTTTGTAAATATAGCGATAGTAGTGTGGGGGCTGGTTGTCCAGCCCCTGATGGCTGCCGCTATGCCTACGCAAATGATGCAAAACAGTGATAGTACTCATTTGTCTATGAGTGCTGACATGGTTATGCCGGCTCATACCGATGGGCACCACAAGGACTCTTCTCTCGCAATGGAAAACTCGTCAAAAGCTCCATGTCACGAGAAAAGCCCCGATGGGTCTTCGTTAGAGAAATGTGACAATTGTGGCAATAGCTGCTCTAGTGGCCTGTGTGACTCTTCCTGCACAGTGGGGAACGGTCCAGCGGCATTTCAAAACTTATCGGGCATGCTCGTTTTAAAGCGCAGTATAGTGGCAACCAGCACCACCGAATCACTTAGCCACGCGCACCCTTCTCGTATTTTCCATCCCCCAAAACACTCCTAACTTTTCCGGACTGGCGTAGCTACGCCTGACTTTTCGGATTCTTTAGACATTTGACTATTGACCTTGGTGCTACACCTGGTTCGTAGGCTCAAGTTCTTGCTTACGCATGTGTTCGCTAAGGCCCAAAAACGAGTTTTTCGGCGCTTTACCTTGCGCTAATACGCAATTTTCCATCTTATTGAAACTTGGTATGGAAAGGATTTCTCTGATCAAAAAACCACACTAACGTCGGAATTAAATGATGAAGCGAACCCGTATAGATGCTGTAGAGGGCAAGAAAGTTGAAGGGACCAATGCCATAGAATATCTGCGTATACAGGGCGCGTCTTGCGCCAGCTGTGTCGGCAAAATAGAAGGTGCGCTAAATCAAGTCGCTGGCGTTGAAAAAGCGGTTATGAATTTGGTCCAGAGCACCGTTTCCGTAACTGGAGACGCGCCTGTTGAGAGTTTGATTGAGGCAGTCAAGCAAGCCGGCTATGAGGCGGAAAGTGTGACCGACAGCTCTGACCAAAGTGTTCTTGATGAAAAAGAAAAAGCCGATGAGCTGTATTACAAGCGCCTTATGAAAGAGATGTGGATTGCGCTGTCTCTGGGGATTCCCCTAATGATTTACAGCCTTGTCGTCGGTGAAATGACAGTTACTACAAATTTTGAGCGAATGTCATGGTTAGTCGTCGGTCTGCTGACTTTCGGGGTAATGGTATTTGCGGGAAAACACTTCTATGTAGGAGCCTGGAAATCGCTGGTAAACCATAGTGCAAATATGGATACCTTGATCGCTTTGGGTACCGGTACCGCGTGGCTTTATTCTATGGTCGTGGTGTTTTTCCCCTCAGTGGTTCCAGAAATGGCAAGGCACGTTTATTTTGAAGCGACTGCCATGATCATCGGTTTAATTAATTTGGGGCTGGCGCTGGAAGTGAAAGCGCGAGGGCGAACGTCAGAAGCCATCAAACGACTGATCGGCTTACAGCCGACAACAGCCCGAGTTCTTCGCAATGGTGAAGAAGTCGACATTGCCATTGACCAGGTTCACTTAGGAGATCAGGTGCGCGTGCGCCCTGGTGAGAAGGTTTCGGTGGATGGCGTGGTTGTTGAGGGCCGAACTGCTGTGGATGAATCGATGCTCACCGGTGAACCGATGCCTGTCGAAAAGGCGGAGGGCGACGAAATCGTTGCCGGAACGATCAATAAGACGGGTTCGATTGTTTTTAAAGCAACCCATGTGGGTAAAGACACGGCGCTTGCCCAGATTGTTGAAATGGTCAAGCGGGCGCAAAACTCCAAACCTCCGATAGGCCGTTTGGCTGATGTTATCTCAGCGTATTTCGTGCCTGTTGTCATGATCATCGCCGTGGTTAGTGCCCTGGTCTGGCTCAATTTTGGCCCGGATCCCACTGTGGCGTTCGCCATGGTATCGGCGACTACGGTACTTATCATCGCGTGTCCGTGTGCGTTAGGTCTGGCGACGCCCATGTCGGTCATGGTGGGCATTGGGAAAGCCGCTGAGGCTGGCGTGCTGATCCGTAACGGTGAAGCCTTGCAAACGGCATCGAAAGTTACCGCTATGATTCTTGATAAAACCGGCACTATTACCCTGGGGCAACCCGCAGTCACCGCTATTGAGCTGGTACACGCGAGTAACGAGAGTGAGGTTCTGCAGTTGGCAGCCAGTTTGGAAGCTGGTTCCGAACACCCGCTGGCGCTGTCGATTATCGAATCAGCAAAGGAGCGCGGCCTTACCTTAACAGGCGTCAAACACTTCCATGCCGTTGCTGGCCACGGTGTTGAGGGCGTTGTCGACGGCCACGAGTTGCTGTTTGGTAATGAGAAAATGATGCGAGAGAAGGGTGTCGATATAGAGCAAAACCTGCCGAGCGCGCAGCGAATGGCGGCGTTAGCACAAACTCCGATGTATCTTGCAGTCGATGGTGTGTTGGCGGCGATCATTGCTGTGTCAGACCCGATCAAAGAGGACTCTGTTGCGGCCATTCAGCGTCTGCAAAAGAATGGAGTGCGTGTCGTTATGCTCACCGGTGACAACCGTGCTACCGCCAAAGCGGTCGCCGAAAAGGTAGGGATTACTGAGTACTTTGCCGAAGTTCTGCCCGACCAAAAAGCCGACAAAGTCGCCGAGCTACAAATGCAAGGTGAGATCGTGGGCATGACAGGTGATGGTATTAATGATGCCCCAGCGTTGGCGCTAGCCAATGTCGGTTTTGCCATCGGCACCGGCACGGATGTCGCTATCGAGAGCGCGGATGTAACGTTGATGCGCGGTTCCCTGCATGGTTTGGCCGATGCCATTGCTGTAAGCAAAGCAACGCTGCGCAACATCAAGCAAAATCTTCTGGGAGCGTTTCTCTACAACGTGGCCGGTGTCCCGGTCGCGGCTGGAATCCTGTATCCATTCTTTGGATTGTTACTTAACCCGGTCATTGCTGGTGCGGCAATGGCTTTTTCATCATTGACGGTGGTGACCAATGCGAATCGCTTACGTTTATTTAACGCGCAGAACCATTAAGGAGAAATTGACATGCTAATCGTTAATCTATTGGGCTTGCTTCTGATTGCTCTTATCGTCTGGTGGTTCTGGATTTATAAACCCAAAGCGGTCTCAGCAGACCAGGACACAATGACGATCTTTGTCGATAACGGTACCTACGAGCCCTCTAGGATTCTCTTACCAGCAGGCCAAAGCACGACATTGCGTTTCATCCGCAAAGACGCGTCGCCCTGTGCGGCGACTGTGGTGTTTGCAGAGTTTGATATTTTTGAGGAGTTACCCCTAAACAAACCCAAGGACATCAAGCTGCCGCCTCTGGCGTCAGGTGCATACCCGTTTACCTGCCAAATGCAAATGTACC
>JBLGAR010000164.1:0-9367 GCA_047612385.1 Cryomorphaceae bacterium | reverse complement strand
TTCAGCAGGAATTTGGCAGCTTTGCCGATTACCTGTGGGGTTTCGTCGACAACAAGCCGGTACAGAATGCCTGGAACAGCATGGATAGCGTCCTCGCCACTACACCGACCTCTGATGCAATCAGCAAGGACATGAAGACCCGTGGCTTTACCTTCGTCGGCTCTACCATCATGTATGCCTACATGCAGGCTACTGGTATGGCAAATGACCACAGTCTCGATTGTTTCAGACGCATCCAATGCAAAAAGTTGGCATAAGCGTCCCAAGAGCTACCAAGCTGTTATAATCCCGGCCCACCCAGATAGGCCGTACCAGTGTCAGACCCGATCAAGCCCAAGCGAGACTCAGCCTCAGGTCGAGTGTGGCAGTTAGCCTGGCCAACTATTTTGTCAAACCTGCTCTTCGCTACCATCGGGTTTATGCACGTCAAAATTGTGGCTCAGCTGGGCACCAGTTCAGTTGCCGCGGTCACCACGGGTCATCGAGTTTTCTTCCTGATGCAGGCCATGTTAATGGGAGTCTCGGTAGCTGCAACGGCCCTCATCGCTCGCAGTTGGGGCGCAGGGAAGATTCAACACGCCGAAATGGTGGCCTGGACATCGCTCATGATGGCGCTGCTACTGGCCGCTATTCTCACCGTTCCAGCACTGTTCATCCCAGAGCAAATAGCCGGGCTGTTTGGCTTAGACGAAGCCACTACTAAAGCGGCAGGCGAATTCATTTTCTGGCTGGGTCTGTTTAACATCACAGCCGCTGCCAACATGATGCTGGCCACAGCACTGCGCGCCACCGGAGACGTTATTACACCTCTGTGGTTTCTGTTTTTCAGCACACTACTAAATATCACCTTTGGGTATCTATTGGCGCTCGGCATAGGCCCCTTTCCAAAAATGGGCGTTTCTGGTGTGGCGCTGGGCGGCGGAATAGCCGGGGCGACTATCACGGCTTTATTTATCGCTATCTGGTGGACCGGCAAGTTCAACTTAAAGCCGGTCAAGAAGCTAGCGGTTGATTGGAAAGTAGCAAAGCAGCTCACAGCCATTGGAACTCCAGCTGTAGTGGAGCAAGGTGTTATCCAACTCGCCTTCTTGGCCTTTTTCGCCATCATTGCCCAATACGGAACAGTCCCCTACGCTGCCTATGGCATCGGTATTTCGATCGTCTCTTTTTCGATCGTCATAGGTTTTGGCTTTGGCATCGCTACGGCCACACTCGTCGGTCAACAATTAGGTGCGGGAAAACCTGAGATGGCAGTCGCGGTCGCCTGGCGATCACTGCGAATGGCGTTGGGTGCCATGTCGTTGCTGTCTGTCATATTGGCCATATTCGCCAAGGAATTGGCTGAATTTATGATAGATGACTCAGAGGTCGTTGAACTCACCGTGGTGTTTATCTACGTCATTGCCCTCGCCCAGCCTATGATGGCCTGCGAATTCACTCTTGCGGGCGCTCTACGCGGTGCAGGTGATACCCGCTTTCCTCTCATCGCAACCTTCTGCGGAATTATCCTTGGCAGACTCATCCCGGCCTTTGCGTGCACCTTGCTGGGATTATCGGTCTACTGGCTGTTCGCTGTGATGATCCTGGATTACTTCATCAAAGCCACCTTGCTCATACGAAGATTCACGTCCAAGAAGTGGCTTAAGATGGATCTCGGAGGCAACTAAAACCCCCAGAATCAATTGATTTCTGGACAGTTACAAAAAAAATACTTAAAGTTGGAATCTTAGACTACGGAGTAGGTCGGCGTGTATGGCCAAAGATTCAACAATGGAAAACACCCCACAGGACTCGCCGTTTAATCGCACTGCGCAGCACGATGCGAAACGCGCAGCGATACTGTCCCAGGCCGCCAAGCTCTTTAACACCAAAGGATCTCGCGCCACGACACTGCTCGATATCGCCCAAAGCCTGGGGCTGACCAAAACCAGCCTGTACTACTACGTAAAAACCAAAGAAGAACTCATTTATCAGTGTTACATGGCGACACTGGACAGACATCACAAAACCCTGGATGAAGTAGCCGTGCAATACCGCACGCCAGTAGAGCGAGCTCAGGCGTTCTTTCGCATGCACTTCGAAAGCTGGCTGTCGGCCGAAGAAGGTAAAAGTAGCCACTTGGCTGCGCTACTTGAGATAGCCTCGCTCAAAGGCGAACATCGCAGTAGAGTTGAAGCACGCTATATCAAGATATTCAAACGCCTGCGCGAGAACATTCGCGATGGCATTGCAGACGGCTCCATCAGACCTTGCGACAGCACCTCGGTAACGCGCGCGATGATCGGGTCTATAGACTGGACCTTCTCCTGGCTTCAACATGTACCCAAAGACACGGTACCTGAGGTAGCGCAAAAGGCGTGGGATGTATTGTGGCAGGGCCTGTCCACGGTCAAAGGCGACTACAAACCGGCGACTTTACTTGCTCTCCACAATGGAGATACAGATCTACAAGGCTTCGACCGCGGGGAGCAAAATCGATTAAAACAGGATGCATTTTACAAAACAGGCACCTGGTTTTTTAACAAGAAAGGCTTTACCAGCACCTCCTTAGATGAGATCGCCGACCACCTCAATGTCACCAAAGGTGCCTTCTATTACCACATCAAAAACAAGGAGGACCTGCTATTCAATTGCTATTTGCGATCTATGGACATTATCGCCGGGATTTACGCTGATGCGGCGAAGAGCGAGGCCACCGGCATGCAAAAAATCGATCAAACCTGCCGCAGAATTTTTTACTTTCAAAACTCCGATCAGGGTCCGTTAATTCGTTACAGTAGCATCACAGCGCTGCCGAAAGACAGCAGACGCCAAATTACCCAACGCACAGATAAGGGTAATCAGAAGTTCGGCGATTTCATTCGCCAAGGCATCAGCGATGGCAGTGTTCGAGAAATAGACACCTTCGTGGCGCAGAACCTGATCGCAGGCTCAATCAACGCCGCGATGGATATGCAGTTGTGGCGAAAAGTAGACGATATAGACGCTGCAGCCATCGACTACTTTGAGATTTTCTTCAACGGCTTAAAGCCCCGCAAATAAATGCGCTCTATTCGAGCGTAAACAAGGAGCCCAACGTGGCTAGTGATTTGGAAAAACTGCTTAACTTCCTGGAAGTTGAGCGAGTCGACAAATATCTATTTATTGGTAAAAGTCCCAAGAGACCCGCAAGGGTATTTGGCGGCCAGGTGCTGGCGCAGTCACTCAATGCTGCTATCAGAACCGTAGACGAAGAAGATCGAGTTGCACACTCGATGCACGGCTACTTTTTGCGCCCCGGCAATCCAAAAATGCAAATTGTCTACGAAGTGGACCCGATACGAGACGGCCGCAGCTTCACCACCCGCAGAGTAGTAGCCAAACAAGACGGTGTTGCCATCTTTAACACGGCGGTGTCCTTTCAGGTGGAGGAGGAAGGTTTTAGTCACCAAATGGATATGACTGACGTTGCGCCTCCAGAAGGATTGGAGTCTGATTTCGATTTCTGGAAAAAAATGGCGGCGGAATACCCCGATCGATTCGAGGCGTCCAAAGTGCATCCCATCGAACGTAAACCCGTGCGCCGTCGCAACGTGCTTGACCCTCAGCCCCAGGAGCCCGTCCAGCATATGTGGTGTCGACCACTGGGTGAGCTGGGCGATGACCGAACCAAAAACCAGACTATTCTCGCCTATATGTCCGATTTCGCTTTATTGGGCGCCGCGCTGCTGCCCCACCCGTACACCGGTATGAGCAAGGGCATGCAAATGGCAAGTCTCGATCACGCTTTATGGTTTCACCGCCCATTCCGAGCCGACGACTATCTGCTCTACAGCATGGACAGCCCAAGCAGTTTTGGAAATCGAGGTTTTAGTCGGGGCAGCTTTTACACTAGAGACGGTATTCTTGTAGCTTCTACGGCGCAGGAATCTCTGCTGAGGCTCAGGGCCGACTAATTAATCACCGTAGACATCTGTCGGCCTAGCTGGACAATTTCCAGGGTGTCTCCTGTCTGCCTTAATTTCACCACAGACGCATTGTCTGGCCAGAAGCACAGGGTTTCAGTTTTCCCCTGCAATGCACCTACCACGGTATTCATGACCAAAAAGTGGGTGAAAATGACGCTTTGCTGCTGCAGACCCATTAGCTTCTCCAGCATGAGCGAACGCCAGTTCTGCAGAGTTTCGGGTTGTTCAGCCCACTGCTGCCGCATAAATTCTCGCAGCCACTCCTGCCGTTGCTCCAAAGGAACCGGGGACGGTATTTCACTGTAAGCCTTGTCGATTATCGCAGGGGGAAGCTTCAAAGCTTCGGACAGAGGCACAGCTGTTTCCTGAGCTCGCAGAAGCGGGCTACTAATCAACTGAACGCCTGGATCAACCATTGCAAGCAACTCTCGAGCCGTGTCTTGCGCCTGAGAATGGCCCAGCTCACTCAAACCAGGATCTTTAGATTGTGCCCAACTGGCGGCTGCTTCCCCGTGTCGAACCAAATAGATATCCACTAGCGGTAGGTCACAAGTTGTTCGCCGTTCTGGCTTCCCATCAGATCTAGATAGGAATGATCGTTGAAGTAAGACAGGGACACTTTTTCCCCGCTGTAAAACAATCGGGTGACAGAGCAGTTGATGACGGGTTCATAGAAGGCATACGCATGCGCTCCGCTCAAACCCAGCACTTGGGCGACGATAGTGGCAATGGTACCTCCGGAGGCAAAAATACCCACCGTCTTACCGGAACCCTGTGCTGCAATAACCTCGGCCAATGCATCGCGCACGCCGCTGGAATATTCTTCCCAGCTCTGAATACCACTTGCATCACATTCAGGCGACACCCAGTGATTGAACACCGCTTCAATCACCTTTTGGTAATCCTTGCTCTCAGACAGACCTTTGTCCATCAGCGTGCGAACGACGGGGTTTGTCTCAAGGATACGAGGTACCAGAGCCTCCAAGTGTTCATCGTTGCGCACCTCATTGAAGCGCGCGTCTATCTGATGAGAAACCGGACCTGGTTGGCTGGCGATCGCCAGCTCCGCTGTTTTCCTCTGGCGCTGCAAGTCACCGCTGTATACCGCATCAAAATGGATATTGCAGTCGCGCAGATAGTGGCCCGCCACCTCCGCTTGTCGACAGCCCAGATCAGATAATTTATCGTAGTTAGCTGCGCCAAAAGAAGCCTGCCCATGTCGAATTACATAAATACTCGCCATCTTCTCAACTGTCCTTTGCTAAATTTGGGGGTTACCGAAACTCCGTTTTAGCTTGCGCATCCCGCCCAACCAGCGATCGTAATCCGCCGCTTTATGCGCACGATATCCAATCACTTGCTCATGGGGAAGAATCAGAAACTGCTCGGTAGCCAACCCTTCCACCACCGCAAGAGCAACTTGTTCTGGTGTGATCACTCCATCTACGCCTGCAGTGCCGCCGCCGGAATCACCTATCATGCGAGTAGCCACAGCCTGAGGGCACAAGGCAGAAACCTTGATGCCGTCGTCGCCATGCGTAATCGCGAGCGACTCTGCAAAACCAATCGCCGCATGCTTGGTCGTTGAGTAAGCCGCATCGCCAACCTGACTTAGGAGGCCCGCCGCGCTAACCGTATTCAGGAAGTACCCGGAACCGCGTTCGATCATTTTCGGAAGACAGGCTCTAGCGGCGTAAACATGGGACATCACGTGGATATCCCACATAGCGTTCCACATATCGTTGCTGGCCGACGTGGCCCACCACGGTTCACCGTCTAATCCAATAATCCCTGCATTGCTGCAGAACAGGTCTATGTCACCGTGATTTTGCTCGATGTCGGCAACCATGGCCTGAATCTGAGCTTCATCGCGGACATTAACGCCGTAGCCGATGCCGCCGATAGCATCGGCGACTGCTTTAGCATTGTCTTCCTCGAGGTCTGCAACGACCACAAGGCGAGCGCCATCTGCATGAAAACGCTCACACAGAGCCTTGCCGATACCATTTGCACCGCCGGTAACGACAATTACCTTATCGGCTACCTGCATTTAAAGCATTTCCTTGGCAAACAGCTCCAATACCACAGGATCGTGCACGCCAAGCAACATAGTGCCCACTTCGCCGCGCTTTCCTGCCTCTTTCCAAGGGGCCAAACGCTCGATAATTCGCTCTTTCGGACCGATGAGAGACACTTCGTCTAATAGAGACTTGGGCACTGCTGCCTCGGCTTCAGCTTTCTTACCAGACAGGTAAAGGTCCTGAATGCGGGTAGCTTCTTCGCCATAGCCCAAACGTGTCGCATAATCATGGTAGAAATTTTTACCCTTTGCTCCCATGCCACCGATGTAAAGTGCTAACCAGGGGCGCAGCGAATCGTAGGCCGCTTCAAGGTCGTCATTCATAGCACAAGATACAAAAGGCGCTATGTCAAAGTTATGGAGGCCTTTATCACCCTCGGCTTTGGCAAATCCGGCTTCGAGGTGTTCGCCAATCACGTCATATTTGTTGGGGTCCATCCAAACAGGGAAAACCCCATCGGCCACTTCGCCTGCGCAGCGCAAACCCGCTGGCGTGATAGAGGCTGTGTAAATGGGAATATCTGGGTCGGCGTTCAGAATAGATTTCAAAGGTTTACCCAAGCCCGTGGTTCCCTCACTTTTGTTCGGCAGTTGGTACATCTGGCCGTCAAACTCGACAGGGCCCTCACGCTCCATAATCTTCTTCATAATTTTGATGTATTCACGCGTACGCGTCACCGGCTTGCCGTAAGGAACACCGTGCCATCCCTCAACTACCTGAGGGCCCGAAGCGCCCAAGCCTGGAATAAACCGACCTCCTGAAAGCTGCGACAAAGACATGGATGTCATCGCTGTCATCGCCGGAGTACGGGCGGGCATTTGCATAATAGCGGTGCCAACACGAATCTTTTCAGTCTGCGCCAATACCCAAGTGGCTGTGGTCACAGCATCGTTACCATAAGCTTCAGCGGTCCACACCGAGTCATAACCCAAAGACTCCGCTTGCTTGATAAGGTCCATGGGAATATTAATTTGCTTACCGGCATAACCGAGCAGAAATCCAAGCTTCATAGTTTTTCTCCGTAAAGGGCCCCAAAAGAGGCCTCTCAATCAAGTGTTGGGGTTAGCTACTTATTGTTAATTACTGATAGCTAACTACGCGTAGTGCAGTTCATTAAATTTGGTCTGATGATAATCACCGCTGCCAAACAGCGTGTTTAACATCATAAGACGTTTTGCATAGTGGCCGATATCGAGTTCATCAGTCATACCCATACCGCCGTGTAACTGTATCGCTTCAGCCAATATCAGCCTACTGTTTTTATCTGTCATGACCGCCAAAGCATGAACGGCAGTGGCGATATCTCCACCGTCTTCCTCGGAGACACAAAGCGCTCGATACAGTATCGATTTAGTTTGTTCATAGGCCATAAAAGTATCGACCATGCGGTGCTGCAAGGCCTGAAAGCTTCCAATGGCACGGCCAAATTGCTCACGCGTTTTGGTGTACTCAAGGGTTTTGCTATTCAGCTGCTCCATGATGCCCAGCGCTTCTGCAGCTACGGCGATTTTCGCATCCAACGCCAGATCTTCTATCAGTGCATGACCAGCGTTCAGCTCACCCACCAAATTGGCAGCGGCAACAACAACATCCTTAAGAACGAGATTGGCGACCAGCTGACCATCCATCATTCGATAAGTTACACGCTCTAATCCCGCTGCATCGGCAGGTACGAGATACAGGCTGATACCGGACTCGTCACTTTGCTCACCGCTGGTCCGCGCTGAGACGATAAACTGGCCCGCGTTAGCGCCGTTCATTACCATCACCTTCTCACCGTTGAGCGTAACCTGATCTCCACTGGTGACTGCGGTCGTTTTTACATCGGCAGTTTCGTAGCGGCTTTGGCGTTCTATATAAGCAAACGCGCCCAGACAGCTGCCATCAATAATCTTGGGGATATACTCACCCTGCTGATCCGCCGTACCGGCTTTTTGCAGCAGACCGCCGAACAACACGACAGTGGCGAGAAACGGTTCTACAACCAGACCTTTACCAAACTCTTGCATCAGCAGCATGGTGTCGGTGGCGTTGCCGCCAAATCCGCCGTGCTCTTCCGCGAATGGAATAGACAACCAGCCCAACTCAGCAAAAGTCTGCCAGTTTTCAGCACTCATCCCCGTTTCGGAATCGGCTATCTTACGGCGAGTGTCAAAATCGTAATCGTCTTGTATAAATCGGGCTACGCTGTCCCGCAGCATCACTTGTTCTTCAGAAAAATCGAAATTCATTGTTAACGTCCTCTATAACTGGCGATCAAAGGCCCAAAACGGCTTTGGCGATAATATTTTTCTGTACCTCGTTAGAGCCACCATAAATAGTGGCTGCACGCCCGTACATATAGGAGTGGCGTGCTGCACTCCCAAAACCGTGTCCCAGAGTCTCTTCATCCAGATCATCCAGCACGCCCTGATAATGCGCGGCAACATCCATACCCAGCTCCTGAACAGCCTGCTGCATTTCAGTACCTTTTATCTTCAGCAATGAAGACTCAGCACCGGGAGCTCCGCCGGATGCAACCGAAGCCAACACGCGCAGCTCGGTGTATTCCAGCGCCATTAGCTCTATTTCGATATCAGACAATCGCTTCTGAAAAAGAGGATCGTCCAACAGTTTTTTGCCTCCGTTCACTTCGCGGGAGGCCAAATCACGAACATATTTTGCGTGACGCTGGGAGTCGGCAACGCCGGCAATTCCGGTGCGTTCATGCGCCAGCAAAGCTTTCGCGTAGGTCCAGCCTTTGTCTTCTTTACCGATTCGATTGGCAACGGGCACCCGGACATTGTTAAATTCAACTTCGTTGAGGCTGTGGTTGTTGTCGATAGTGACAATCGGATTAACTTTGATGCCTTCGGACTTCATATCAATCAGCAAGAAGGTAATACCCTGCTGTTTTTTACCATCTGAGTTAGTGCGTACCAGGCAAAAGATCCAATCGGCGAACTGCGCATAGGTAGTCCAGATTTTGGAACCATTGACGATGTAGTCATCGCCATCAAGCTCTGCTTTTGTCTTGAGAGATGCAAGATCAGAACCCGATCCTGTCTCAGAGTAACCCTGACACCACCAATCGTCTGAATTTAAAATACCAGGCAAAAATCGCTTCTGCTGTTCTTCGTTGCCAAAATCAATAATGACAGGCCCTACCATTGTCAATCCGAAGGGCACTACATCACGGACACCGGCCGAAGCTCGCTCGGTTTCAAAAATAAATTTTTGTGTAGAGTTCCACCCCGTTCCACCGTGCTCGGCGGGCCAACCCGGTGCTATCCAGCCTTTGGCGTTAAGTCTCTTTTGCCAATCGACTATAGCTGACTTATACGTTTCTTTAGTGGCCAT
>JBLGAR010000163.1:0-9387 GCA_047612385.1 Cryomorphaceae bacterium | reverse complement strand
AAGCGCCCGGTAGCCCAGTAACTCCGCTTTACCACTGCCAGTTAGTTGATCGGTATTTAATTGTGTGAGTATCTCGTGGTATTTATTCTGGAGCAGGTACGCTTCAGCGAGCCGCGGGATTGCGTAATCATCGTCGGCTCCCAAGAGTAGGGACTCCCCATAGATAAATTCCGCAGCGGCTGGATCTCCCTGTAACAGATAGATGTCGCCTGAGAGCACTAGAGATGGAACATGCTGATTGTCCTGGCTAAGCGCATTCTTCAACTGAATCAGGGCAGATTTTTGATCCCCGTTATCGTGGTAACGCTGGGCGTCTTCATAATATTTATGAGCTGTTTCTCCTGCAGTGGCCTGACTCGGCAAAGCCGATCCCAGGGCGAGAGCTAATAAAGAAAGAAAAAGCCAGGAGCGATGTATCACCGGTAGTCACCATTAAATAGTATCGAATTGGACTGGCAGTATAAAAACGGAAATATTATACCCGCAGCCCTCTTTGAAATTTGGAATCAGGGAACTCAGAGGCGCCAAATACGTATGCCCGCATCGGCGATCTTCGATCTATCGAGAACAGACTTTACGTCTATTACGATACCATCTGACGTCAGTAACGAGGCGACCTTGCCCTCTACGCCTTCGAGATATTCTTTGTGAGGTACCGCCAGAATGACGACATGTGCCTTCGGCAATGACCCCCACTCGCACAATTCCAGCCCGTACTCTCTTTGCGCTTCGGCGCTCGTTGCCAATGGATCGTGAACGGATACATCGCAACAGTATTCTGTGAGCTCATCGATAATATCGGGTACTCGAGAGTTTCTTAAATCCGGGCAATCCTCTTTGAAGGTCAGACCTAAAACAGTCACCTTGGCCCCACTGACCGGGTGCCCAAGTGAAACAAGCTGCTTGACGGTCTGCTCGGCAATGAACTTACCCATGTTATCGTTGGTTTGACGCCCACCCAATACTACTTGAGGATGAAAGCCAACGCTTTGCGCTTTATAGGTCAGGTAGTAAGGATCAACACCAATACAGTGCCCCCCTACCAGTCCAGGCCTAAAGGGAAGGAAGTTCCACTTCGTGCCGGCCGCTTCGAGAACATCCAAAGTGTCTATGCCCAGCTCATTGAATATGAGTGCAAGTTCGTTCATCAATGCAATATTAAGATCACGCTGAGTATTTTCAATCACTTTGGCGGCTTCCGCCACTTTAACCGTGGCTGCACGATGCACTCCTGCATCCACAACCATTTCGTAAAGGCTGGCAACGCGCTCCAGCGTCTGCGGTGTATCCCCAGCGACAACTTTGGTAATGGTCTCAAGGCGATGCACTTTATCGCCCGGGTTTATGCGTTCGGGAGAGTAGCCAATGAAGAAACCAGCCCCCTCGCCTGCGACACCGGCTCGTCCTTGCCATGCTAGTCCCGAGTGCTTTTCTAGAATCGGTACACACACTTCTTCCGTACAGCCAGGGTAAACTGTTGATTCATAGATAACTGTGGTGCCTGGAGACATATATTCGCCCACAGTGCGGCTGGCACCTTCCAATGGTCTGAGATCTGGTCGCTGGGCCTCATCAATGGGTGTGGGAACTACGACAATAATAATTTGAGCGCGTGACAACATTGCTGGGTCTGAAGTGAACTCCAATTGCGTAGCGTCGGCAAAACTCTGCCCATCCACCTCACCGCTGGGGTCCTTCCCAAGGCGATAGTTCTCGAGCTTTTTCTCATTCAGGTCAAAGCCTATCGTTTTGATTTTCTTGCCAAAGGCCACCGCCAGAGGCAGACCTACATAGCCCAAACCAACTATCGCTATGGTATCCGTCATTTTTACCTATTCCTTGTTATATTATCAACCAAGTCTGCGCTGTTTTGCGTGCCTCAAATGTAATGTGCACTGGGTCTCACTCCAAAGGCCAATGCATTTACACCAAGCAGATCAAAGTATAGTGTCTAACAGTGGAGCAGACTACGGCAAAGCGTGACTTGGGCCACGTTTCAACGAAAGCTTTCTAAAAACAACACGACTGGATCTGGAAATGACCATCAATATTGGAATGCTTAGCTACCTGGCAGGCTGCCTGAGTTTCGCGGTCCTGACATTATTACTGAGCATCGCCTGGCGGGGACGACCGTTTGGGGGTGTACTCATAGCGGCCAGCAGTTTGTCAGCCATCTGGGCGGGAACAATCGTTGCCGGCAACATGATGAGCTATCCACCTGTGAAGCTAATGCAGTTGACTGAAGTCCTTAGAAACGCAGGCTGGACCTTTTGTTTGTTGCAACTTATCGGACTGCGCTTTAGCGGCGATCAAACCTTACTAGGTGGAACCCGATGGCTCCCGCACTTCATTGCAGTGCTGTCCGCCGTTCTCGCCGCCCTCTTTCTCACTCCTGAAATCTTAAACTATTACAATCTATCCGCTCAAGTCCACAGTGATATCACATTCGCAACCTGGCTGGGCATTTCCGTTATAGGCTTGCTATTGCTGGAACAACTTTTTAGAAACTCCAGTGCGGGCGAACTCTGGTCAATAAAGTATTTGTGCCTTGGTCTCGGTGTGATTTTTGCCTACGATTTTTTCATGTATGCGGAGGCAATGCTATTTCGTCAGCTGTCCCCCGAGTTGTGGCAGGCCAGAGGATTAGCCAATGCGCTCGCCACACCGTTAATCGCGATCGCGATTGCAAGAAACACCGACTGGAAACTAAACATTCACGTATCGCGCCAGGTTGTTTTTCACTCAGTGACGTTGCTCGGCGCCGGGTTTTATCTGCTGCTGATGTCTTTCGCTGGCTACTTCCTGAAGTACCTCGGGGGCACTTGGGGGTCGGTGATTCAAATCTTGTTCTTGGTCATTGCCGGCATGCTTCTACTGGCTGTACTCTTCTCCGGCAGAATTAGAGCGCAAACGAGGGTATTTCTGAGCAAACATTTTTTTAGCTACAAATACGATTACCGCGAGCAGTGGCAGAATTTTACTAGAGCCCTGGCCGAAACTGAAGTTGATGTCCCCGACGGGATCGTTCGAGCCATGGCGCCGCTAGTAAGCAGTTCATCCGGATTGCTGTGGGGCTACTCCGATGACGGCAGGTACCCCTTGCTGTCCCATTGGCAAATGCAGGAACCCGATATCTATCCGGACATGGAAAGCCTTTCTAAATGGCTGGAAACAACTGAGTGGGTCATCAACATCGACGAACTTAATCGAGATCCCGACATTTATCAAAACTTACAATTGCCACCTGAGTTCGCATCCATCGCGAACGCTTGGCTTATTATTCCATTGACGTTTGGTGATAAACTTCACGGTGTTTTATTATTGATCGGTTCTGATCTAAAAAATTCGATCAACTGGGAGGACAGAGACCTTCTGAAAACGGCCGGCCGGCAGGCAGGCAGCCATCTCGCACAGTATCAGGCAAACAACGCGTTGGTAGAGGCCCGGCAGTTTGACGCTTTCAATCGGCTATCCGCTTACGTAGTTCATGATTTGAAAAATATTCTCGCACAGCAATCACTGATGGTTGCCAACGCTGAAAAACACAAGACTAACCCCGACTTCGTCGATGATATGATTTCCACTGTAAACAACTCCGTTACACGCATGACTAATCTTATGGAGCAAATGCGCAGCGGGGTTCGGGGGTCGGAACCCATATTGGTAAATCTCGGCGAGCTTCTGCGTGAAGTGTTGGCGACAAGAGCTAACGAACAGCCAACACCCAGTCTGGACATCAGCTCTAAAGATATTTCAATCATGGCCAATCGTGAACGCCTGCACACTGTCTTCTGTCATCTGGTCAAAAATGCCCAGGAGGCAACAGACAGCTCTGGACAAATCAAGGTGCTACTTCGCCAAAGCAGCAACACTGCAATCGTAGAAATACAAGACAGCGGCACCGGCATGAGCGAGGATTTCGTCAAGCACAAATTGTTTAAACCCTTCGAGTCAACCAAGGGGTTAACCGGCATGGGCATCGGTGCTTTTGAAGGACGAGAGTTCATCCGCAGCATGGGTGGAGACCTCCGGGCAGAGAGCAAGCCCGGTGAAGGGTCTCTCTTCCGCATCCACCTACCGTGTTTAGATGGCAAACAGATACAAAGAAATGATAATTGGGCAGGGGTAAAGTAAGTGAAGGAAAGTAAAAAACATCTTCTAGTCGTCGAAGATGACAAAGGATTACAAAAGCAGCTGCGCTGGGCTTTTGAGGGCTTTGAAGTTGCCATTGCAGGGGATCGCGAGGAAGCGATCGCGCACCTCCGCCGCTTTCAGCCTGGGGTCGTATTACTGGATCTAGGCCTACCTCCCGACCCGGGTGGAGTGACCCAAGGGCTGGCCACACTAAACGAAATCATGGCGCTGGCACCCGAAACTAAGGTGATAGTGGTTACCGGCGACAACGACCGGGCAAACGCCGTAAAAGCCATTAGCCAGGGAGCCTACGATTTTTATCAGAAACCCGCCGACCCTGAAATTCTTTCACTAATAGTGAGTCGAGCCTACCAGGTGTACGAACTGGAAATGGAAAATCGTCGCCTGAGTATGCCGCAAAACAAAATGCCACTGGAAGGTATTATCGCCACGAGCCCCCAAATGCTCGCGGCCTGCCGCACCATTGAAAAGGTGGCACCTACAGATGTCACGACATTACTATTGGGTGCCAGCGGAACGGGGAAAGAGCGTTTTGCCCAAGCGATTCACGAATTAAGCGGCCGCTCGGAACACAAAATTGTGGCTATCAACTGTGCGTCGATACCGGAAAACTTGCTGGAGAGTGAACTATTCGGCTATGAAAAGGGCGCTTTTACCGGCGCGACACAAACGACACTTGGAAAAATAGAATACGCAGACAAAGGCACACTTTTTCTAGACGAAATCGGCGATTTACCGATCTCACTGCAAGCCAAGCTACTACGCTTTCTTCAGGAGAGGGTGGTTGAACGGGTCGGCGGACGCAGGGAAATTCCGGTGGATGTCCGTATTATTTGTGCCACTCATCAAAACTTGGCCCAGCTGATAACCGCCGGGCAGTTCCGAGAAGATTTGTACTATCGTATAAGTGAAATTACCATCAAGATCCCCAACCTCAAAGAGCGGGACGGCGATGCACTCGTTTTAGCAAAGGCTTTTCTCGCAAGATTTTCGCAAGAGCTAAAAAGCAAGGCAAGACACTTTGACTCCGGCGCAGTGAAGGCTATTGAGGCGTACGAATGGCCGGGTAATGTCAGAGAGCTAGAAAGTAGAGTAAAGAGGTCCATAATAATGGCCGAAGGGAGCCACGTATCCGCAGAAGATATGGAACTTCAGGAGACTAAGACAGAACCCATGCCATTCAATTTACGAGAAATTCGAGAAGAAGCGGAAGTGAAAGCCCTTGTTCGAGCACTCAGCCACTGTGACGACAGTATTTCGGATGCGGCGACACTACTGGGAATTACAAGACCAACCATGTATTCGATGCTCGAAAAATATCAACTCAAATGATATTAGGATAGCGGGCAATCCTCAGAGGATGAGAGATTCTTCAGATTACAGTCGGAGTTAAAAACCGTACTTAAATCCAATAAGGACCCTGTCTTCATCTTCAAATTGGCCAAAAAGGCCCAGTCGATTGCCACCAAAAATATCTGCACCCAACCAGACTTCCAAACTACTGTTCACCCAGTACTTAAGCTTTAACTGAACAAGAGAGTCTTTGTCATTAAAAGAATACAGAGACAACATCCTGATCTGCCACGCTGCGTTATAGAGATCTCTTTGTAACAGAAGGGAAACCATCTGTTCATCTTGATCGCGGATAGTGCCCTCTTTATAGTCTAGTAACCGACTGTAAAACCATTGCGTACTAACAAGCATGTCTGAAGACGTCTGCCAATCTAGACCTAAAACAGATGACACTTCAGCCGACTCCAGAATTCCACGTCCTGTCAAATCACTCGTGAGATTAAATGTATCAGAGTTATAAGCCACTTCAGCGCGGACTGTTACATCACCAAAAGCATTACTTAACGTTCCACCCAATAAGTTATTACGCTCATACTCAGGACGAAGTTCAACGTCGCCGCTCGGTAATCGATTCTGATAATAAACTGGCGTATCTTGATAGTGATACAAGTAGTTGAAACTCACGTCCCAGCCACCCCAGAAACTTGTCAAACGAACACCAGCATCAGCATCAGAAAATGGATCATCTGGCTTATCGATTTCACGTCCTCCTAAAAGAATACTTATGGGGAGATTGGGAACCAATTTAGGAGAAGTGATAAAGTACGGCGAACCTATCTCAGCAAATTCGTGATAACTGGTATCGGGTATCCAGAGAAACTCTAGATTACCAAAATCACCAACGCTATGGTCGAGTTTTACGGTCCAAAGTGGTATCCGTGAACCCGAAAAGTCATCCAGAATAAATTCACGAAAACTTTGCGGATTGACAACGTCGAGTATCTTTATACCATCGGCTTGCCCCCAAACAATCTGTTGTTTCCCTAATCGCAAAAAGGAATCCCCGAGGTCGAAGTCTACATAAAGCTCGCGCACGCTCAACTCAGAATACTTTTCATTGTGCAGCGGACCGTTAATCTGTGAATAGTTTTTCGGCCGTTGTTCATCTGGCCCCAGATCTCCGGTAGCATCCAAACGCGCACGCACTATTGCAGTAAAGCTAAGTGTGTCGCTTAGTTTCTGATCCCAGCGCGGCTCAATAACAGATTCAAATTTTTGACTTGAAGAGTTTGAATCTGCGTATGACCATTCGTGCTCCCAGGTACCACTGAATTGAGAATCGCCTGTATCAAGCTGCGACATATCCATCGAGCGAGGACTAGCAAACGAATCGTCTCTTTTTTCCTTTTCCGGCACTGGAGGCTCTGCCGTTCTGGGGCTTACCACTTTAGTCGAACCCAAAATCTCTTCCGGGGACTCGAAAAAATCGAGAACAAGACGATAACCGCGTGCCTGATAGGGTAAAAGAGGAAAAACGTGCGCGTCTATGGCATCAGAAATAAGATCAAAGGTAAACGTATATCTCGAGTCCCCAGCAGAGTGTATTGTAAGGTCAGTAATCGGCGTTTTAGAAAAAGTATTTTTAGCTACAACTAATGCATTATCTACGCGCTCAAACTCCACTGCAAATCTAGGGGGAGAATCCAGTTTCTTTATTTTGAAAGCCAAAGGCCCACTTAAGTCGAAAACCACTCGTGAACGTCCTGACGTGCGCCCTACCCGTATGCCATCAATAGACGCAATCTCATGAGAATCGGCCGCAGCGTCGGCCAACGGCGGAACAGACCATATCAAGAAAAACAGTAAAAAATAGGGCATCAACAATTAGTGACCCCGAGTTATCGATTGCTTAGAGAAACGTGAACTCTGCACAGGGCTGTCATAGTCTACGCCACTTAGTGTCAACGTTGTCTTGTGTCCCGTTTGATGGTTCTCCATGGTCAAAATAACTCGGGTCCAGATGTTCTGAACCTTCTCAACCTCGCTGGCGTTCAACGTCTTTAGGTGTTCACTTTTTGTATCCCAAAATTCTACGCCTCGAACAATCCAATTCTTTTTATCAATCATTATAACAGTTCGGGAATAACCCAACTCAGCAGCTATAACCTTTGTTTTTGGAACAGCTTCAAGGAACGTATAGTCAGCATCACGCATGTTATTGAAATAGCCATCAGGAGGTGGAACTACCGTGTAATCATAGTCTATTGTACTCAGCCTCCCATCTTGTTTAATATCCTCATACGTGAAATCCGTTCCGAGAAAGTAGCCCCCCCTATCTCCGGCCGAGATACGGCGAACTTTCCGAAGTGCAGGAAGGTACAGCCACTGGTCATCTTCAAGGAGTGGGTCATCATAATCCCATGTTAAAAAGGCCGTGTCGCGCACGTTCGCCGGAGTAAGGTAAAAGAGAACAGTCTTTCTTCCCTCGTCAAAATCTTGTCGATAACCAATGGTCTCTCGAAATCTAGATTTCCCTCTGCGGTCGATCATTTCCATGGAGAGCTTTCGCGTTACCTGATGACCTTGGGCTACATCATTAACCCGCTGGACAAGCTCTCCCGCCAACATTTTTTCTTCGGCAAATGCTTTCGATGAAAATGGTGACAAGACCAGAAACAAAAGAACAGAAGCACACAGTAATAGACGCAGTAGAAAATACCCGCCTGGAGAATAATTTCCCTCAAGAAACAAGAATTTTGGACGAAAACAGAGCAGTAATGCGGGTAACAAAATCATGCTCGCAATAAAGCTGAACCCAATAGACAACATAACGATACCTCCGAAGCTCGTCAAAGAGCTAATATCGCTAGCTAACAAGACGCCAAAACCACAAGCTACTGCAAGAAAGTTAAAGAAAAGTGCCTTGCCTGTTGAAGGATAAAAATCAACCAGCGCTAGATTCAGGTTGCCTTTATGGCTCTTAGTGAGCACCCTCAAACGATCCAGCGTATGAATAGAAAAATCTATTCCAAGCCCAATGGCGATTGCGGCAAACATAGAAGTCCCCATGCCTAGCGTAATCCCATTCAAAACCATCACTGTATAGACCCCAAGGACAGCCCCGCCCACAGGAATAAGAGTGTAGAAGCCCGCAATTTCACTCCTAAACAACAAAGAAGAGACAACCCAAACCAACACCAGCGCAACAAACATACCAGAAAAATGGCTTGCTGCTAATTCCTTTATCCATTGATAATTGAGCTGTACCCTTCCACTAAGGTTTGCCTGCATCTCAGCATCATTAAAATGCTTCGCCAAATACAACTCGAGTGAGTCTACAACGGTTTTAGTCGCCTGATACCCTCCCGAAGTAAGATTGACTCGGACGTTTGCCAAGCGATAGTCATAATCAACTTCCTCCTCGAAATCAGTTGGATCAGACATTGCAGCGTAAATCAGAAAGTACTGGGCCACCGCTTCTCGAGTCGATGGAAGCCGATATTCCTCAGGTCTATTATCATTCATAGCTCGATTCATCTGCTTCAAATAATCTACGATCGAAACCGAGCCACCGACGTTGGGGAGTGTGGAGATGTACAATTGCAATGCTTCAATCTTCGCCAGCTTGACTGGATCAAACAGCTCTTCTGTAGCCTGAGTTTCAACAACAACATCTAATGTATTACTTCCGTTGGTATGCTGATTGATCATCCTGTCGGCAATTGCTATCGGTTCCTCAGCGTGGAATATGCTGATAGGGTCATCGTCGACACGAACCTCTGTGGCCGCATAAAACCCCGCCAAGACAATAAGCGAAAACACCAGTACAACAGAGCGTGAGTATCTAATGGGTAGCCGACCCAAAAAAGACATGATACGACCCGAATACCCCGCGTCCTTTTCACTTCGTGAGCCCTGTCTTGTCCCGCAAAGCACAAT
>JBLGAR010000162.1:0-9725 GCA_047612385.1 Cryomorphaceae bacterium | reverse complement strand
GACAATGAAGGGGAGAATAAATGCTGTGGCAAATATGTCGACCACAAAGCTGCTGCTTCCAGTCCAGGCCATTGCTGGGCCTCCGCTGAGCAGCCAGTAGGCAATACCGCCGTTGAATAGCATATTGAAGCCACCGCCAACCATGACTTCGTGTTTAAGGTGTTCTCTTGCCTGCGCGGTCATGATCCTTCCCTATGGGACAATGTAAATATGACGAAGTTTGAATTTTGTGGATCTATGTTAGTCTTTGCAGAGATTAAAAGTAGAGCCTCAAAAGCCAGATTTATGGACATTAGCTACCGCAGCTTTGTATGAGCGAAATAACGGTCCGTGCCAAGAAATTTCTCCGATTGTTCGACTATATCGAACGCATTGGTTTGAACGTTGATGAGATAGCTGCAACGGTCAATATTGTGCCTGAGCGTATCGCGCAGCTACCCCCGGATCAGGGCTTACCCGCACAGCAATATTCCAGGCTATACAAAGCTACTGTGTTGCAAATGCAGACTTTGGGGCAACCCCTTCCCTGGGCAGCAGGCCTGGGTAGTGAAGCTTTTCAATTGATGTGTCATTGTATTATCAGTTCCAAAACGCTTGGTGATGCCCTGAGGCTCGCCTCGCGGTTCGATAAGCTGCTGTTTCCCATGCTCTCCTACAATATTAAGTTGATAGAGGAGCCGGGCCAGGATCAGGTTAAGTTGAGTTACCGCATCAATTTGCAAGACGAGCCCGGTCCACTCGTGCCGGAGCCCTGGGACCGGGCAGCGTATCGAGACACTGTTGCGCATGCTTCGGGCCTAATTGTGTGGCACGCCCTTTGCGGTTGGCTGACGGGTCAGCCGCTTGACACCGACGAGGTCAAGGTGGCCGCGCCCTATCTGAATGAGGCCTATCATCAGAGCCTGACCAAGGCATTGAATTGCCCTATATATTTTGATGCTGACGAGAATACGCTTTGTTTTAGCGCCGAGTTGCTTCAGCGTCGGGTGGTGCATACCATTGACTCCTTGCAGGAGTTTTTGAACAACATGGTTTACCAACTTATTGCTTCCGAGCGCGGGCCCGCGAGCACTAGCGCGGCCATTAAATCTCTGGTGGCGATAGATATGCCGAACGGCATGCCATCCTTTACCGAAATTGCCGATCACCTCCATATGTCAGAATCCAGCCTGCGTCGTCGTTTGCAAAAGGAGACGACCAGCTATCAAGCGCTTAAGGACGAGGTGCGCTGTGGTATTGCGATCGACAGGCTTCTTCACGACGATGCCAAAGTCGCTGACTTGGCCGAATACCTGGGTTTCACTGAGCCAAGCTCCTTTGTTCGCTCATTCAAAGGCTGGACGGGCCAGTCTCCCAAAGCCTACAAGGAAAGAATGCGATTGTTGAGCGAACGCTAGAGCGGGTTTAGTCACGCCTAATTGCCAGCACACAAGCTCCGGTTCAATTGTCTGAACGGATAGGTTTCTTCTGAGAACTAGCACCCTTACACCGCCGTTTTTCGGTGATACTGTGCGGCGAAAAATTCTATCGTTACTTTCTAGGAGATCTAGCTCATGATGCTTGAATCGAAAATTGCGTTGGTGACTGGCGCGGGACAGGGAGTGGGGCAGGGTATCGCCCTGGCCTTGGCTGCTGAAGGTGCCGCCGTCGCAGTAACGGGTCGCACTGAGGCCAAGCTTAAAGCAACCTGTGACATAATTGCAAAGCGAGGCGGCGTTGCACTGCCCATAGTGTGCAATGTGAAATCAACGGATTCTATGCGCGAGTGTGTCGATCACGTCATCGAACACTTTGGGGGGCTCAATATATTGGTGAACAATGCCCAGGAAGTGCCACTTGGAACCCTTGATGAAGTGACAGAAGAGAGCTTCGCCGCAGGTTGGGAATCCGGCCCCCTTGCCACCTTTAGGCTGATGAAGCTTTGCCGACCTTACCTCAAAGATGGTGGCTGTATTGTTAATCTCGCCAGCTCAGCAGGCAAGCGCTGGGATATGACCGGCTACGGTGCGTATGCTGCTACAAAAGAGGCAATCCGCTCGCTCACCCGAGCGGCTGCATGTGAATGGGGTCCAGAAGGTATTCGCACCAATGTGATATTGCCCCATGCCAAATCTCCGGGTTTAGAGTGGTGGATGAATAAAAACCCTGAGGAGGCGCAGGTGTTTCTCAACGGCATACCGCAACGCAGGATAGGTGAATGCGAGGCGGATATTGGCCGATTTGTTGCTATGCTTTGCAGTGACAACAGTGCCTATGTCAACGGTCAGAGTATTGGTCTTGATGGCGGCCAGGCTTATCTGGGATAGCCTTTGTGTTTATGTTGGCGCGGGAAGCAAGGAGTAGTGTATGCGCGTAATGATAACTGGAGGTACCGGATTTGTTGGCTACCATACAGCTATAGCGTTAATGAAGGCAGGACACACTGTGAGTTTGTTGATACGCAGTGTGGACAAAATGCTGAAATTGTACGGCGATGAAAGCAGCGTCAGTTACACTCGCGGTGATATCACTGATCGGGAAAAAGTGGCTGCGGCATTGAAGGGATGTGATGCGGTTATTCACGCGGCTGCCATGGTCTCTACCGATGCCAATGATGCCGATATAGTGTTCAAAACCAATGTAGAGGGTGCCAAGACTGTTATAGGTACCGCCTTGTATCTGGGTATAGGCCCTATAATTCATGTATCGAGCGTAACAGCCCTGTTTGACCCCGCCGCTACTATTCTTGATGAGAACTCTCCACTGGGAGTTGCGAAAAATGCCTATGGGCGATCCAAGGTAGCGTGTGAAGCATATGTGCGAGAGCTACAGAGTGAAGGCGCGCAAATCTACATTACCTATCCCGCGACTGTTATTGGGCCCGACGACCCCGGTCTGACTGAAGCACATATTGGAATGCAAACTTTCTTGACGACGTTCGTACCGTTGATGTCAGGTGGCAATCAGTATGTGGATGTTCGGGACTTGGCAGAAGTACATTTACGGCTGCTTGAACAACAGCCCGAGTCGGGCAACTACACCTTGGGCGGCCACTATTTAGCCTGGCCTGAACTTGCTAAGCTACTGGAAAAGATCACCGAAAGAAGGCTTGTGAAGGTGCCAGTGCTAGCGAGCTTTATGAGGTTGGCGGGGAGGGTGTTCGACAAGTTGAGTCCTTACCTGCCCACCGACGTTCCCATGGGGGAAGAGGCCATGGAATATGCTACCAGGTGGGTCAAAATGGACAATAGCAAAGTGGAGAATGTTCTCGATTTCGAATTTCGTCCAGTTGAAGATTCCATGTCTGATACGATTCGGTGGTTGTATCGAACGGGGCATATCAGTGAAAAGCAGGCCGGTGTTTTGGGACAGGGCTGAATGCCCAAATTTTTCATGGATTTCTAAGAGTCGGCCGGGAGCACCTGCTGCCCATCTTGTAATCGCTCAACCCCACGTATGGCTATGCGATCACCGGCGCTTAGCGTTCCTGTGACAGTAATCCACGCTCCGGAGCCTTCGCCTACTTCGATATCTACTTTTTTGGCCGTATTGCTTTTGGATATTAAAAACACATAACTGCCTTTTTCGCGCAATACAATCGCATCGCGCGGAATTTGCAGGCTAGCGTTAGCTTCGGCCAGTGACACGCCGACGGTAACCAACTGTCCAGCGATCACAGGTGATGCTGATGAGTTCTCGAAATCTGCCAGTACTTCGAAGGTCTGTGAGTTTGGGTTGGCGGCGAGAATAATAGAGCGTACCTGTGCAGATGTTTTCTCCAAGTGCGCCTTCGACGAACTACCATTGTTTTCAGAATGACTGGTGAAGTGAATAATATCCTGCGTTGCCACACGTCGCAGATACGCCACCGGCATTTGGAATCTTAGCTCAAGCGAGCGCATATCTACCAGCCGAACGATGACATCACCGGGTTGGGCATATTCACCGCCGCGTTTGTAGCGCTGGGCAATAACACCGGAGAAGGGAGCTACCAATTGTGAACGGCGAAGTTCGTCGTCCAACTGTTGAATTCGCGACTCGATAGAGCTCAATACCGAATCCGAGATGTCTCGATGTGACTCGCTCTCGTCCACCAGACGTTCCGATGCATTGTTGTCTTTGCGTAGCCGTTTGAGTCTAACCAGTTCCCTACCGAGATATTTAACATTGACGCGTTCGCGCTCGGCAAGATGCTCGAGTTCGTTCTTGCGCAGGGCTATCGGCTTTTGATCTAAACTGCCAATCACATTTCCAGATTCTACTTCGCTGCCAGCCTCCATGACCCACTCAAGTTCACCTGGCAGCGTTAAGCTCATGGAGACATCATTGCGGCTATAAATTCTTCCGGAGAGCGAGAGCATACGTTCTAGCGGTAGTTCTCGAACCTGCATAACTTCCACAGGGACTGGTGCTTCCTGAGCGTACACGGAAACGCCAGGGCCAGCGAGAAAACTGGCAACCAGTGCTGCAAAAAATGAGTGAATTGTAGGTTTATTCATAGAGGCTCTCTCGTGGACGTCAGACGCAGCAAGCTTGGCAGTAGCAGCAGTGTAAATATTGCGCAGACAAACATGCCCCCTACTATGACCGTCGCAAGACCGCGATAAATCTCAGATCCCACGCCTGGAATCAACATCAGGGGTAGCATGCCGAAAATACTGGTCAGCGTACTCATGAAGATCGGGCGGGCACGGAAGAGTACAGCCTGATGGACGGCTGCAGCGTTACTCAGGCCCTGTCTCTGGGCGCTGCGAGTTTGATCAACTAATAAGATAGCGTTGTTGACCACCAAGCCCAGAAGAATAATAAAACCGATCATGGTCAATAGGTCCAGGGACTGGTAAGTCACCAGGTTAAGAATCTTCAGGGACGTGATCCCTCCCGCGATCGCCATTGGCATTACCAACAAAACCAGCAGCGCGTCTTTTCCAGATTTGAACATAGCGGCCATAATCAAGAAGAGAATAAAAAGTGCTAATAGAAAGTTGATGCCTACGGTATGCAGAGCTTCGGCGAGGCGATCTGCACTGCCGCGATAGCCCAAGCGGGCGCCATCGGGCAACAGGGGTTTGACCATGGGCTCTACTTCGTTCCTCAGCCGCTCCAGTGCCTCTTCCATCGGTATATTATCGGGCGGAATCAAAAATATAGTGATGGTCCTTTGCCCGTTTACCCGCTGGAGTTTTGCAGGGCCTATACCCCGTCGAATATCTGTCAGCTCTCCAATGGTTTGAACACCTGCCAATGGTGTGGCCAGCGGCATTGCAGCCAACTCCTCGGGCGAGCTCCAGGGTTCGCCCCGTAAAACGATGTCATAGCGTTGGTTGCCGTCAAAATACTCTCCGGCAAAAAGTCCGTCGGTGTAGGCTCGCACTATGCTTCCAATTTCGTGCCTGTCGAGCCCTGCCAAGCTGATGCGTTGCTCGTTGGGATACACGCGCAGTTCAGCTTCTCCGGCGCTGAGATCGGGTTGAGAAAATACAACTGCGTCGGGCCACAGGCCCTGGGCCAATTCCATGGTTTTGGTCGCCGCCGCTTTTAATTGGTCCAGGTCTGCGCCTTGAATATCGATATTGATCGCGTCGGGGCCGTCGTCATTCAGGTTCAACATCGACGACTGGCTGACATAGGCGATGGTATCTATAAGGCCAGTAAACAAGTCGTTGCGCAACAGGTTGAGTAGGGCGGGTACGTCTTCGGATTTTTCCGGGTAGATGAAGGTCATGGTGTCAACAGCGCCAAAGCTGGCGAAGTTATAGCCGCGGATCGCCGGTTCTTTTTCTCCCTCGTAATAGGGCTTTAGTCGGCGGACCACTTCGCTGCCCAGTTCTTTCTCAAGAGTATCCAGGTTGATACCTGGTGGCACTGAAAAATACGTTTGTATCGCATCAATGCGTGCCTTCGGCAGAAAATCGACTTTGGGAAGCAGCATTACACTGAGCAGGATTGAAGCACTGAGAATTCCGAGCACCCAGGCTAACTGCTGTTTCGAATTATTGGTTAGCCGTACAACACCGTCTGCAATTTTCTGCCAGCGGTTTTTAAAGACATCCGGTTGTACTTCATCGGTGTTCAGTTGCATCCCGACGGCAGGCAATATAGTCATAGCCGTGATAAGGGATATGCTTACCGCCGTCGTTAATGTGATTGCCAGATCTTTGAACAGCTGCCCCTCGACTCCCTCCATAAATAGTATCGGCAGGAATATGGCGACGCTGGTAAGTGTTGAGGAGAACAAGGCCCCCCACACTTCCCTACACCCTTGCAAGGTGGAATCCAGCGGGCTTAATCCTGCTGCACGCAGTCTGACAATGTTTTCCTGCACAATAATGGCGGCGTCCATCACCAGCCCTACTGCGAATGCGAGCCCGGCGAGTGAAATCACGTTGAGCGTCTTTCCGGTCAGGTTTAACACCACGAAAGCGACCAGTAGAGAAATTGGAATGGTGGCAGCGATGACCAACGTGGCGCGCAGATCACGCAGAAAAAACCACAGAACTAGGCTGGCCAACCCGAGCCCCAGCAGCAAATTTTGCTGCACGAGTGCTATCGCCCTGCGAATGTGCAACGAGGCATCGAAACTCAGTTCAATCGTTAAACCTTCGGGACCCAGCACATCTCGATTAATTTCCACAATGGTCGCGTTGAGAGCATCCAGTAACTCAACGGTATTGGCGTCGTTACTTGGGATCATGCTGATGTAGTAGGCGGGGAAGCCGTTGCGCAACGATAGATTGCTCCTCTTGCGCATGCCGATTTTGATGTCCGCCACGTCCTCGAGGCGCACGGGTTCGCCATTCTGCCAGGTGACGACCAATTCTCCGAGTTCGCTGATTTCTCGCTGCCCGAGATAGCGCACGGTATAGCGACGCCTGCCGATATCAGCGAAACCTCCTGAAACATCGACCGCTTTGCTCAGAGTGTCTGACACTTGTGACAACTTGATATTGCGGGCGGCGAGTTGCGCAGTGTCTAAAGTGACGTGTATTTCCGGTTCTCGTTCTCCCGCTAGATTGACTCTCGCTACGCCGGGAACCTGAGCTAGTCGGGGCTCGACCTCTCGGTCTATCAGAGCCTGATAGGTAGCGACGTCGCGATTGTCATTGCCCGCAAGAGTATAAATAAGCAATGATGCCGCCTGTCCTCGACCACCGCCACCGCCCAAACTGATACTGGGCTCGTCGGCGTCAATCGGCAGGTCTGTTGCCTGGTTAAGCTGGTTAATCACGTCGATGAGCGCGCGCTGCATATCCCAGCCCACTCGAAACGTCAGACGAACATTACCCATACCTCGATTGATATCACTGGCCATGCTCTCCAGGCCTTCGATATTTCTCAGGACCTTTTCCTGAGGTTGGATGATCGATTCCTCCATCTCCTCTGGCGCAGCAGATCGCCATGTAGTCATGATGGTTATATTGGGTTTTTCGATATCTGGAAGTAGCTGAATGGGCAAGCTGCGGACGCTAATAAGTCCAAACAGTGCAATCAGTGCCACGATCACAGCGATAGCGGCGAAGTTGTGAATCGATAACCGGGTCATTCTCTGAGGACCTTCCTTTTACGCACCCTACCTAGTCTAGATGTAGAACGAGTGACCCTCCCAAGACCTCAATAAATTCAAGGGCTGGCAGGGGATTCTAAGACATTAATGCTGGCTAGAGTGTGTTCTTGGGGCGAGACTTTTTCCTACAGACTTTTCTCTTAATTGGTGGCACGTTCTTTTTCAGGTCGCTGGCAATCTCCAGTTCGTCCAGCGCCTCAAGCATGAAATCGGCTATCTGCTGGGTGTTTGGAACGGCCTTGGTGTCGGCGATCACGGCAAAAGTCATCTCGCCGCTCAGAGAGGCCAGGGTGATATTGATCGCCGTGCCTCCGGCCAGTGTGGACAGGGGGTAGCTGCGTATCATTTCAGCACCGCTTAAATAACAGCGATGGCGTGGCCCGGCAACATTGGACACATTGACACTTGAAATAGGCGGTATGTAATCTCCCAGGGCCGTCTTGGAGACCATGGTTGCCGCGCCTCCGAGCAACACCAGATAACCCATGAGAGCCTCTCGAGACATCTGTGCTGCCTCTGCTTTGGCGTCTCTGGATGAGGCGGCAACCTGGTCGAGTCGCTGGCGGATACTCATTGAGCTGTTACCCAGTTTGACTTGAATGGCAGCGATTTGAGTGGAGGCATCCGTATCGCCTTCTTTTCTCACCGCCATAGGGCAGGCTGCAACCAGTTGTTTGTCCGTAGTCTGCGAGTTTGATTCGCCGTAGCGATCCAGTGCGGCCCCAATGATGGTAAGGGCTACTTCATTGACCGATACCTTTTGTTTTTTTGCGATCTGAATAAAACGATCGATGCTCGTTGCTCCCACGCCTAAGTTTCTCGTGGCGTATACGGGCTTGTTATACAGGGACTTTGGTGCTGAAAAGGGCAGCGGAGATTCTCGTTCCAGTTGGCCCCTAGCCTGTTTGATCGACCTTGTGAGAGCTTGCGCAATTTCTCGCATCACTTTGGCCTGAGTGGCAATGCCTTGGCCTGTTTCCGCCAACAAGTCCGACAGGGTCAGCTCTTTCTTTGGCTTCGAAGGTTCAAATAATGGCCCCCACAGTGGGATTACGTCCAAGTCGTCGGAAGTTCTCGACATCGAGGCGTTGAGACGCATGATAGCGGATGCGCCATCAATATAGGCGTGATGCACTTTCCAATACACGGCGAAGCAATCGTTCTCCAAGCCTTCGATCACATAGGCTATCCATCCTGGCCTGCTGCGATCCATCATGCCAGCGTGCAAATCCATCACCCTATCGATAAGTTGTCGGTCGCGTCCAGGTTGAGGTACGGCTGCGTGGCGAATGTGATAGGCCGTATCAAATTCCTCTGCCTCCGCCCATTTTGGCATACTGAAGCGTGAAAACACCGGGTAGTAATTAAAGGGCGGGCCGACAGCTTTGGTTCGATAGGCTTTGAGAACGCGCTGGACGACTTCCGATGAGCTGCCATGTACAGGTTTAAAAATTTGCAAAAATCCGACGTGCGTAGGCGAGTCGACTGATTCCAGCAAGTAGGACATCAAATCCATTATCGGGATGTTTTTGACTATCCTTGACATAGTTTTCCTCTGTGGTTACAGGTTCAAGATGGCTACTAGCTTTGCACTGGCTTTTCACTATGCAGTCGATTTCTTCAGCTTACCCTGGGCGGTCTTTTTCCTGGCCTTCTTGCGCGTGAGTTCACTTTTCCTCGTAGCGTCAGTGCGCTGGGCTCTCTTTGGCCACTGGGCCTCATCGAGTTCAAAGGCGTGCAGGATGGTGTCAAGCGCGCGACCAATTCGTGTGGTGGTCCGAATGATGGGCGCTTTAGGCCAGGTGGCACGTTCGCCTTTCAAAATGAGTTCAGCCATTTCCTCTTCGCTCATCATTTTCAATAGTTTACCCAAGCTCGATACACCATAACCAGAGAAAATATTAATATCGGCGGTGAAGCGTTGATCGATCAACCATTTGCAGCGTTCATAGCCGTGCCCAGCTTGGGTCCGACAGAGGCATAGCGCTGAATAAAATCAAGCGTGCCGCGCACGACCTGCTTGGTTGCTGCAATGGAGACGTCGGAGACTATTTTCCGCATTCCGGGGCGAACCTCAACGTCTCTTCCCAGTCCGGGCATCACCTGACTGACAATAAAATGGTTTACTCCGTATATTCTCGCGAGTCGCTTGGCGGGTAGATCCTGTGAAAATGAGCCGTCA
>JBLGAR010000161.1:0-9792 GCA_047612385.1 Cryomorphaceae bacterium | reverse complement strand
GGAACTTAAAATGATAGTTGACGGAATCGATCAAAAAATCCTCCACGAACTCCAAAGAAACGCCAAGCTAACAAACGCCGAGCTTGCTGGACGAATCAATCTGTCCCCTTCACCGTGCCTGAAGCGTGTCAAAAAACTGGAAAGTTCTGGACTCATACGAAGCTACGTTGCTCTGCTCGACCCGGCTAGTATTGGCCTTGATTTGAACGTTTTTATCTTCATAAGCTTAAAGGCTCAAGCGCGTGAGCTGCTCTCTGAATTTGAAAACCGGGTTACCAGTTACGACGAAGTCATGGAGTGTTACTTGATGACCGGAGAGGAAGATTACCTGATAAGAGTGGCAGTGCCTGACGTGCATGCTCTGGAACGCTTCATCGTCGACAAATTGTCGCCTATGCCGGAAGTCGAGAAGATTCGCTCAAGCGTCGCGCTAAAACAGGTGAGATACAAAACGGCATTACCATTGCATAAGCACCTATGAGCTGTATGGCTATTTTGGCCCAAACCCCCGAAAGGGGTTTTAACAACTTTACTTTTTAAGACCAGAGGATTCTGGAATCAGGTCTCAAGCAACCGCCCTACTCCACTCGTTGAACGCACTCACCCTCAGACCCCGATTCGATAAGCGCCAGCCTATGGCACGCTCATGAATTGCTTTTCGGCTACGCGCTTGCGGTGATCGCTGGGTTCCTGCTAACGGCGGCGAAAAACTGGACCGGGCAACAAACCCTTCACCGCGCGCCACTGGCCGGCTTATTTTTCCATCGCGGCAGTTCAGATGGATACATTTCCCTGAGCTTATCCCAGTTTTCTCTTTCGTTCTTATGCTGAATAAACGCCCCTGAGGAACATCGTTGGAATGCAATACCGCGTCAGTAACAGGCTTACTGAAGTAGAACCCCTTGAATTGAAAACCCCCTAAATCAATCACGATCGTAAGCGGTGGATAAATCGCAGGTACCGACACATTAACTGGTCAAGATCAAAGGAATCCAGCCTCCGATCTAAAGCAACCGCCCTGCGAAACACCACGGCTGTTTCAAGTTCAACTTGAGACGACCGTGGTGTGCGGCGGGGCAGTTAGCAATAATGCAACTCGTCTGCACTTCTCGCTAAAAGGTCAAACGAATACCCGCCTCCACTGATTCACCAGCTTGTGGTGCGAAGTTACGCAAGAACGAAGTGCTCAATCGTATTTCCTCATCGGAGATATTCTTCAACTTCAGGAAAGCCAGCAGTTCGACATCATTTGCCAGTGTCACGCTGTAGTCAACACCTGCATCCCAGCGTGTATAGCCTGCGGTTTCGGTCTCGAAATCACCGGGGTTATCTTGATCACCTGCATCAACCACCCTCACATACGCTCCTAGCGCCGAGCCTGTCCATGCCAACTTTGCGCCGATTCGATGAGGAGGCAATCTCGCTATGTCGCCCGCATTATCAAACTCTGCACTGATGAAATCACCGAACACCTCCAGTGCCAAACCACCCTCGGCGATATCGGCGAGGTGAAAACTAGACTGGAACTCAACACCGTAAAAATCTGCATCGTCTTGCTCGTACGCGTACACCGGAGTCTCATCTGCATCCGTGCCACTATTAAGCAGGAAAATATAATCGTCGAAACGGTTATAGAACACAGTCAACTCTGCCCAAGACTGCGCGGCCTGCCATTTCAGTGACACATCAGCATTGACTGCGGACTCTTTATCCAAACCCGGGTCGCCAATTTCAATGATGCCGGTCGCTGCGTGAGTTACGAGTGATTCACCACTGTTGTCTACGTTGGAGAACAACTCCTCTGCCGCCGGAGCTCGCTCTGATCGAGACACCGCCAAGCCCAGACTCCAGGCCGGATTGAAGGTGTAGATAGCCGCACCTGAGAGGCTAATGCTGGTGAAGTCTTCCTTGTCGGCTAGCATTGCGTCCGGATCCCGCTCGACCCAATCGGCGCGCGCGCCCGCTTCGAACTGCCAATCATCGGCATGGAAATCTTGAACATAAAAAACGCCCCACTCTAGAGAATCGGTTTTTGGAACATAGGCCTCCTCACCTATCGCCGCAAATTCATCTGAGCGCCACTGAAGACCTAACACCGAATGATCTTCAGTCTCACGTACCAATTCCAGTCGACCCTCCCAAGTCTCGCGCTCAAAGAGAGTTCCCACCTCGGACCCCTCGAGTTCTACGTGCTCATAATCGGTGTAGGTCAAGAACGCTCGCGCCACATCAATCAGACCCGGCGCCAAATCGTGGTAATGCAACTGCGCATCGTAACGATCCTGTTTTAGATCGATACGAATAATTTCTTCTTCCTCTTCATGTTCCTCTTCCCCCTCGTGTTCCTCTTCTTCCTCATGACCATGGGAGCCCGGGGGTATTCCATACACTGTTTCAAAGCTGTTGTAGGATAAACCGACAAAACCTCGTTCTCCAAGCTGATAACTTGCGCCCACCGTGTAGGTATCTGAATCTCCGTCGGTGTTAGCGATAAACCCATTACTATTTTCGACTTCTTCCTCTTCATGCTCTTCATCGTGCTCGCCGCCGAGCAGCTCTTCCTGCTCCTCTAGCGCCGCCTCATCGATAGCCAAGCCCGGAATATCCTGATTATCAAAGTCTCGGGTAGTGCCGCTGAAGTGGAAGGCAAAATCACCGATACCTGCCTCGAGTTTAACTGTCGCAGTGTCCATACTCGTAGCACTGTCATTGCGATACTCCACTGAGCCTTGGACACCCTCAATCGATGCGCGTGGAATACGATTGTCGATTACATTAATCACGCCGCCGATGGCGCCACCTCCGTACAACAATGTGGCAGGCCCACGGAGCACCTCGATACTCTCGGCCAACATCGGTTCAACGCTAACCGCGTGATCTGGACTGAGGCTCGATACGTCCGCTGCGGCTATGCCGTTGTTTAGCGTTATGGCGCGAGCACCTTGTTGCCCCCGAATGACCGGGCGACCTACACCTGGACCAAATGACGCACTGGCGATGCCCGGCATGCCATTCAGTGTTTCCCCGATATTACTGGCCACTGCTCGACGCAGCGCTTCGCCCGATAAAACTGTCACCGGCAACGCGGTTTCAGAGGTTTTTTTGTGTATGGGCACGGACACCAGTACGTGCTCCAATCGTTCAGTAGAATTTTGTGCCATAGCGTGGCTGGCGGCACCCACAAGGGTCGCCAAAAGAATGCGTTTCATGTCTGTCTTCCTGTTAAAAGTTGAATGTTTTTTGGATCAACAGGAGTGAGGTGGAGGGCCTCGGGGGGCAAGACGATAGTGGGTGGAAAAAGCAGCGGGCGACACCGCGGGCCGAGATTCAGAACTCGGCTTGGTTGTAATGATAGTTTGCGAAGTGCTCGACTTTAGGGCTTGTCCACAATCCACCAAACATTGCATGCAGTTGTCTGCGGACACGAGGCCGGCATGAAAGTGCCCCGCCTGAGCAGATTGCGCGCCCAGCAGCAATGCAAATAGCGCAATGGATAGCCAGCGGCGGAAACGGATGTTTGTAGAACTGCACATAGGCACGAGAATCTACGCTAAGGACAAAACGCCGTCCAGATATTTCGATAGGCTGATCAAAGAAACATCGCCAATCAGGGGGCCTAGGGATTTTCCAGCAGGGGGCAAAATGGCGCGCTATAGATCTTCATAGCACATCGGCTATTTGGGCGAAGTTTGGCGACTTGAGATCTTTATCAAACTGGTATCGACCAAAAGACGCAATTTAACTTGCCGCATTACAGACGGCATAAGAAGCGCTTTAAAAGCGCATACCTGCAAGGTAGTCGTAGCCACTATTTTACTGTCACTAAAGGCTCCGCGGGTTTGTCATGCTCGACGAAGAAGTAGCGCACCCCAGCATCCGCCGCGGCACGGGGGCAGCGCCCGGAAATCGAGAGCACCGGCGCCGACCTCGGCAAAATCACCGTCCGCCGCCATGTCTGTCATATGGCAGCTGTTGAGGCGGTGGCCGTGGTCACGGAAGTCATGCAACGGATCCTGCCCTGCCTTGTTCACCCAAAACAGATCCAGCTGAAACTGCACATTGGCTACATCAGTGTTTGCCAGCAAATAGTCAAAAGGTACGATACCGTCGACCGACTTAAAATCAAAATCATGACTATGGTAGCCGAAGGTCGTCTCATGGCTGGCACACAAGCGGCCGGCTTCGTTGAAAATACCGACCAAACGATCAAGTGCTTTAGGGCTCCCCAGATCCGCTGGCGAAAGCGCTGACAAGACAATCGACTGGTAGCCCATGACTGCCACCGTGCGCAGCGTGCCCTCAAAAATCTCGCCCCATGGCGTCATTGACGGTATAAAGCTGGAGTCCAATGGCGTCCAGTTTGCGCGGCGCGGTGGCAAATCCGGGAACAGCACTGGCCAGGTACAAGCCCGCGCCAATGCCAGCGGTTTGGGACAAGAATTTTCTTCGTTTCATGGTAACGCTCCACTGCGAGTGATTGTGCGGCAACCGTTCATTCATCGCGCTCGGCGGAAATGTCTTGTCCGTCACGATGCAAAATCAATTTATTCACAGCGCCGTCACTTTCGACAATAAACTCCAGCTTAACGCTCTGGCCGTCTGACTCGATCAAAAAGAGATTGTCGTCAACCTGGGTCAACAGCCCGCCGCCTCCCACAGTGGCCTTCATATGCAGGCCCTCGGCCTGTTGGCTGATAGCAATGGTGATAAAGCTAACCGAGTAGTCACCCAAGAAGGCACCAAAGCCAAGATCTATGGGAACCTCGCGCAACCCCGCCGCGGTCCAGGGCTGCTCGCGCTCGGCGCTGTTCGTTCTGATGGTCTCCGCTTGCTCAGGCGATACCGCATCGGCGCCATTGCCCCAGGCCCGGCGCAAGTAGGTCATTAGCCCGGCAAGAACTTCATCTGTCAGTTCCGGTAGGTGACCATGCTGCGGCATAACACCATTGAGGCTCTCACCGTTAACCTCCAAAGGGCCTACTAGACCTTGCAGGATAATTCGCCCCAACCATTCAGGTGGCCCGGTGACCCAGTCTGCACCAGCAAGCGCGGGGGCTAAGCCCGCAATCCCGGCACCATCTTCAGCATGACAGCCTGCGCAGTGTGCATAAAAGGTTTCGCCGAGCTGCATGAGGCGGCGCTGTTCGGGCGTGAGAGGTTCGATACCCTGAGCCAGCAGATCACCCGGCCAGGTAAAAGCACGACGGCCTGACAGCCGCGCCTCACTTAAATCATCGCTAATGCTGTCATCGCTGATAGCAAAAATCGGTGGCTGGGTAGCCAAATGTACGGGCTCGAAGCCTGTAGTGAGCGTCAAACCACGGAAAGCTGTCAGCATTGCCACCTGCTGCCAGGCCTGTTCACTGTCGGTGCCGGCCACCAGGGCAAGTAGCGTATTCAGCGCCGGATTGGCAGGCTCGGCAGACTTCATATCCGTGCGCAGCTGCCGATAAGCATTGGCAGCGATCGCTCCAAGAACATTGGCCGCAGCCTCACTTTCAGTAGCCAGCCCCTGGTCTTCTAACAGCGCTGGCAGGAAGTTCATCTCCTGACCGTGCACCGCACGAACGATCGCCTGTCTAACATAGGCGCTATCAAGATTCGCTATGAGCGTTTTTCGCAGTTGGGTAAGCACAGCCCCGCTGGGGGCATGGCGACGATATTCAAGTGCGAGCTGCGTCTGCACACGCTCCGGCGCCTGTGCCAAAGCAGCCGATAGATCTAGCATATCCGGCATCGACAACTGAGCCGCACCAGCTCTCAGAGCCTGCACCTGGCGCCAGGGGTCTTGCATTGTCGCAACCTGCATTACCAGGTCACGCTGCAACTCCCCTCTTCCCTCCATTGTCCACAGCGCGTGAGCGGCAGCCTTGCCATTGTCGCTTACAGCAAGTTCAGCCAGCGCCGGGCCCAGAGACGCTTCTCGGGCCAGCAAAAGACGCTGTGCAGTATCGCGCACCCAGCCGTTTTCGCTGCGTAGAAAGGCAACTAATTGCTCTCCGCTGGCGGCGGAAAAATTCGCGACAGGCGATGATGGAAGAGTATCGCTGCGGCGTACACGCCAGATACGGCCCATACCAAGCGGCTTATCAAGTTTGCGCTGCAGGATCTGCTCTCGTAGTTGCTTAGTGAGATACTGAGTGTCCTGCACGATGCCACGATACATATCGATAATGTAAAGATTGCCGTCCGGACCATTCATCGCATCGACCGGCCGAAAGCGCTCGTCGGTGGAAGCGAGAAATTCGCGCTGGCCCCACTGCTCATCTTCATAGAACTTTTGCTCCACCGTCATTGCCATGCCCTCTTCACGCACGCGCAAATGAGCCACGGCGTTGGCCGCCACCTCGGGTACAAACACATCGTTGGCATACCCGAGACCGAATTGATCTCCACGATACACCGCCAGACCACTGACGCCGGTCACTTTGTGCAGACGCCCATCGGCACGCAGGGTCCCTGACAGGTAGGCGCGATTTACACCCGGGTTCACACGCACGGAAAACACTTCGCTGGGATCGGTTAGATTAACGCCAAGACCGGCGTAGCTGTTGCCGGAACTCGGCACAACGACATCCTCGCCGGCGAAAAAATCAGCCTGTAACCAAGTGGAATTGTGGTTGTAAAAAAGACGGCCATGCTCGTCGAAGTCCATGCCCCATTGTCCTCGATTGGGACCCTCGCGCTGTTCCAACTCGTCATCGCGCAGACGGAAACTGCGCGTAGATTTGGCATTATAAAGCCAGTTGTCCAGGCCCGCGATCAGACCGTTCTCAAGATGCTCGACGTTACCCACATCAACATTCGCTGCGTAATCACCAATGCTAAGCCGTTGCTCGCAGATGGCATCGGGCTCGGGCAGTTCACACAGCCACAGATTAGGCGGCTCACCGACCAGAATACCGGCGTTGGTCACGGCTACCGCTCGGGGGTTTACCAACTTATCGAGAAACAATATCGATTCGTCCATACGCCCGTCGCCGTTAGTATCGCTCAAACGCACAATACGACCCACCGGTTCGTCCCTGCCATTGCCGTAGGCGTCCGGCATATAGCCACGCATTTCCACCACATAGAGGCGGCCAAACTCATCCCAGGCCATGGCAACAGGGTCTTCCACCAATGGTTCAGCGGCGACCAGCTCTATAGTGAAGCCCGGTGCAATACGAAATCGCTCCAGGGCCTGTGCAGGTGTAAGTACAGGTGCCGGCTCGTTGTCGAGGGTTTTGTAAAAATCATCTAAGCCCTTCTCAACGGGAGCAGCAGCTCCAAACCACCACCATCCACTCAACATGAGACAGATGGCCAACACGGCACGCAAAACTTTTTTCATGACAGACCCATAATTATTGTGTTAATTACCTAAATGTTGTTCCCTTGGCCTGCACAATACGTCACTCGGCTAACTGCTGTGCCTGCATGCTCAACTGCGCCGCGCGGAATGCATGCGCCTGGCTCATGGCGTTTTCAGTGCGCTGCAAGCAGTCCAGAATCAAGTGCCGAAAAAAGGGGAAACCGGTTTTACCCAGACAATCCTCGGCGAACTCACCTTGCGCGTTAACCAGTATCAATTTTGAGGCCGGGGCCTGCTCGGTAACGTCGATATGTTTGCATAACTCAACTCCTCACGCGGCACGCACGATCTATCGTATACTTATTCGGGTTCACTCTGACACTACATGGCTTTGAAATGAAGAACACTGGGGTTAAGCGCACAAACGACCGGGCAAATCTGTTCCGCAGTAGTGTTGCTCTTTTAGCCCTTTCGATATTAAGCGCGTGTAATTCCAGCAATGTTCGCGAAGAGCGTATTCCCGATATCAGCGGTGTTTGGACGAATGCGCTGCTCTCCCCTGAAGATACCCGTTGGCGTATCGAGGATCTTGCCTGCGCCCGCACAGGATGCTCTTTGGCCGGGTTTAAGTACCTGCAGTCCTTGCTGCTAGACCCGAATGAGAACAGATCTGTAAAAGAGCTGTTCTACCATATGCGGGGTTACGAAAAAGAAATTAATAAAACGTTATTAACTCAGAGCGCCCAGCAAAAGGCGGCGCAATATCGACCGGAACAGGGTGCGGCCCTTGACTGCACACCTGAGGGCGACAGCCTGCGCCATCAAATTACCGCGCCGGTGCCCATGGAAATACAGCAGTTCGACGATAAAGTCATTATGCGCTATGAGTACTGGAATGCTGTTCGAACAATTTACATGGATGTCGACACTGCTCCCGATGCCGCGCTCACCCGCTTGGGAGTTTCAACTGGCCGCTACGAGGGGGCAACCTTTATCGTGGAAACAACGCGCGTCATATCCAATATAATCGGTGTTCCAGGTGGTGGCGCCCTCGCGCCCAGTGAAGATACGCGTTTTGTGGAGCGCTACACTTTGAACCCCGATAGCGGAAGGCTGGATCTGGAACTGGCTATTATCGACCCAGTGAATTTTCGTAAACCCTACGAAAACCAGCGAAGCTACTTGCCGGCACCTGATTGGGAGCTCGATGAGTTTATTTGCGAAGCGATTACGGGCGAATACTAGTCAACTGAAATGAGAGGCGAGATTGTGAAAAAACAGCTGTACTCAATACTTTTGCTCGGTTTACTGGCTTCTCTGCCAGTTTCTTCGCACCATAGTCCGGCTTCCCACTACCTGGTAGACCAGATGATAAGCGTCGAGGGTGAGGTCACAAAATTTCGCCTGATTAATCCACATGCCCGTATTTATTTTGACGTGACTACAGCCCAGGGTACGCTTCAGCACTGGCTGGCAGAGGGCAATGCGGCAGCTATTCTAAAGCGCAGAGGCTGGAACAAAGAAACACTAACCACTGGTGATGTGATCAAAATATCGGGTAACCCCGCTCGCGACGGCGGCTACAAGATGGACTGGAAACTTATTGTCAAAGAGGACGGCACCGAGTATCGCGGTGGCAATACGGTGGGCAGTGAACAAGACCGTGTGCTGGATGACGCGGAAAAACGCCGCCAGCAGCAGAAGTTGAAACTCGAAGACAGCTGAGGCACAAGCGCAGGCCTCTGAGCTTTGCTCAGAGGTCCTTTAGTTCCTACTCAGTAATTGATTAATTTTTGTCGCGGGATAGCTGAGTAGTTCTCCCAGTGCCCAAGCTATTTCTTTGCGCGCAGCAGCATCGTACTTCCCAGCCCCGAGCAACTTTTCTTTGCGTTTTTTAAGCGCAAGATACTCGTCTAGCGTACTACCGCTATAAATAATCAGTACCTGCTTGTCTTGGGTCGCGGACAGCGGGAAAAGATCAGTGGTGATAAAGGTGTTTTCCCGGTAGCTCGAGACTCCGGCACTCGTTGTTATGTCCTGTGCCGCCTCAAGCAATTCATCCATTTGCTGTGCGGACATCGCTGAGCTAAGGGCCATTCTCTTAATGCCAATGCTAACGATTTCGGCCCACGATGCGATTCCACCTAGATGATAGGACCGCAGCTCAATGTCTTTTATGGCAGGTTCTCCGGCAGCGAATAGTGCTTTCCCCGGCACAAGGAGTGATGTCGCTATCAGCAGTGCTGCAAGGTGTCGGTTGAATTTCATCGTGAATACCTCTTTATGTCGTCAGGCTGTCTATTCTAACGCTATGCGTTCGATTCCATCGTAGAAACCAGCAATCTCCAGTTCAATTACAATGGGGTGGTCAGAGATGTTCAGCCAATACCATCCGTGGTGACCGCTAAATGCGGCGACAATAGAACCACTCCCACTGTCTGATTCGCCGACTCGGTAGCGGTTATAGAACTTGGTTTCTCCCGTCGCCGGATGGCCAT
>JBLGAR010000160.1:0-9811 GCA_047612385.1 Cryomorphaceae bacterium | reverse complement strand
ACTCGTAGTTCAAAAAAGCCGATATTGACGTGAACTCATGGTCATTCACGCGGCTCTGTATCTTTAGAATATGGGCGCCCACTTTGTTATTGCTGAAGTCACCATTATTGGAACGCTTTAAATCTTGGTAGTTATTCAGCACCGAACTGTCTTCGTCAATTTGAATCACCACTGCGCCAACAGGTTGACCACCAATCACCACACCGCCGATCACCAAATTGGTTTCATCCAACATCTCTGCATAGGTGCGACCGTTAAAGTCATCGCCCTGAGCACCCGGTGTTACCGGGCGCACTGAAGGCCGGTCGTTAACAATTTCTATCTGTCTCCCGGTACCATCAAAAATACTCTGCTCAGTTTTAAACATCACGCTGGTGTTATCACCGAGGGTCCAATCAAGTACCAGTCGCAGGGTCATCTCGTCACGATTTGGTTCATTGCGATTCAAAGTGAGATTTTCCATATAACCGTCTAAACGCTTTACTCGCGCAGAGGCCCGCAGCCCAAAAGTGTCAGAGACTGGCGTCGACACCATGAAATCGTAGACCTCCTCCCCGTGACTGGGCTCATGAACAACCGAGACCAGGGCCTCAAATTCCTGTCCGGGCTTTGCGCTAATAAGATTAAGTGAGCCAGCAATACTGTTCTTGCCCTGCAGAATATTTTGGGGACCTCGCAATACTTCTACACGCGCCAGGTCCATAAACGGCGATCGCGACAGCTGGGCGCGACCATAGGAGACACCATCAAAATACATACCCACCGACTGTTCAAAGCCTTGGTTTATGCCCGAGCCAATGCCGCGAATATAAATATTGGTACCTATAGCAGTTTCCGACATGGTGAGATTGGGCACATAGGCCGCCAAGTCTTCAATTCTGTCGATGCCCGCTTCAAATAACTTCTCACCACCCACGGCATTAACCGACACTGGCACGTCTTGCAGGCTTTCGGAGCGCATGGTCGCAGTCACCACTACCTCCTCCAGTTGAGCGGCATTAATCGGCGACGAGACCAGCGCAGACAAAAGCAGCAAGGAAACACTGGTGTTAATAGAGCGTGATCTGCCAGCACAATAAGAAGCGTTGATGACAGTGGAGTAATTTTTAAAAAACGAGGCTAAGCCAAGTATATACATAGGAAACCTTTTCTATGTCCTTCGTAGGGACTGTTATTATTATGGGTGCACTATCTTGGTTAACGCCAACGCAGAAACAACTTTAGCAACAAGGCCAGTGACGTGCCCCGCAGTCACTTAACTACCTGTCTCATAACTTAAAAAGACAACCAAAAACCATACAAAAATAGTATTTATCTATCATTAACTATGAATAAAAACACACACATCCACACGCTCGAATCATAACCCGAAAGCCGAGGAGACACCATTGTAGCGGCCAATCCAATACTACTCCTCGGCTGCACTTAAGCTAAAATCACGGTTATGCTGATACGGTCTTGCCTGGCTGTAGTAAGCAATGGACTTCATAAACACCTCTCGTAGAAGTCCATAATGCATTAACACAACCAAGAGTACTGACAAGTTAACTTTCTGAGTTGCAAAGAATGACACTGCGCCAACTCAAGCAACCGCCCTTCTCCACCCTGCAAACGCACCTTCCTTAAGATGACGAAACGTTTCAGCTCAAATCAAATCACGACCAAGGTTGAATACATTTGAAATCGCCGCATGAGTCGTCAAAAATTGTTAAGCCTGCCGAGCGGACTTGAATTTCCGCATGCCTCGCTCCGTCATCCTAGTCGATTCATGCGATTGCTTGGCGCGGTAGTTCTCATATACTTTGGCGCTGTGCAGCGTCTCCGATATCAATTCCCGATGAGCAACACCATAGCTCCGCTACTTGTCGCGCTTCGATAATCGGCGAAAAAAGCGATTAACTAAAGCTCCATCCCTTTTTTATTGGAGGTAGACATCGACAACTTCGCCGTCTTGATCCACGGCTCGCCAAAGGTAATACAGTTTTCCATTGATCGATATAAAAACTTCGTCAATATAAAACGTATCACCATAGCCCCGGTGATTCCGTCGCAATTGGCGTGTGTAAATAGCGCCGAATTAGCAGAAACTGTGAGGCAACTTGGCAATACCCTCAGCACTATTCTGGTCATTCTTTAAATTCAACCGCAATAGTAAAAGGCTTTAACAACGCTTTAATTGTTATCCTATCCATAGAATCGACACTGCTAATGTCAATGTGCGCAACCATGCCTCGTTTTTCTTCGAGGTACACCTCTACGGTTACCACGTTTCCGGACATCAAGATAATGTCTGTGAATACTCTGGAAATAGCGCTTGCCCTTAATGTAGGCTTAAATATTTTCCCTACCGCCGTGACTGGCATCGCTTTGATGACTTCTAGATATACCGGCACCGCAGCGCGTTCTGGGACGTGTTGTTTCGCGTACACGAGAAGCTCCTCAATACTGGCGAGCATACCGTTTTTTAGCGTGACGTAAGCACAGGGTAATTCACCAGCATAAGCATCCGGCTGCCCTATGGCGGCAACTTGCTCGACTGCAGGATGGTTGCTGAGTACATCCTCGATCCCTTTAGGATCGATATTGTGCCCACCGCGAATGATCAAATCTTTGGTTCGGCCCGTAAGCCAGAAATAGCCATTGGCGTCTTCACGCGCAAGGTCGCCCGTTATAAACCAATCATCGACAAACACGTTCTTATTTTTGTCCGCTTGTTTATATCCAGCAAATACGTTTGGGCCACTTATTAATATAACCCCCTGCTCATCTACTTTACAGTCCCGGTGATAGTTTCCTTCTTCATCAAAAACAACGCACTTCATGTTTTGGTAGGGTATTCGGAGGCCAATGGAGCCCGTTCGTTTATCGCCATGTTCCGGATTAACTGAGCTGATACAGGTCCCCTCGGTCATACCATAGCCTTCCAATATTTTCACCCCAGTGGTCTTTTCGAATTGGCGCAAGGTTTCTGCAGATATAGGCGCGGCCCCACAAATTATATACTTGAGCGAGCTAATGCTTTCGGTGTCGGCGGGTGCAGCCTGTAGAAGAGCGGAAACGATGGTGGGAACGGCACTCAAAAAAGTAGCCTGATATTTTTCAACAAACGCCCACAAATTTCCAATTACCCCGGGCGTTCGGTAACCGTTTGGTGTCAGGAAAACAGCATGGCCACCGCGGCAAAACACATTGAGACCTGTTACGAAAACTGAGTTAACGTGAAATAGTGGTAGCCCCGAGAGAGCGACCGTACTTTCATCGTAACCAAACATAGCACTGACGATACTTGCGAGAAACACCTGATTTTTGTGGCTATGCTGTGCCAATTTCGGTGTCCCAGTGGTCCCACCGGTGTGAAAGTAAGCGGCAATATCATCGCCTTTTATTTCTCGTGTAAAGAGTAATTTTTCTTTCGGCTGATTCTGCAAACAATTATCGAAGTCGAGAATAGGAATGCCGCCCGCAGTATACGCAGCATTCTGTAAATTATCGCGGGACATTTTAACCTGAAAAATAACTTTTAGTGTTGGCACTTGATCAACAATGCTAAGTGCTTTTTCCCATATACCAGGCTCCGTGCACTGGCCTAAAACCACCAAGGCTTCCGTGCCAGATTCACGCATAATATCTCGAAGTGCGATCGGTTCAAGTAGTGGATTGATAGGGCCGGCAATGCCGAGCGTTTCAGCACCCCATATACTGTAATGGGTTTGCAGTAGATTAGGCAGGATCAGCGAGACGACACCACCGACAACAACGCCCGCTTCAAAAAATGCGTTGGCGGCTTGGTTTATTTTACCCAAAAGTTCTGAATGACTAACTATCACTGGAGTTTCGCTGAGGTCAGCACTGCACTGAAACTTTAGTGCGGGTTTATTGCCGTACAACCTTGCGCTGCGGGTAAACAGATCGTAGGTGGAAATAGCCAAGCATTGATCCTGCCAATCTTTATTTTCGAAGGCTTTGATATCGACTATATTGCGCATGAAGAGAGTCCCAAATCGGTTTAAAAATCATTTTTCCAGAAACAGCTTTAGATTGCGGATTAATCTTGTTAGCGGGCATTTTTCCAAAATTCACATCAATAGTCTTGCTGGGGAATTCGATCGAAATCTAACCTGACTTAGAAAATATATTCCAGATAATCGCCAATACCACCCTGCTATTTTGGTTTTGTTATACGGACAGCAAAGGAACAAAGATAACCTAGCGATACGAATATTTACTGCCACAACTGACAACAGTCGATCATCGTTCAAGGTTAGTATATAAAGGGAAAAGCGATTATTGACTTGCTCGGAATTCAACTCCACAATATTTACTGATGATGTAAAAAGTAACGCACGTTTATCCGTCCCAGAAGAATTCAAAACCGGGAAGATGTTGGCCCATGTCTTGACCAACCTCCTTACCAATCAATATATTGAGCTTGTCATTAAGTTCAACAATAATTGTTTTGTATTCCTGTGGGTTCTCAGCAAGATTTTTATTTTCTTCAGGATCTTCAAGTGTGTCGTAAAGTTCCAGATCGTTGCGCCGCAACAACTCTTCGAAATCTCTGGGCACATGATGTTCGGTAACCGAAAAGTAACGTGCAAACTTATAGCGCTCGGTCACGATACCCCGCATCTGACTGCGCAGATTAAAGCGAGGAAACTGAAATTCGTTGACTACCGCCTTCCACTTCGCCTTTGCACCCGACGCAGTCGCCAGCGCAAGAAAACCCTTGGTAAAATCCGCATCTGCAGTTGCCAAGCCGGTCCACTGGATCAATGCGCCGCTATCAGAACGAGGTCCCGCTTGATCAGAATCGAATAAAGTACGCGAGAAATCCTTGCCCACAAGATGTGGGTATTTCGCTGCCGCAACTGCCGGGTCTGACGCTGTTAAGGCGATAGTTGTCGGCAAGATGTCAAGCAGCGATACTATTGCCTCGGATTCCACACCGCCTTTAACTCCTGGATAGCAAATACACAATGGCACCTTGCAGGCCTCACGATAAATCACACCGCCCTTCCCGCGATGACCGTGAATACCCGCCATTTCGCCGTGATCCGAGGTAAAAATCACCAAAGTATTATCCCACTGACCACTCTCCTCAAGTGCATTCAGCACCGTACCGATATGTTTATCTACATCGACCAAGCAGTTAAAGTAGTAGTTGCGATAATTAAGCCATGCCTGACTATCATCCCAAGGAATTTCCCCCATCAGATACTCATAACTGCGAGCCAATTGTTCATGTGCGCTTAAAGCCTTTCGTGTACGGGGCCCAAAATTTCGTGGTAGTGGCTGCTGCCAATCTTTTTCATAACCGGGTAAATCTGGCGCGCCATTTAGAGATAGTTGCTGACTGTATGTGGTACGTAATTGATGCTCTACGGTCTTAAAAAACATAATATCGTGGGGGTTGACCAAATTGACGGCGGCAATCCAGGGCTCACTTGACTTGGCGTTGGAACGGATAAAGTCGCCAGCGGATTTTGCCGTTTGGAAATCGAAGTAGGCGCCGCCCCAGGTACCGTCCCGCTCGCCTACTTGATCACTATTATCGAAACCATATTGGCGAAACAGCTCAGCCATAGCCGCGTTTCCAGGTTGTTCCGCTCCATTCTGATAGAGCAAGGTATCGCCTTCCGCGCCCATTTTCGCACTCGTGGACGTTAGGTGCCACTTACCGAAGTAACTAGTGGTGTAGCCCTGATCCCGCATAATAGTGCCGAGTGTGGGGAGTTGCGAATCGAGGCCGCTGATGTAAGGCAGCGGTGTATTGTCCCACACCCCGTTATTTTGCCCTGTTACACCACTGTATAAGGTGCCGCGACTTACCGCGCAGATCGCGCTGTTGACATGGGCGTTATTGAAATACACTCCCCGCTCCTTTAAACGCTGACGGTTGGGTAGAGGCAATGTCGATGGTAGTAACTTCCAACTCTGCTCTTGGTCGGTAACAATCAGGAGAACATTGGGACGAGCAGCGCTGTTTCTATCACTGCCGGACGGGCGTTCGGAACTCAGCGCTCCCAGCGGCAGTGCGCCACCAAGAGTCAGTGCTGCCGTCGCGCGAATAAATGAGCGTCGCTTAAGCTGGCCATGCCGCATGCCCTAAAACTCCTCTTCTTTAAGGCTCATCGGGATGCTGCAACCTGCGTTAAATCGGGTTACCAATAAATCTGCTTCTGGCACACAGAATGAAAAAAAGAATTTCGCAGTTTTGATTTTCCCGCCAATAAAATCGTCGTCCTGATTGCTTTTTCCTGCCGCATCAGCCATTCGCATCCACATATAGGCAAGCCCCCATAAACCGAACAGGTGGCAAACCGGTATCGCAACCGTTCCTGCCAAATCAGGGGCGTCTTTCGCTCGCTCCACAAGCGCCGCATTAACCGACTCGACCTTAGCGGTGAGCTGTAAAAACTCCTCTCTGAATGCAGACGCAAGAGAATTATCGGGCAAGGTGTCGACAAAATTGCGGACTTCCCTAGCAAGCAGTTCTGCTAATTTTCCATTTGAACCAACAATTTTTCGTTTGGTAAGGTCAGTCGCAATCACTCCGTTTGCACCTTCGTATAACCGCGCGATTCGACAGTCGCGTACCACTTGCTCGATGCCATACTCGCGTATAAAACCGTGACCACCATACAACTGCTGCCCTTCGGCGGCGTAGTGGTAACCTTTATCCGACAGATATACCTTTACGACTGGAGTCAGCAGATCGCACAAGCCCTGCGCCAGCAGTTTGGCCGCAGGGTCTGCACTGAACTTCCCGGTATCGAGCTGCATAGCGGTGTAGTAGCAAAGCGCGCGCCCTCCCTCAGTGAAGGCCTTCATTTCGAGCAGCGTGCGACGCACGTCACCAAAAACCAATATAGTATCTGCAAGCTGCGATGGATCTTTGGCGCCACCAGGCGAGCGACCCTGGCGACGATCTTTGCTGTAGGCCAGTGCGCCCTGGTAGGAGGCAATGCCAGCCCCCAACCCCTGAAGACCACATACCAAACGCTCATAGTTCATCATTGTGAACATGGAGGCGAGCCCATTATTAGGGGTATTAATCATCCAGCCTTGGGCACCATCAAAATTCATAACGCAGGTAGAATTAGCCTTCATGCCCATCTTTTTCTCGATTGAACCAGCGCTTACCGCATTGCGTTCGCCGAGTGATCCATCCATATTTGGGATAAACTTTGGCACCAAAAACAGTGAGATTCCGCGGCTGCCCGCAGGCGCGTCAGGTAGCTTCGCCAAAACCAAGTGACAATGATTTTCAGCCATATCGTGGTCACCACCGGAGATGAAAATCTTTGATCCGGTAATACGATAAGTGCCGTCGTCGAGCTCTTCTGCTCGGGTTTTTATCAATCCTAAATCTGTGCCACTTTGCGCCTCTGTCATACACATGGTGCCCACCCATCTACCTTGCGCCAAGGACGGTAGATAGGTACCTCGAATGTATTCACTACCGTGCTCGGTCAGCAGAACAATGGTGCCCGCGGTCAAGAAGTGATACAGCGCAAATGATGGGTTGACCGTCATAAGCATTTCTTCGGCGCCCAGACTAAGGGTTTTCGGAAACCCTTGGCCGCCGCAGTCTTCAGAGGCCGGCATGCCCTGCCACCCGTTTTCGCAGTACTGGCGATAGGCGGCAGGCCAGCCCTCAGGAGTCTTGACGCCATCTTCTTCCAGCGAGCAGCCTTTTTCGTCGCCAGAGAGGTTCATTGGGAGCAGTGTATTCGTAGCAAACTTGGCGGCCTCATCGTAGATCGCCAGCGCGTCGCTTACTGTAAATTGCGCCGTATCTTCCATTCCCGCCCAAAACGACTCCATATCAAAAACGTCCCGGAGCAGAAACTCAAAATCTTGCATCGGTGCTTTATAGGGGAGCATGCAACCTCCTAGCGACGCGTAATCGATCAAGTCTGATAAAATTCATTCATTAGCCTCTGCGTTGTTTCCAATAAGAACTCTAAATTGAGATCACCCTGATAGAGCGGGGTAAGCTCGCGCTTCAAACCCTTTCGATAATCGCCGCAACACCCTGTCCAACACCAATACACAAGGAGATCAGGGCATACTTACCTCCGGTAGCTTCCAGCTGACGAATCGCCGTAAGCGCAAGCCGTGCGCCGGAAGCGCCGAGTGGGTGCCCGAGCGCGATTGCCCCTCCGTTGGGATTGACGCGTGAATCATTGCTCTGCAACTGCAACTGTTTCATACAGCCCAGCACCTGCGCGGCAAACGCCTCGTTGATCTCAATAACATCCATATCGTCTAAGGTAAGACCGGTTCGCTGCAGTACTTTTTCTATCGCTCCAACAGGCCCAAGGCCCATCACTCTCGGCGGCACCCCTGCTACAGCCCCCGCTAGTACCCTCGCCCTCGCTCTCAAATTATACTTATTGGCCGCATGACTGCTGCCAATAAGCAGTGCTACAGCGCCATCATTAATACCGGATGCATTGCCAGCGGTAGTCACCCCACCGGCATAGAGAGGTTTTAGAAGGGCGAGTGATACTGCAGACACATCGGGCCGCGGGTGCTCATCAGCCGCGACACCGACTGACGACTCTGCACTTCGCTTTGATAGCACCGTGATCGGTAATACTTCCCCATTGAAAAATCCCCGCTGCCTAGCCGCCTCGTACAATTGCTGCGAGCGCAGCGCGAAGGCATCGCATGCTCGGCGGGTAATATGCAATTCTACGGCTACGTTTTCTGCAGTCTCGGCCATACTTTCGTTGCCATACTGCTGTAGTAACGCATTATGGGGAAAGCGCCACCCCATGACGGAGTCAGCCAGCTGTTGGTTTCCGGCAAACGCTGCCTCCGCCCTTGACAGGACCAGCGGCGCGCGACTCATGCTTTCCGCGCCGCCTGCAAGCATTAGATCGCCCGCCCCGGATCGTATAGTACTGCTGGCCATGAGCAGAGCCTCCAAGCCACTGCCGCAGAGGCGATTAACCGTTACCCCGCACACCGCCGGCGACAAACCGGCAATCAGCACTGCGTTACGAGCTAGGTTTCTGGAATCTTCTCCCGCCTGGTTCGTGTTACCCAGTACCACATCCTCTATAGCATCGTCCGGCAACTGGTTGTTTTTTACCAGTGCGCGCAACGGGGCGGCGGCGAGGTCGTCTCCGCGAACGCTCGCAAGCACTCCTCCCTTTTTACCGAAGGCCGTACGAATCCCGTCGAATATCCACACATCCTCCGTCATGTGTTGGAGACCTCCCCCTCGTCAACCCAGCCTCCACGAGCTGCAGCGGAGTCAAACCCTGGCGGCATACTCCACCAGCGAGGGCGACTTCCGGCGAAGCTGGCAATCCTCTTCCTGATCATGTCTAGTCCCTTTGTCTCGGCATAATGCATCGGGCCGCCACGCCAGCGAGGAAATCCGTAACCATTGACATAGACGACGTCGATGTCGCTGGCGCGCTGGGCAACTCCCTCATCCAAAATGCGTGCTCCCTCCACCACTAACGCATAAATACTTCGCTCGACAATCTCGCTGTTAGCGATCGCGCGACGGGTGATACCCAGCTCATCCCCTACCGTTTTGATGATCTCCAGTGCCAGCGGATTTTCACACTGCTCCCGGCCCTCATACAGATAAAAGCCTGCAGCGGTTTTACGCCCCTTCTGGTTGCTTTCCACCAGCCGATCGTGCACTCGAAAGGCATCGGCCTCGAAGCGAGAGGTGTCTAAAGAGCGACGCATCGCATAACCGATATCCAAACCTGACATATCCGCTACGCTGCAGGGGCCCATCGCCATACCCCAGTCAACGAGCGCTTGGTCTATTTGCTGCGGG
>JBLGAR010000159.1:0-9895 GCA_047612385.1 Cryomorphaceae bacterium | reverse complement strand
CATACCGGTTGAAGTAAGTTGCTCGCTGCTGGGTTATAAGCATGATCGCGATTACGGTTGTAACGAGGACGCCAACGAGGACGATTGTTAGCAGCACCTGAAAACGCAGTGATGTGTTCCGTATGTTCATAAACTATTCCCAAATACAGTTCCTGCTAAGTTCGCAGCTTGCGGTATGATGGTTTCAAGTGATAAGCGATAGTAAGCAGCACGCTTAGCGGGGGGAAATAATTGAAAATTCCGAATTTTTTAAGTTGCCTGGACCTACTACTACTGCAGGTCATTCAGTGCAGCCAGAACCTGTTCGGCTAATGTGGTAAATGTTGGTAGCATCTCCTGTTGCAGCGAACCGGCCCCGGTTCTCCCCAATTTCTCTATTTGCTCACAGCAATCGCCGAGCTCCTTCGCGCCGAACATTCGCGCGGACGACTTGACGCGATGGGCCAGGTCTGCGGCTAGCGCGGGCTCATCCTCGGCGAACGCCTGTTGAATCGACGCCTTGTCAGTGATCAGGGTTTGCCTGAATTCATCGCAGAGACGATTGATTATTGCGGTATCATCCCTCACCAGTTTTTTCACTTCGTTCAGATCGATCACGCTCGTTGCCGCCGCGGTAACCGCGTTGCCGGGCACAGAACTTTCTGCCTCTGCTTCGTTATTGTTATTTCTACTACCATGGCCACTACGCCTATCATTCTGCTTTTTTTCGGATTCGAATCTTTCAGGCCGCGGCAGCCACTGTTCCAACTTTGCCTGCAAGCTCGGCAGGGAGATCGGTTTCGACAGATAATCGTCCATTCCTGCGGCCAGGCATTTTTCTCGCTCGCCTTTTAGCGCATTCGCGGTCAATGCTATTACGGGTGGCTTGGGCCCATCCTGGCTTTCCTTGCGGATGGCTTGCACCAACTCATAGCCGTCCATTTTCGGCATATGCAAATCCGTAAGTAGCAGAGAGTAGTCGCCGGAGCGCCAGGCTTGCAGACCCAGCTCACCATCGTCGACGACATCGGCAAGATAGCCCAACACGGACAGCTGCTTGCGAATCAAGGTCTGATTCACCGGATTATCCTCAGTCACCAGAATAAGTTGGCCGCGTGCGATGACGGTTTCCCGGTCTGGCGGCTCGACGTGGGCAACTTCCTCATACGACAGTTGATCTTCGTCAGCGGTCAGGGACTCACGTCCTGCCGCCACCGCCACCGCTGTTAGCAGACTTCGCCGTGGCATAAGAGCAAATTCCAGCAGCAGAATACCGTCTTCAATCAGCTTGAGCGAACTCCGCTGCTCGACCCACTGCATAATCACTACGATCGGCTTGCTTTCCAGCTTTAAGCCGGCATGCCATTGCTGGGTCGCGTCTTGGTCGCCATGGGCTAAAATAATCGTCTCCCCTGCGGGCGACTCGCCTACGGCGTCGGTGGCCTGTTCGAGATCGGTAAAGACTTGAACACTGGCACCCGCGTGGCTTAGATACTGTTGCCAATCCTCAGCCAGTGATTGGTTCTTGCTGATCAGGACACACTGCAACCCCTCAAGGTCAGCAGTTTCAACAGCCTGTTTGTCTGCATCATCCTGCTCGAGTGGTAGATTGACGATAAAGGTCGTACCCTCACCCTCGGCGCTTTCCACGGTGATGTCGCCTCCCAGGAGTTCGATGAGGCGTTTGCAGATGCTCAAACCCAGCCCAGTGCCGCCGAAACTACGTGTGGTCGACGTCTCTGCCTGAGTGAAGGGAACAAATGACGACTCTTGAAACAATTTGCTCATGCCGATGCCATTGTCCTTGACGGTCAGTTTCATGTGCTGCCTAGATGTGGTTTCCAGTCGCACCTTCACGTGGCCGGTTTTCTCCGGATTTGCTGAAAATTTGATGGCATTGGATATCAGATTGTTCAAGATTTGACGCAGGCGCACGCTGTCACTGATGATCACAGCTGGCAACTCTGGATCGATAAACAGGTTTACCGTCACAGCTTTTGCAATGGCTACCGGAAGCAGGTTTTTACAAACCGATTCGACAAGGCCTTCTAGGCGTATGAAAGACTTGTCAATCTCCAGCTTACCTGCCTCGATCTTGGAAAAATCCAGAATCTCATCGATGACCGCCAACAGCGCCCGCCCCGATTCGTTGATGGTGTCTACTAGTTCCTGCTGCTCCTCGCCCATGGACATTCTTGCCAACAGCTCGGCACTGCCCATGACGCCGTTGATAGGCGTGCGGATCTCATGGCTCATGGTGGCAAGAAAGTCGGATTTCGCGCTATTGGCGTCTTCAGCCACACGCCGTGCCAACTGATCTTGCTGCTGCTCTACTCTGCTGGAGACATCGCGTACCGCCACTACGTTTAGCTTGGCTCTACCGTCCTCCATGGGATTGAGACTGATTTCTATCGGAAACACTCTTCCATTTTCAGCTACTCCTTTAAGATCAGTATTTTCTAAAAACGTCCCGCCGGAGGCCAAACCTTCGGAACAGGCCTGGAGCCATGTAACCTGATCATCAACATTGAAGGTCGGCACGACATAGGCAATCGGCCGACCTATTAACTCCGCACTGGAGTATCCAAACATCAGCTTGGTCCGCTGATTTATTAACTGAATCATGCCCCGATCATCTATCATCATCATGGCGTCCGGCGCAAAATGGAACAACTGTTGATATTGTCTGTAAAGTTTTCCCCGTTCAAGCTCCGCGCCAACTGCAATCGAAAAAATTCCCAGCACCTTCGAATAGGCATCCGAGCTGGAGATCGGGCTTCGGCACATTACACTCAGGCTGCCGATCATAACTCCCTTGCCGTTCTGTATCTGCTCTCCAATGTAAGCGTCTATGTTTTTTTCAGTAAAATAGTCGTCCTTGGGATAACGCTGTTTTGCGTCAGTTGTTATATGGCAGTGGCCGTGTTCTATCACATCCTGGTAGGGCGTATCCTGCACCGGAAAGTTGAAGTTCGGCACAATTTTACCGTCTTCTATGATGGCCAGCGCTTTCGCCTGATTGCCATGAAATTCGCAGACTAAAGCCATGTCGATGTCGAGAATTCGATGAAGCTGTAATAACACCCCTGACAGGAAATTTGTACCCGTTGAATCTCGCCTGGACAAATACTCGGTGGCTTCGCGGACCATATGATCACTTGTTGTGTCCCACAGAGCACAGGCATAGCGAGTTGTGCTGTCCGAAGTATCCGAGATCACAGAAACCCTGATTTCACACCAGCGGCTGGAGCCGTCCTTGCTAAGAATTTTAAAGGTACTGTATTCTGCCATTGAGTTAGATCTCTCAACAGAATCCAGTAAACCGATGAAGCGCGTATAATCATCGACATTGTCGGTGAAGATCGGTGGCGGCTTGCCGATCAACATGGCGGGAGTGTATCCAATTACCGATTCTACGGCAGGATTGGCGTCTTCAATAATGTAGTCATCGCCCTCAGCTGATATGATGAGCAGCGCGTCTTTCAAATTTACGATGGCCTGGTTGCGGATATTGAGATTCTTCTTTGTTACTCCCAATTCCTTCTTTATTAGTACCGCAGATTTCTCAAGCTTGGATTTTGCCTGGGCCAGTTCCCTGCGGCTTTTCCCAAGCTTTCTATTAGTGAGGCTCGCATCTTCGATCGTGCTGACGAACAGGTTCGTCAACTGGGCTATTGTAGCGTTAAGTTCTATCTCCCGATCGAACACGCTGATTTTTGCAGCAATTTTCGATGAATGCTCATTCAGAGGAATTCTATTTTTTTCTAACGACGCAATCCTGGCGATAAGGACTTCTGGCTCATAGGGCTTGGCGAGGAACGCATCTGCTCCGGCCTGAATGCATTGGATTACTTCCATAGGATCTGTAGATGAGGTCATCAATAGCACAGGGACCTTGTTATAGCCGGAGGTCCCCCTGATACGTCGGCACAATTCATGGCCCGACATTCCAGGCATAACCACGTCACTGACCACCAACTGCACTTGACTATTTGCGGACAGAAATTCCAGCGCCGCTTCTCCGTTACTCGCGACAACCGGCTCATAGTCATGCATCTCCAGAATAAGGCGCAGCTTTTCCGCTTGGCTGCCACTGTCTTCTACAATCAACACTTTCATGATTAAACGCTTGTTCTTAAAAGGTGATATCTACTTTTCAACGCAGTCGTTGGAGCGCGGCGTTTCTGGTCGGTAAAGATATAGTGGATGGAGCGGAAGGCGCTCATTGTTTAAAATCCAATATGCTGTCAACAAGTCCTGCTTGTTTGATATAAGGCCCTCGAGCGCAGGAGAAGTTACAACGCCGTGCAAATTCAAGCTGCTGCTTCTGGGTGACATTTTTTGCGGAGGTCCTGACGCCTGCCTTGGATGCCACTGAAGCCAGAGAGCTGAATTGAAATTCGAGTTCGGCATCGTCCTGAATGCCTTCGCGTTCCAGTCCATAAGACATATCAATAAGTAGCTCATCGACTGCAAGGCTATTGATTGAGGCGAGCACCTGATCGGCTTCCTTCCGAATCGAAATAGCGATCCCGAAGCCTTTGATTTTGATTCGCGAGATTATGTTGTTGACGTGCTTATTGTCCTCGACCAGGAACGAGTCCTCTATCTCCAATGTGATCTCTGCGGGTTGCAAGTTCAATGCACCAATTGCTTCTTGTAATATGTCAGGGAGTTCCGGGTCGTTAATCAGGTTTTTCATAATCGGTATCGAAAAAGTCATCGCTACATCATTTTTCTGTCCGAATTTTTTCGCGTTACTGAGTTCCCGCAGCAACATGTCGAGCAAGCCTTTTGCGCTTCGGTGTAAGTCTTCTTTTGCCAGAAGTTTTTCCAATAGAATAGTTTCGCCATCGTCGAGCTTCCAGATCATCTTGCAGCTTAAATGGCTCGCTTGCCCCTCTTCTTCTTCAAGCAATGACATATGCGGCTCAAGCGATAGGCATGGACCGATCTTGCGTCGATTGACTGAAGCAGAATTCTGAGGCTCTAATTCAGCAATTTCCTTGACGACGGGGGCAAGGAATTTATCGACCTCTTCCGCGGTAAAAGGTTTGCCCATGACCCCCAGCAATTGCAAGTCTTTATCTTTAGCAAGATTACTCACCATGGAAAGGGTTCTTTTTTCCATGCCACTCATTATGACAATCTTCGCGTTACAACCGGCTTCTGCCAGAACATCGATAACTTCGACACCGTCAAATCCTGGCATCACCAGATCGAGGAATATGATATGAGGATCGAAGCTTAAGAGCTGGCCTGTAATCTCCTTGCCGTCATGGATACTGGCAACCTCAAATCCCGCACCTTTACCAAACTCACTGAGCACACTCGATATAATCTTGTCGTCATCGACGATTAGCATTCTCGGCTGTGTCTTATCTTGATTTCGAGTGGCCACGTTTTTACCCTTGCCTAATTCATGCAGTTGAAGAAGTTCCATTACTGTTATTGATAAACGTAGTGCTTCCGATCTTGGTTGCTGTACTGCTTGAGCCGCTACTTCCACTTACAAATGTTGACCCTCCGATCTTAGTAGCGGTCGCAGAATTACCGTTGCTGCTATTGATAAATGTCGTATTGCCAATTTTGGTTGCAGTTGCAGAAGCCCCGCTACTGTTATTGATATAGGTAGTGTTTCCTATACTATTAACAGTGGTTTGCGCGAACGTTAATGACGGGATAGCAAGTAAAACCATTGTTAGTAAGGTGGATCTAATAGCTTTCATAGAAAAGCTATTCCTTTCAATATGAGAATTTGGTGCGAACTTCAATACTATGGTCACCGTGCACTTTTAACCCCTCAATATCAAGAGAAACCTATACTTTTCGTGATATGCCCGGTAAGTTACGAAGCTATTCGTCTTTGGTGCAATAAGTTTGAGACTCATAGGACTCATAGGGGACACTCACAACTTAACAACTTAAAGAGACAGGTCCTCAATGGTCAGGCTCTTTGGCCGAGGGTGAGCACAGCCCTTTTCCATCCATTTAGACACCGCCTGTTGACTTAAAAAACCGTTGGAATTCCTCAGCTTACTGATCAAAGGAGTCAGATACCAGAGAGTACTTTGATCTGACAACTCCTATGCCAAAATCGAAGTACTCTCGTATCTTAAATCCCAAGTTAAAATCGTATACATTCTAACTTGGGCGTAGTGACAGCATGTAATTACTCTTTGGCTTCTAGCCTGTGGGTCAGATTATGCACTCTACGGTTTTCGTCTATTACTGGACGGTATCTGACCCCTTTGATTTCATTCAGCTCCAAGGGTCTTTCATGGCCTTGAAAAATGCGCCTTGTTGGTTAAGGATACGCCGAGTTTCAGCAGGGTCAGGGGTTAAATCCCAATTATTATATTCATAGGTACCTCCTAGCAATATGCCATCACTTCTCGGGAACATATAAGTGCTGGTGGCGCCGTCGGTTATGGTTATATAGTCGATCTCTTCTTGTGGGAGCACAAAAGTAAGCTGGCCCTTGATAGGAAATAGTAACTGATCATCAAACAGTTCGCGCGCACCTAAGCCAGTGCAATTAATGATAACTGGCTCCTCTAAGGCGAGCACTTCATCGAAATCTTGAAACTCTCTAACTTTAATTTCCCCACCAGAGACATAGAAATCTTCCATTAGTCGGTTTAGAAAAATGGCTGGTTCAATAAGCATCGTATCGTAGTGGGTGGCAAAGGGAGTTGGGAAAGGGTGCTCACTCGGACCAAGAATGCTCAACTGTGGATACATGCTCGAATAATTATGGACCAGATCATCGGTGGGTCGTGGCTCATTTGATAACTGGTAATTACTAATCCAGCGGACTCCGTATTTGGGCCCAACAAGGTTTTGAAAATAGCGGTACGAGAACTTCATCGCCGCTTCAAATTGTCTTTGGAACTCAGGTGTCAGTGATGCATCCTCATAAACTGAAGCTGGAGACCACTGACCGCCGGCGATGTTTGATGTCGTGTGTGGCGGCAGAGCTTTGGCATAGATAGTTACATCCCAGCCTTGATCTTGGAGTAGGCGAGCACTGGTGAGTCCCATCACGCCACAGCCTAGTACTGCGCATTTTTTATGTGCAGCCTGCTGAGCGATTTCCATAGCCAAGTGAGAGGAGCCCCAAGACAGCGTGATGCCTCCGCCGCCATGTCCGTAATTATGTACTACAGTCTTGTCCCCAATGCGTTCACCTTTGACTACAAAACCTTCTCTGCGGAATGGACGTAGACCCGAGACTGTTCTAATGATTCTCGAGTCAGAGACGTTTACTCGCCTTAGGGGCAATCCAGAGGGTGTGTAGTTTATGTTGGACGATGAACTTGCCGAGCCTGTGCTAGAACAGGCATTGATGACAGGGAGTATGGCCACTGCTTTAAGGAGTGATCGACGACTGGTCATGAGCAATCTCTTAGTGGGTATAAGAGATTTAGAATACCCTAGCAATTTGTATTTGTTAACAACTAAAGAATGCGGACAGATTTATTCTTGTAATCTCGGCTGCTTAAAACCTTCAAAATAAATCCGGTCCCTTTTCTTCTTTTCTTCAGTTGCCCGTAAATTCTAGCGCACCCTTCAAAACAACTTAAATTACAATATCTGCAACAACTATGTCGTATGAAGTAGATAAATTAATAGTAATCGTCGGCCGCCTCAACTCGGGTAATTGGTTGCCGTATTTCGACTATTTAGGATAAAGTGACTAAGAAAATGGCGTTTTGTTCTTCTTACACTCAGCTTTCATCAATGTCAGCGAGCACTAGCGACTGCTCCTATGCGACGCGACATCACCGCCGAATGGGACCACGACATGAACCTTATTTCGTAACGTCGCTCATAAGAATAGATTCAACCCAGAGAGATCAAACATGAGAACTATCACCCTTACCTTAACCTGCATGCTTGGCTGCTCTACTGCACTAGCGCAATTGCCCAACCACACTCAGATATTCGAGCCGGTCCCAGCGCTGGTCACAGGAGCCACCCACGAGGCAGTGCCCTCCGATGCAGTAGTGTTATTTGATGGCAACAACATGAATGCCTGGGAACGGTTGGAAGATTCCGCTTTGCCGCAATGGGATATCGAAGAGGGTGTTGTCACGGTAAACGGAACAGGAACCCTGAGGTCCAAACAAAGCTTCAGCAGCTTTCAATTGCATATGGAATGGCGCGCAACCGATGTGATTGAGGGCGAAAGTCAGTTGCGCGGAAACAGCGGCATATTTTTGCATTCACTGTATGAAATTCAGATTCTGGACAGCTGGGAAAATCCGACCTATGTCAATGGTCAGGCCGGTTCCGTGTTTCTACAACACATACCGCAGGTGAATGCCGCGAGGCGACCGGGTGAGTGGCAGAGCTATGAAATTATCTTCACCGCGCCGATGTACCTAGCGAATGGCACACTGCAATCACCCGCCTACGTCACTGTGTTGCACAACGGGGTGCTGGTGCAAAACCATGTGGAAATACTCGGTTCGACCTACACGCGTGCGCCGGAATATGAGAGCGTCTGCACTCCCTTCGCTCACCGCGAAGAGCAGGCTTGTGATGGAAAGATGCCACTGCTACTGCAGGATCATGGCCAGGTCGTTTCTTTCAAGAACATCTGGTTAAGAGAACTCTAGAGATTTTCGAGATACTCTGCCCCGGTAGGTTTCTTATAGTATGCTCGTTAGATAGAGCTTGGAGCGATCAGTAACTTACAAGAACAAGCTAGCAGGGGAATTGAATGGCTTCATTTGAGGGTTTTGAATACGACGTGCTGATAGTCGGATCAGGTGCGGGTGGCGGCATGTCTGCCCACATACTAACAGAGGCTGGCATAAGGGTGTTGCTACTGGAGGCCGGTAGAAATTATGACCCGGTTACAGAAACACCGATGTTTCAACAAAACCACGAAGCCCCTTTGCGCGGCGTCAGCACTTCGGATAAGAACTTCGGCTATTACGACGCCACCGTCGATGGTGGTTGGCAAGTCCCTGGTGAGCCCTACACTGAAGCGGATGGTACGCGTTTCATGTGGTGGCGTGCCCGTATGCTGGGTGGTCGAACCAATCACTTTGGCCGCCTGGTACCACGCTTCACGCCAGAAGATTTCAAAATGGCCGATCGTGATGGCTTGGGTGAGAACTGGCCCATCGATTATGACGAAGTCGCACCCTGGTATGACCGGACTGAAAAACTGATCGGTGTTTCCGGCACCAATCCAGGTCTGGAAGATACTCCCGCCTCAGCTGATGGCGTTTTGCAACCACCACCAAAACCGCGTGTTTACGAATTGCTGTTGAAAGCGGTTGCCGACAAGATGGGCATACCCGCCGTGCCCATGCGCCGGGCGGTAATTACCCAAGACCTTGACGACAGAAAAGCCTGTTTCTATGCCACCGGCTGTGGGCGAGGCTGCTCTATCGGTGCAGCCTTTCAAACTACAACTTCACTACTGCCTTGGGCACAGAAAACCGGCAATATGAAGTTGGTTACCAATGCCATGGTTAAAGAAGTGCATGTTGATGAAAACGGCCAGGCATCGGGAGTCACTTTTGTTAACCGACTCACCAATGAAGACATAAGAGTTGACGCTGATAGAGTTATTCTTGCCGCCAGTGCCTGTGAGACAGCACGGCTAATGCTGAATTCAAAGAGCGCTTTGCATGCTAATGGCCTGGCTAATAGCAGCGGACAGGTAGGGCGTAATCTAATGGACTCTCTAGGCGCCGATATGGGCGGTTATATACCCGCCTTAAAAGGTCGCCCCAAGTACAATGAAGACGGCTATGCCGGCAATCATTTGTATATTCCCTGGTGGGACAATGAAGGCCAGAGGGATGGCTCGCTTGATTTCACCCGCGGCTACCATTTTGAAGTAGGCGGCGGCTTTGGCTCTCCCGGTAGGGGTGTTGCTGGTCGCGTCGATGGC
>JBLGAR010000158.1:0-9934 GCA_047612385.1 Cryomorphaceae bacterium | reverse complement strand
GGAATCACGGCCATGCCCATCGCAATACCCACAATCAAAGCGTTGCGCTGGTCAAAGGAAAGGCCCAGCGTGGACGTAATCCAGGTGCGCATATCACCGTCAAAAAGCCAAATCTCCAAGGTATCGTTAGAGGCGAAACTCACATAGCCCAGTACCAACACAACCGGGATCAGCACGGCAGCGTGCCAGCCTTCAGGAACGCGCGACAGCCACGCTCCTGGTAATCGAGACCAGGCGTAAGCAAACAATAATACGCCCACCGGTATAATCAACATGACGGAAAAGACACCCGTTAAATTATTTTCCACAAAGGGCGCCAACCACAAGCCTGCGAGGAAACCCAAAATCACCGTTGGAAGCGCTTCCATCAGTTCAATCAGCGGCTTTACCTTGCGACGTAGCGTCGGCGCCATAAAATAGGCGGTATAAATGGCACCGCAAATACCCAGTGGAGCTGCGATGAGCATGGTGTAGAACGCTGCCTTTAGGGTGCCAAACGCCAGCGGCGCAAAACTATACTTAGGTTCAAAGTCATTATTGGACGCAGACGACTGCCACACATAGGCTGGCTCCTTGTAGCTTTCATACCAAACTTTTTGCCATAGCGCAGACCAGGATATATCAGGATGGGCGTTGTCTATGCGGAATGTTTGTACGCTACCGTCGCTGTTTAACAACATAAGTTTGTTGCCACGAGGCGAAATAGCTGACAGCACCGGCGCCGTTTTCTGATCCAGCTGCTGATCTAGCAAAGTTCTATGGGCCGTACTGTGATAAATCTGAATCTGACCCGTATCCCCCAAGGCAAGAAAGCCCTTGCGACGATGTTCCGGGATCAACCGGGAGATAGAAGCCCCTCCGGTGACAAACTCACGGACTCGCTCCAACCGGGCGCCGTTCTCATCGCGCACCACAAAAAACTGTACCAGCTCGCCTTTGTCAGAGCTTGCAAGCAAAGAGATACCGCCGAGTAACAACTCACTGCTGGCCAGTTCTCCCCCGCGCTGAAAAAGCTGGCCGCTATCTGCAACGACCAAAGCGTTACTTGGGTCAGTTTCATTTAGGTTGAGAATGCTATAAGCGCCGTTCTTTTCAAGGCGATACAGCCATCGCTGATCGGAGGAGATATGCAATGCAGCGGTCAAACCGACCAATACGGGAAAGTTCAAAACCTCCTTTTCCAGTACAAGTTCTTCGCTTAGAAAGTCTACATCCTTGACGTAACGATGGCCCACCAAGGAGCCATCAAACTGTTGCGCAAGAACGACTAAAGCATCTTCGGAGTCTTGTACGGACACGGTTTTGATTGGCTGGTCGCCGATATCAAAACGCTGATCAGCATAGGAGAACTCTACAGAAGGTGTGATAAGGCGCTTATCATTGGGATAGCTAATTAAATAGCTATGCTCGAGCAAGCTTACATCGCCGTCGCTGTGCCCCAAGGCCAGCAGCTTGCTGTCGGAGCTCTGTGGTGCAATGGCGGTAATATCGCTTTTGGCCACACCTAACGGAACAGATTTTATCAACAGTCCCGTGTCGACATTAAAGAAGTGTCCCATGCTTTTAGCATCGACAGAAAATCCAACCTCGCCCTGTTCTTCCATCGACAGATACAGTGGGGATGCGCCCGTATCCTGCCACTGATAGGCAGTTCCTTTTGAGATGCTCGCATTGCCGAACAGCGGTAAAACTTCGTATAACAGATAAAAGAAAATCAACAGAATTGCAAACAGCACGCCACCGCCACCAGCGGTAATAGTCGCTGTCGCCAAGCGATCTTTGAATCGTCGCCAGGCGCCGGAATAAGAAGGTATTTGGTCAGCTATAGAGGACAAAGTAATAACTCTTTTATTGACAAAAAGCCGTGGCCCTTACCTTGTAAAAAGGTGTACAAAAAGGCATGAAAAAACGTACAAAGGCCGCCCTTGGGCGGCCATAAATGATTCACTAAACAACTCTCACCCGAGGGCTACAATGCAAGAGACTTAGTCATTCTTTCGATTACGGACGCCGGTAGAGCGACGTATCCATCTTTGGACACCACATGTTGCCCCTGCTTAGAATAGACCAGTTTAATAAACTCGCGTTCCAGCAGAGCAAGCGGCTTGTTGGGCGCTTTATTAACATAAACATAAAGAAAACGAGACAGAGGGTAGCTGCCGTCGACCGCATTCTCAGGCGTAGCGGCTATGGCGTCACCGCCCGGCTTCTTGCTCACTGGAACAGCTCTGACGCTGGAGGTTTTGTAGCCAATTCCGGAGTAGCCAATGCCGTTGACAGAGGTAGATACCGACTGAACCACAGAGGCACTGCCCGGCTGTTCGTTGACGGTGTTCTTGAAATCACCCTTGCACAACGCCTGACTCTTGAAATAGCCGTAGGTTCCGGATACTGAGTTGCGACCAAAGATCTGGATATCTCGGGCAGACCAGGCCCCCGAGAGGCCTAAGTCACCCCAATCGACAATATCAGCATCGCTACCGCACCTGCGGGTACTCGAAAATATCGCATCAAGTTGAGCAATACTCATGCCCTCAACGGGGTTATCTTTGTGAACGTAGATAGCCAGTGCGTCAATAGCCACCGGGACAGCCGTAGGCTTGTAGCCAAAGCGCCCTTCAAAAGCCTCCAGTTCCTTATCCTTCATCTTACGACTCATGGGGCCTATGTTAGACGTTCCCTCAGTCAACGCCGGGGGTGCTGTAGATGAACCGGCTGCCTGAATCTGTATATTTACGTTGGGATAGGCTCGTTTAAACTCTTCGGCCCAAAATGTCATCAAATTAGCCAGCGTATCGGAGCCGATACTCGAAAGGTTACCCGAAACTCCCGCCGCTGCTTGGTAATCTGGCAGAGCGTCTACACCCTCGTCAGCTATACTAGCTTGTGACATTCCCGTCGCGAGGGCAACAACAGTGGCTTTTAATAAGTTGGTCAGTTTCATGTGAACTCCATTGCGCTTAGGCTTGAATGGAGCCTACGATAACTACCAATTGTGACAAGAATATTACACTGACTTAGATGGATGCACGATATTGCGAGAGGGGCCTTCCTCAAGCTCCGAACAGTTAAATATCAGGCTAAAAGTACTGCCCTGACCCAGCGTGCTGCGAATATCAAGTGACGCGTTATGCGCTACTGCAACATGCTTAACAATGGCCAAGCCCAGTCCGGTGCCGCCAGTTGCAGAAGAGCGACTGTCATCAACGCGATAAAATCGCTCTGTTAACCGCGGCAGGTGAGCAGATCCAATACCGTCTCCACTGTCGCTAACACTCAAATGGCACTGATTTTCGATACGGGCCCAGCGGACCGTTACCGCGGCGGCGTCGGGGCTGTATTTAATCGCGTTTTGAATCAGGTTAGACACTGCAGAATGCAATTCCCGATAATCGCCGATGATTTTGGCCGGGCAGACAATGTCCAAATCGAGCGTTCTCTCGGGGTGGGAATTGCTGAGCTCGTCGCGTATTTCTTCCAACATGCCGGCAATATCAACAGGTTCATGCTGCTCGATATTGCGGACGCTTTCGATTCTGGAAAGCCATAATAAATCCTTCAACAAACTCTCCATCCGGGCGGATTGCTGGGACATTTGTTGCAAGGGTTTTATATAGCGCGGCTCCAAATTTTCGGTATTGTCCAAAATGGTATCCAGATAACCGGTTATAACAGTAAGGGGGGTGCGCAACTCATGCGAAACATTGGCCACAAAATCACGGCGCATTTGTTCCATGCGCGTCACATTCGTAATGTCTCTGGCGAAAACCAGCCGGTCGCCCTCTCCAAATCGAGTCACCTCTATCTGCAAGAACAAATCGACTTCACCGCCAATGTTGATCTGCAATGACTGGCTGTAATCCAAGGCCAGAAAGTATTTGTGAAATTCAGGCGCTCGAACAAGGTTTAGTATGGCCTGCCCGCTATCATCGGGATAGCGTAGCCCAAGAAGGCGCTCCGCCGCCTCGTTACTCCAGGCAATGGCGCCCGTTTCGTCAACCATTACAGTGCCATCACGCATCGAAGCAAATGAATCGCGCAAATAATCTACGGTCGACTGCAGTTGCTGTCTGGCCTCTTTTTCTTTGCGTCGCAGATGATAGATACGGTCAAAGACATCTCCCCAGATACCGTAGCCTTCAGGGGGCACCGTCTCGGGTTGGCTGAGCCAGTCTTGTATCCGCCATAGCTGATAAAACCAATGCGCCAACACGGCAAACAGGCACAAGCCAATGCCCATGAGAGGACGGCCAAGGATCAAGCCTGCAAACATGCCAACCGCTAGCAAGAACAGGACTCGCCGCGCTTCAGTAAGCCAAACTTTGGAAAATCTCATTCGGCTCGCGTACTCGGAGCACAGAAACGATAGCCAGTGCCACGCACCGTTTCTACATAAGTGCTGCAATCTGTAGAGGGAGCTTGCAGAGCTTGCCTCAGCCTGCGGATATGGACGTCGACCGTTCGCTCCTCCACATAGACATTACTGCCCCAAACCTGGTCGAGTAACTGCCCTCTCGAATAGGCACGGTCCGGGTGGGTCATAAAGAACAACAGGAGTCGAAACTCCGTCGGACCCACGCTGACTTGCTCATCGGCTATAAACACTCGCTGACTGTCTCCATCCAGCAATATATCCCCCAGCTGAAGCCGGCCATTCTTTGCCAAAGCCACTGTTCGCCGCAACAGTGCCTGAATTCTGGCAATCAATTCTCGGGGAGCAAAAGGTTTTGTAAGATAGTCGTCGGCACCGCCTTCCAAACCCTGAATGATGTTGTCCTCAGCCGTTTTTGCGGTCAGCATAATCACTGGCACATCTCGAGTATTGTCTTCGCGTTTTAAGCGGCGTAATAACTCAATGCCGCTGCCACCGGGCAGCATCCAATCCAGGAGAACGATATCCGGGCGCTCATCAAGGATCAAGCAGTGAGCGTCGTAGGTATTACCCGCTTCGATACAGGCGAACCCGTGGATTTCTAATGCCATCCGCAACATATCGCGAATAGCCGCGTCGTCATCAACAATGAGAATAGTTACTTCGGCCATAAAGAATTTTCCGGTTCGTAATCCACCGGATTATTAGAAACCACTATTGTGACAGCATTATGACAACCCAATGGAAGAATTTTGCTGGCACCAGCCTTAAAGACTGGCAACAACAACAACTAGCGCAAACTCGCGTTAATGTTCTTCAGCACTTTATTGCCTGGGCAAAGGTCAGAAGCATCCAACTCATTCAATGGTCGCTGTGAAGTCTCCAAGATCTCATGTAATTCTCGAGAATTCTTATCCATATAAATAAGCCCAGTGAGGATATTGCCCTTTGAGCGATGCTCTTCCAGAGCCATCATGGCTGAACCCCGGTTGAACGGGTCGAGTTCAGCGGACATTTTGTGCAAATGTAGCACCGAACCATCGTGCATGGTCACCTCATGAGTACTGCCTGCGGTGTAGCTGGTGGTTATCTCCTCTCGCATAGGAACGAAATCGACGGTTCCCGTGGCTTCTGAGTGCTCTCGCACAAACTCGTAGCTTTTCGTAGAGGCCGCATTGTTGTTGAAGGTGACGCAAGGCGACACAATATCTATCAGTGCAAAACCTCGGTGTGTCATCGCTGCCTTAATGAGGGGAACTAGCTGGTCTTTATCACCTGAAAAGCTACGCGCAACGAAAGTTGCTCCCAACTGAAGTGCCAATCCGGGCAGGTCTATCGCCGAAAAAGGGTTTGCATCGCCCTTCTTGCTGGCCGATCCCTCGTCAGCGGTTGCCGAATCCTGACCCTTGGTCAAGCCGTAGCATCCATTGTTCATCACAATATAGACCATGTTCAGGTTGCGCCGAATTGCATGGGTAAACTGACCCATACCAATAGACGCTGTATCTCCATCCCCCGAAACTCCCAAATAAAGCAGATCGCGGTTTGCCATCGCTGCGCCAGTGGCTACCGAGGGCATACGACCGTGCACAGAATTAAACCCGTGCGACTTACCGAGAAAATATGTGGGTGACTTGGAGGAACAGCCAATGCCTGACATCTTGGCTATCTTATGTGGATGAAGAGACAGTTCATGAACCGCACGTACTATTGAGGCACTAATAGAATCGTGGCCGCACCCGGCACACAATGTTGAGATCGATCCTTCGTAGTCTGCTCTGGTATAGCCCAAATCGTTGACGGGAAGGTCTGGGTGACGAAATTTCGGTGTTATATAACTCATAGATTACTTCCCCTTGCCGCTTGCGACATTAGCCCCGTGCAGCGACCTGACATTGTGTCCTGGCATCTGCTGCAAAATCTGCTTGCGGATATTACGCGCGCTGATTGGCGTTCCGTCAAAACACAGCACTGACTTTAGTTTGTCAGGCCCCAATTCGAATTCAGCCATCAGCAGCGTTCGAAGCTGCGCATCGCGGTTTTGCTCAATCACAAAGACGCGATCATGGCGGTCAATAAAATCTTCTACCTCTTGATTGAAGGGGAACGCTCTAACCCTCATAGCATTCAGGTAGATACCGTCTTCTACAAGATAGTCCAGCGCCTCTAAAGAGGACTCCTCAGATGTTCCGTAATACAGCACGGCAATATCCGTGTCTCTCTTACTCAACACCTGCTTCGGCTCGGGAACATATTGTTTAATAGTTTCCCACTTGGCCATCAAACGATGCATGTTCTTCTCGTACTCTTCGCCCTTTTCGGAATAAACCGCGTACTCGTCGCGCGATGTACCCCTGGTGAAAAACGCACCCTTATCTGGATGAGTTCCAGGATAGGTTCTGTAGCAAATAGCATCACCGTCTACATCAAGGTAGCGGCCAAACCTCTCCATTTTATCCAGGTCTTCAGCAGTCAGCACTTTACCGCGGTCGTACACCCTATCGTCATCCCACTCCAGCGGCTCGGACATATTGTCGTTCATGCCCAAATCCAGATCCGTCATCAGAATAATCGGTGTCTGCAGTCGCTCTGCCAGATCAAAGGACAAGGCGCCAAAATCGAAGCATTCCTTGGGGGTAGAGGGAAACAATAGTACTTGCTTGGTATCTCCGTGAGAGGCGTAGGCTGCGGATAATACATCCGACTGCTGCGTACGGGTGGGCATACCGGTTGAAGGTCCGGCTCGCTGCACATCAAACAGCACCGTTGGAATTTCCGCAAAGTAAGCCAAACCTAAAAACTCACTCATCAGAGACAATCCTGGCCCACTGGTCGCTGTAAATGAACGTGCGCCGTTCCAGCTGGCTCCCAGCACCATTCCGATTGCGGCCAGCTCATCTTCGGCCTGAACAATGGCGTAGTTTTTTCGACCTGTACCGGGATCAATGCGCATTCGTTTGGCGTACTTCTCGAAGGCATCGACTACGGAGGTTGAAGGCGTAATGGGATACCAGGCGACTACAGAGGCACCTCCGTACAACGCCCCAAGGCCCAACGCGGTGTTCCCATCGAGCAATATCTTGTCGCCTACTTTGTCTGATGCCTGAACTCGTATTCCTATCGGGCACTCGAAATTTTCTTTGGCGTATTGATGACCCAACTCAAGCGCATGAATATTCGGCAGAACCAGTTTCTCCTTGCCCTTGAACTGATCTCCCACCAAAGCGGTTAGCACTGCGAAATCGATATCCAGCAAGGCGGCTAGAGCACCGACATAAATAACATTCTTAAACAACTGACGTTGGCGCGGATCGGTATACTGCTCGTTGCAAATTCGAGTTAACGGCAAACCGATGATCGTGAGATCATTGCGCAGTAAACGAAGGTCCAGGGGCTTGGTATTGTCATAAATGAAATAGCCACCGGGCTCAACTTCCAGAATATCATCCGCCATGCTCTGGGGGTTGACCGACAGCATAATATCCACACCACCGCGCCGACCCAAATAGCCCTTCTCACTCACTCTCACTTCATACCAGGTAGGCAGGCCCTGAATGTTCGATGGAAATATATTCTTGGGACACACGGGCAAGCCCATACGAAAAAGTGCCTTGGCAAATAGGTTATTTGCGCTGGCAGAACCGGTGCCATTAACATTGGCAAATTTGATGACAAAGTCATTTACAGCTTCTAAAGACTTCATAATCTACTGCCCCGCCTTGGCTACGTTATACAAAAATTTCTGCATGTCCCAGGCGGTGGTCGGACATCGCTCTGCACACAAGCCACAGTGCAGACACACATTTTCATCCTTAACCATGACTCTCTTGGTGGGTAGTAGCTCCGAGACATAAAGGTCTTGTGAGAGATTACTTGCAGACGCCTCAAGCTGCGTTCGCAGTTTCTCTTCTTTCGCATTTGGCGTAAATGAGATGCAATCCGTGGGGCAGATATCAACGCAGGCGTCGCATTCAATACAGCGAGTTTCCTCAAAAACCGTCTGTACATCACAGTTGAGACAGCGCTCCGCTTCCTTAAAGCCGGTGGCGATATCAAACCCCAGCTCCACTTCCATCTTGCGATCTTTCAGAGACTTCGCTTTATCTGCCATTGGCACGATATAGCGCTTATCGTTTTCAATGGCGTTGTCGTAACTCCATTCGTGAATACCCATTTTCTGGCTGACCAGATTGGTAAACGGTGAAGGGCGATCCGTCGTGGCTTTATTCTTGCAGAAAAGGTCGATGCTAACAGCGGCCTGGTGCCCATGTGCCACAGCGGTGATGACATTCTCCGGACCAAAGGCCGCGTCGCCACCAAAGAATACTTTGGCATTCGTTGACTGAAAGGTCACTTTATCGACAACTGGCATATCCCACTTATCAAACTCGATACCTAGATCCCGCTCTATCCAGGGGAAACAGTTTTCCTGACCGATGGCCATCAGCACATCATCCGCTGCCATAAACACCAGATCTTCACCGGTTGGAACTAGACTGCGACGACCATTTTCATCGTATTGAGGCTCTACTTTCTCAAAATTCATGCCCTTGAGAACGCCTTCCTCCACGATGAACTCCTTGGGCGTGTGGTTATCGAAAATGGGGATGTCCTCGTGCATGGCATCCTCCTTTTCCCAGGGAGAAGCCTTCATGTCTCCAAAGGGGCTGCGCACTACCACTCGAACATCTTCGCCGCCCAAGCGACGCGAGGTACGGCAGCAATCCATGGCGGTGTTACCACCTCCGAGAACAATCACGTTTTTGCCGATTTTCTCCGTGTGCTCAAAGGCAACGCTAGACAACCAATCAATACCAATGTGAACACTCTTGCCAGCATCCTCGAGCCCCGGCAGGTTCAAGCCCTTGCCTCTGGGCGCGCCAGTTCCCACGAACACGGCGTCGTAGTCCTGTGCCAATATTTCTTTGAGACTTTCAATCTGCGTATCAAAAGTAGTCACCGCACCCATATCAAGAATGTAGTTCACTTCCTCGTCTAAAACAGCAATCGGTAGACGAAAAGATGGGATCTGGCTGCGCATCATGCCGCCACCGGCAAATTGGTTGTCATAGATATCAATACTGTAGCCCAGCGGCATTAAATCTCGCGCGACGGTAAGAGAAGCAGGCCCAGCTCCGACCAGCGCGATTTTCTTGCCATTTTTCTTTTTCGGAATTTTTGGCAGACGATCGGTTATATCATCCTTATTGTCAGCGGCGACCCGTTTGAGCCGGCAAATGGCAACCGGTTCCTCTTCTACTCTGACTCTGCGGCACGCCGGCTCGCAAGGCCTGTCGCAGGTACGCCCGAGAATGCCGGGAAATACATTCGACTGCCAATTGACCATATAGGCGTCGGTGTATCGCTGAGCGGCAATCAAACGTATATATTCTGGAACAGGCGTATGCGCAGGACAGGCATACTGACAGTCGACAACTTTATGGAAGTATTCGGGGTCTTTTATATCGGTAGGCTTCACAAAACTAGTCCATTGGTTAGATAAACGCGGATCGTCTAATTATTTTAATTCTCTAACACGTGCGCAATAATTGTGGCACAGCT
>JBLGAR010000157.1:0-10180 GCA_047612385.1 Cryomorphaceae bacterium | reverse complement strand
CCTGAGCAATTAAAGTGGCTTTCTCCTCCGGAATTACAAAATCGTTAACGCCAATAGACGCGCCCGAGCGCGTTGAGTAGTCATAACCGGTGTACATCAGTTGATCGGCAAAAATAACCGTCGCCTTCAGACCCACCACGCGATAACACACGTTGATGATTTTAGAGATCGCCTTCTTAGCCATCGGCTGGTTGACCATTTCAAAGGCGATGCCTGCAGGAACGATCTCCCACAACAAAGCGCGGCCAACAGTGGTATCTACAATATAGGTGCTCTCATTGCGCTCGCCATCTTCTGTCTGGATCACTTCGTGAATGCGCACCTTAACTCGCGCTTGCAAGTGACAGTGGCCCTCAACAAACGCACGATGAACTTCGGAGACATTGGCAAACACCATGCCTTCGCCCTTCGCGTTCACACGCTCTCGAGTCATATAGTACAAACCCAATACCACGTCCTGCGACGGCACAATAATAGGATCACCACTAGCAGGTGACAAAATATTGTTGGTAGACATCATCAACGCACGAGCTTCCAATTGCGCTTCGATCGTCAGTGGCACGTGCACAGCCATCTGATCACCGTCAAAGTCGGCGTTGTACGCGGCACAAACCAGCGGGTGCAACTGAATCGCTTTACCTTCAATCAACACTGGCTCAAAAGCCTGAATGCCGAGGCGGTGCAACGTGGGAGCACGGTTTAACAATACAGGGTGCTCGCGAATAACATCCGCAAGAATATCCCATACTTCGGGCGGTTCGCGCTCGACCATTTTCTTGGCCGCTTTGATGGTTGTTGCCAGACCACGTGCTTCTAGCTTTCCAAAAATGAAAGGCTTGAATAGCTCCAACGCCATTTTCTTGGGCAGTCCACACTGGTGCAGACGTAAAGTAGGACCAACCACGATCACTGAACGACCGGAGTAATCGACACGCTTACCGAGTAAGTTCTGACGGAAACGACCCTGCTTACCTTTGATCATGTCCGCGAGAGATTTCAGAGGACGTTTGTTAGAGCCGGTGATGGCTCGACCGCGTCTTCCGTTATCCAACAATGCATCTACGGCTTCCTGCAACATGCGCTTTTCGTTGCGCACAATAATGTCAGGAGCGTTTAGATCCAACAGCCTCTTAAGACGGTTGTTACGGTTTATCACCCGACGATAAAGATCGTTAAGATCAGAGGTTGCGAAGCGACCACCATCGAGCGGCACTAAAGGGCGTAAATCTGGCGGCAGAACAGGCAATACGTTCAGAACCATCCACTGTGGCTTATTACCTGACTTGGCAAACGCTTCCATCAACTTCAGACGCTTGGACAGCTTTTTAATCTTTGTTTCAGAGTTGGTCTGGGGGATCTCTTCACGCAGTGTTGCCACTTCGTGCTCCAGATCAAGCTGCATCATCAAATCTTGAACAGCCTCTGCACCCATTTTGGCTGAGAACTCGTCTCCGAATTCTTCCATGGACTCGTAGTACTGCTCATCCGATAGCAGCTGACCCTGCTCCAGAGTTGTCATACCGGGATCGGTAACAACATAGGACTCAAAGTAAAGCACTCGCTCGATGTCACGCAGTGTCATATCAAGCAGCAAACCAATGCGCGACGGCAAAGATTTCAAAAACCAGATATGTGCAACTGGGCTGGCAAGCTCAATATGGCCCATGCGCTCACGACGCACTTTAGCCAACGCCACTTCGACGCCACATTTTTCGCAGATCACTCCACGATGCTTCAAGCGCTTGTATTTACCACACAGACACTCGTAATCCTTAACTGGACCAAAAATCTTGGCACAGAACAAACCATCACGCTCGGGCTTAAAAGTCCGATAGTTAATAGTTTCCGGTTTTTTCACTTCGCCATAGGACCAGGAGCGAATTAGCTCCGGGGACGCGAGCCCAATACGAATAGAATCAAATTCTTCTGATTGTCCCTGGGACTTCAAGAGATTAAGTAAGTCTTTCAAGGTCTTTCCTCCACGAGGTTTTCCTGTCGGCAGACGTAAACAAAATGTCTACGCCCACCACCAAATCCAAAAATACGTTTGCTAATCGTTCTCAAGTTCCATATCGATACCAAGAGAACGAATTTCCTTAACCAACACGTTGAAGGACTCGGGCATGCCCGGCTCCATTCGATGATCGCCATCGACAATGTTCTTGTACATCTTGGTTCGTCCCGCCACGTCATCCGACTTGACCGTCAACATTTCTTGCAAGGTGTAAGCTGCGCCGTATGCTTCCAGTGCCCACACTTCCATCTCTCCGAAACGCTGACCACCAAACTGAGCCTTACCACCCAGGGGTTGCTGAGTGACGAGGCTGTACGAACCAGTGGATCGAGCGTGCATCTTGTCGTCGACCAAGTGGTTCAGCTTGAGCATGTACATATAGCCCACGGTGACCTGGCGATCGAACTTTTCACCGCTGCGCCCGTCGAACAGAGTGAACTGTCCACTTTCAGGCATATCGGCGAGGGCCAATAAATCCTTAATTGACTCTTCTGCAGCACCGTCAAACACGGGGGTTGCCATCGGCACACCGTTACGCAGATTCTGCGCGAGCTCCATGATTTCCTGGTCGCTGAAGGACTTAATGTCCTCGGTGCGACCGGCACCGTTGTTGTAGATCTTTTCCAGGAACTTGCGAACTTCCGCCACTTTACGCTGCTCGACTATCATTTCATTAATCTTGTCTCCAAGACCTTTGGCCGCCATGCCCAAGTGAGTTTCTAATATCTGGCCCACGTTCATCCGCGATGGAACACCCAGCGGGTTGAGAACAACATCAACCGGCTCACCATTTTCATCGTAAGGCATATCTTCTACGGGCATAATGACCGAAATAACACCCTTGTTACCATGACGCCCAGCCATCTTGTCACCCGGCTGAATGCGCCGCTTGATCGCAAGATAAACTTTGACGATTTTCAGTACGCCCGGAGCCAAATCATCGCCACTTTGCAGTTTGCGCTTCTTGTCTTCAAAGCGCTCTTCCAGCAAGGTATTTTGCTCTTCCAGTTGACGCTCGGCTGAAACTAAAGCTTCGTTCAGTTCGGTATCAGGCACCTTGAGTTTGAACCACTGGCTTCTTTCCAGATCGGCCAAAACTGTCGCATTAAGCTCAGTTCCCTTAGGTAAACCTGCGCCGCTAACAGTCTTCTTGCCAGAGATTAGATTTTCCAAGCGAGCAAAGGTTGCCTCTTCGAAGATACGATATTCTTCTTTAAGATCTTTGCGATAATCATCGAGCTGGTACTTTTCAATCTGCTGCGCTCTGGTGTCTTTCTCGAGACCATCGCGTGTAAACACCTGAACATCTATCACTGTGCCTTTAGTGCTGGTTGGCACCCGCAGTGAGGTATCCTTCACATCGGAGGCTTTTTCACCAAAGATCGCCCGGAGTAGTTTTTCTTCCGGTGTGAGCTGTGTTTCACCTTTAGGAGTGACCTTGCCGACCAGAATATCGCCTGCGTCAACTTCCGCACCAATATAGACAATGCCGGATTCGTCCAGCTTGCTCAGCGCGCTCTCACCTACATTGGGAATATCCGCAGAAATTTCTTCCGAGCCCAACTTGGTATCACGGGCAATACAGGTTAGTTCCTGAATATGAATAGTGGTGAAACGATCTTCTTTTACAACGCGTTCGGACACCAAAATGGAGTCCTCAAAGTTGTAGCCATTCCAGGGCATAAATGCGATTCGCATATTCTGGCCCAGTGCAAGCTCGCCCATGTCGATAGACGGACCATCTGCCAGCACGTCACCACGAACAATCGCATCGCCTTCGCGAACAATTGGCCGTTGGTTGATGCAAGTGTTCTGGTTAGATCGAGTGTATTTTGTCAGGTTGTAAATATCGACCGGAGCTTCATCTACTCCCACGTCGGAGTCATTTACCCGCACCACAACTCGGCTAGCATCAACTGAATCGATGACACCGGAGCGCTTGGCTACCACACACACACCAGAGTCGGTTGCGACGTAACGCTCCATGCCCGTTCCAACCAATGGCTTATCAGCACGCAAGGTTGGCACTGCTTGACGCTGCATGTTCGATCCCATCAGGGCTCGGTTAGCATCATCGTGCTCCAGGAAAGGAATCAATGCTGCCGCAACAGATACAACCTGCTTTGGCGAAACATCCATGTAGTCCACTTTCTCGGGTGGCATTACTGTGAATTCGTTCATGGTTCGCACGGCGATAAGATCTTCGACGAATCGGTTGTTCTTGTCGACCTCCGCCGACGCCTGAGCAATCACGTGCTCGGCTTCGTTGATAGCCGAAAGGTAATCAATATCATCTGTTACCTGGCCATCGACTACACGCCTATAGGGGCTTTCCAGGAATCCATACTCATTGGTCCTGGCATAGGTAGCCAGTGAGTTGATCAGACCAATGTTCGGTCCCTCTGGTGTTTCAATAGGGCATACACGTCCATAGTGCGTGGGGTGTACATCTCGAACTTCAAAACCAGCTCGCTCTCTGGTCAAACCACCTGGCCCAAGCGCCGAGACACGACGTTTGTGGGTGACTTCAGAGAGCGGATTATTTTGATCCATAAACTGAGACAGCTGGCTAGACCCAAAGAATTCTTTAACCGCAGCAGCCACCGGCTTAGCATTGATCAAGTCCTGAGGCATCAGGCCTTCACTTTCTGCCATCGACAACCGCTCTTTAACAGCACGCTCAACACGCACCACACCGACACGGAATTGATTTTCAGCCATTTCTCCAACCGAGCGAACACGCCGGTTACCCAGGTGATCAATGTCATCGACAATGCCGCGGCCATTACGAATAGCGACCAGTGTTTTTACGACATCTACAATATCTTCGCGAGCGAGAATACCGGAGCCGACTATTTCTTCGCGGCCCAAACGTCGGTTGAATTTCATTCTACCAACGGCTGAAAGATCGTAGCGATCAGCGGAGAAGAAGAGATTCTGGAACAAGTTCTCGGCCGACTCTTTCGTAGGCGGCTCGCCAGGGCGCATCATTCGATAGATTTCTACCAGAGCTTCCAACTCATTGCGGGTACTGTCAGTTCGCAGTGTGTCGGATATGAACGGCCCGCAATCGAGGTCATTCGTATAAATAGTCTCAATGGTGGTAAAACCCTGCTCTGTAAGAATGGCCAGAACTTCTTCACTTAGCTCTGTATTACATTCGACCAGGATTTCTCCCGTCTTCTTGTCGACCACATTTTTAGCCAGTGCGCGGCCATGCAGATACTCGGGCGCAACCTGCAGTTCCTTAACTTCCGCTTTCTCTAACTCGCGAATATTACGAGCTGTCACCCGGCGACCTTCCTCGACGATCACTTTGCGTCCGACTTTAATGTCAAAGGAGGCAACGTCGCCACGCAGACGCTCAGGTATCAGCGTCATGGTGTAACCGCCATCCTTCTCGACACGGAAGGTAGTAAAATCGAAAAACATCTCCAGAATTTCTTCTGTCTGGTAACCCAAAGCGCGCAACAAAATAGTTGCAGGTAGTTTGCGACGACGGTCAATACGAACGAAAACCTGATCTTTGGGATCAAATTCAAAGTCTAACCATGAGCCGCGATACGGGATTATGCGAGCCGAATACAGCAGCTTGCCGGAAGAGTGGGTCTTGCCTTTGTCGTGGTCAAAAAAGACACCCGGAGAGCGGTGCAACTGAGACACGATTACCCGTTCGGTACCGTTAATAACGAAGGTACCGTTCTGAGTCATCAAAGGGATTTCTCCCATGTAGACTTCCTGCTCTTTAATATCTTTGATGGTCTTGCTGGCAGAGTCCTTATCGTAAATGATCAGGCGCACTTTAACTCGCAGTGGACAGGAGTATGTCACGCCGCGCAGCTGGCACTCTTTGACGTCAAAGACTGGTGTTCCCAGCCGGTAGTCGACGTATTCCAATGCCGCACTACCGCTGTAGCTGACAATCGGAAAAACGGATTTAAACGCGGCGTGTAAGCCGTAGTCGCCACGGTCTTTGAGGGGAACACCCTCCTGAGTGAACTTCCTATAGGAATCGAGTTGAATCGCGAGCAGGTAAGGAACGTCCATTACCTTCGGCATAGTGCCGAAATCTTTGCGAATACGTTTTTTCTCAGTGTACGAGTATGCCATCGGTACCCCCAGCGTTATTACAATTTAGCCACCCTTCGGGCGACTATTGGCCCAACATAAGGGCCAGTTACAAGCTACTGCAAAATCGTTTGCGCAGCCGAATAAACTTTCGCTATTTAAAGCAGGAAAAGGCCGGTGAGCCAAAAGCCCACCAGCCTAGTCCAGGTCTGGTAGAAACCGAACCTACTTGAGCTCAGCGCTAGCGCCTGCTTCTTCCAACTGCTTCTTCGCGTCTTCGGCATCATCCTTGGATGCGCCTTCTTTAATAGCAGAAGGTGCGCCGTCAACCAAGCCTTTAGCTTCTTTCAAGCCTAAACCAGTGATCGCGCGTACTGCCTTAATGACGTTAACTTTCTTCTCGCCTATGGAAGTCAACATTACGTCGAATTCAGTCTGCTCTTCAGCAACTGCGCCAGCGTCGCCCGCTGCTGCAGGGGCTGCCGCTACGGCTGCCGCTGCAGTTACACCAAACTTCTCTTCCATTGCTTCGATCAGCGCTACGATGTCCATAACGCTCATTTCAGCTACTGCATTCAAAATATCATCTGTAGATAGAGCCATGACTCACATCTCCTATTTAGCTGTTTAAATTGTTTTCACAGTGGCCTAAGCCGCTGCTTCCTTTTGATCGCGAACTGCTGCGAGTGTGCGAACCAACTTCCCAGGTACTGCGTTCATTGTCTGAACCAACTTGGTTGCCGGCGCTTTCATTACACTCATCAATAAAGCAAGTGCTTGATCACGCGTTGGCAACTTAGCAAGAACATCCAATTGTTCTGCACCCAGCATTTGGCCGCTTACCGCCAGTGCTTTCACTTCGAAAAGAGGATTCCCTTTAGAGAAGTCTTTAAAAAGTCTTGCCGCTGCTCCCGGATCTTCCATAGAAAAACCGAATAGTGAAGGGCCTACCAACGAGTCAGTTACACACTCGTATTCAGTACCTTTCAACGCTCGCTTGGCTAATGTGTTCCGCACTACACGGAGGGTCACATTGCTTTCGCGCGCATCTTTACGCAGGGCAGTCATCCCATCTACAGTTACGCCACGTGCATCGGCGATAACTAAAGACAGAGCACTGGTGGCAGTCTCGTTAACTTCAGCTACGATCGCTTTTTTGTCTTCGAGTCCAATTGCCACTGGAATTACTCCTGGATTACTAAGTTAAGTACTGCCAAAGCTATGGCGGTACTGCTTTGCGTGGTGAACAATTTCACCATCTGCGTAGGTTTTGGATTGCTCTTTCGAGCTATCCGCTATTAAGCTCAGATCAATAAACTGCATCGATCTAAGCGCCTACGGTCTTTGATGACCTTCAGTTCTCAGCTAAATGGGCGTGAGCCCGAGCCTTGTCCAAAGACCTCAAAGTGGGCCGATTCGAGCGGATAAGCTCTAACATCGACCTACAAAACTCCCATCCGTGGGAGCTCTTGAGAGACCGCGCCAGATAAGCGCGATCCGATCAATACTCTATACTTCTTCGATTGAAGACTGGTCCAAGACAATGCCGGGGCCCATGGTGGTTGATAGCGTCACCTTCTTCATATAAACGCCTTTGGCAGCAGCCGGCTTGGCCTTCTGCAAATCTGCTAATACAGCCGCCAGATTGCCCTTAATGGCATCCAGCTCAAAACTGATCTTGCCAATTCCGCCGTGAATAATGCCGTTTTTATCCGTGCGGTAACGCACCTGACCAGCCTTGGCATTATTAACTGCAGTTTCAACATCAGGTGTTACGGTGCCAGTTTTGGGGTTGGGCATCAGACCGCGAGGACCGAGTACTTGGCCCAACTGACCTACGACACGCATTGCATCCGGAGACGCGATTACGACGTCAAAATCCATCATGCCGCCTTTGATCTCTTCGGCAAGTTCTTCCATGCCAACAAAATCTGCTCCAGCAGCCTTCGCCTTCTCGGCGGCTTCACCTTGAGTAAATACAGCTACACGAACTACGCTGCCAGTACCGTGTGGCAAAGTGGTCGCGCCACGAACGCCTTGGTCTGATTTCTTTGCATCTATCCCAAGATTAACGGCAACCTCAACAGATTCATTGAATTTAACAGTCGCACATTCCTTCAATAGTGCTACAGCATCTTCAATAGAGTATGCCTTACCGGGCTCAAGCTTTTCTTTGAATGCGCGTACGCGCTTAGAGAACTTAGCCATTAGATTACTCCCTCTACATCAATACCCGCTGAGCGCGCACTGCCAGCGATGGTGCGAACTGCCGCATCCATATCTGCCGCTGTCAGATCAGGCCACTTTTGAGTTGCCACATCTTCCAACTGAGCACGATTTACCTTGCCAACTTTGCTTGTGTTGGGTGTACCGGAACCTTTCTTAATCTTGGCAACTTTACGCAGCAAGACCGAAGCCGGTGGTGTCTTCTTGATAAAAGTAAACGAACGATCACCGTAAACCGTGATGACAACAGGAATTGGCAGACCGGGCTCAGTGCCCTGGGTCTCAGCATTAAATGCCTTACAAAATTCCATGATATTCACACCGTGCTGACCCAACGCAGGACCTACAGGTGGACTTGGGTTGGCCTGACCAGCAGGCACTTGCAGCTTGATATAAGCTTGGACTTTCTTAGCCATGACATTCTAACTCCCGGGTACAAACGCTGTTTGGCCCAACCGTTCAAAATCGGCGGATTACTAGAGCTCCCCATTGTGACAACTTCAGTTGTCGGTTAAAAACTGCGGATGTGAATCCACTCTTCCTGGAGGCGGCTTCGAAACCCGTCTCCCCTACTACTTGAAAATGATTAAGCCTTCTCTACCTGACCGAATTCTAATTCAACCGGCGTGGAACGACCGAAAATCAAAACTGCCACATTCAGGCGGCTCTTTTCATAGTTAACTTCTTCGACAACACCGTTGAAATCATTGAACGGACCATCGATAACTCGAACCATTTCGCCTGGCTCGAACAGAGTTTTGGGTCGCGGTGCTTCAACACCATCTTCAACTCTTTGTAAAATTGCCTGCGCCTCGGCTTCCGTTATCGGTGCGGGAGCATCTGCTTTTCCGCCGATAAAGCCCAATACACGCGGCGTTTCTTTAACCAGGTGCCAGGTTTCATCCGCCAGCTCCATTTGCACCAGAACATAACCGGGGAAAAATTTACGTTCGCTGCGTCGCTTCTGCCCACCACGCATCTCAACCACTTCTTCTGTGGGCACTAGAATATCACCAAAACGGTCGCCCATTGAGTGCATTTCTATGCGTTCTTTTAGAGCAGCCGCAACCTTTTTCTCATATCCTGAATAGGCGTGAACTACGTACCAGCGTTTTGACATCGGTTAACCTTTAACTCTCTACTTATCCAATGACCAGAGATACCAGCCAACCCAGCAGGGAATCCAATCCCCACAAAAACAAAGCAACCACTACTACTACCGCAACGACAATCAACGTGGTTTGCACCGTTTCCTGTCGGGTCGGCCAAACTACCTTACGAATTTCAGTTCGGGAACCCTTTATCAGGGCCCAAAACGCTACGCCTTTGGCCGTTTGCAATGCCACCAGTGCCGCAACGGCAGCCAGCGCAACAATCCCTAAAACTCGATACAGCAATGACTGATCGGAGAAATAGCTATTCCCTACAACAGCAACAGCCACAAGGATAGCAACTACTATCCACTTGGCTGCATCAAACCGACTAACAGTCGCTTCTGCACTCATCTACACAATCCTATACACAATGGGCGTCGCCTCTATGGAAACGCCACCCCCTGCCATAAATGGCAGGCCAGGAGGGAATCGAACCCCCAACCTGCGGTTTTGGAGACCGCTGCTCTGCCAATTGAGCTACTGGCCTAAATCTTTTTCACTCAGACGACGAAGCCGAACTACCTATTAGGGCGGTTCGGCTTGGTCTTTGCACTCAATGACGACCCAGATCTGGACGCCGAAGTGCAGGAACAATTTACTCGATGATTTTGGCTACAACGCCAGCACCTACCGTACGACCGCCTTCACGGATCGCAAAACGCAATCCATCTTCCATCGCAATCGGTGCAATCAACGTCACAACCATCTGAATATTGTC
>JBLGAR010000156.1:0-10184 GCA_047612385.1 Cryomorphaceae bacterium | reverse complement strand
GGAGACCATCGCCTTGTTCGGGTCCTGTTCGTGAACTTCATCGAGAAGTTGGCCCGCCCTGGGGTTATCAGGTTCACGGTCCAGAGTGAACTGAAGATTGTTTGTTAAGTAATCATGACCGGGATAGATCAAGGTGTTGTTTGCCAACTGCGACAGTTGCTCTGAAAACGTGCAGTAAAGCTCCTCTGGATGCCCCCCATTGTGACAGTTACCAGCACCGGCATTAAACAGCGTATCACCGCAAAATAAACCGGGAGTGTCAGTATGGGACAGCAAACAAATATGGCTCATGGTGTGGCCCGGCGTGTCGAGCGCCTCCAGTTCAACGCTGCTGCCCACTTTTATCAGATCACCCGCGGTCAAGCCCCGGTCCATACCCGGGATCGCATCTTTGGCATTGGCGTGAGCCAGAAGCTTAGCGCCGGTAGCTGCTATTACAGCGTCATTGCCGCCGATGTGATCAAAGTGGTCATGCGTGTTCAGGACCTGAGTGATCTGCCAACCGCGAGCCTTAGCGGTGGCGAGACACTTTTCATGATCCAGCGGATCGATGGCCATCGCCTCCCCCGTTTCAGGACAGGCAATCAGGTAATTAAAATTACGATAGGCATTGCCTGTCCAGATTTGCTCGACGATCATTGGCTAAAACTCCTGTGAGAGAAAATGTATTGGCGAAACCCGGTTTTTCAAAACGCCAGGGCAAAATCCTATCCTAAAACTTGCTGCAACCAAGCACTGATGTCCTGCAATTGATCCATGCAAACCTCATGCCCCATGGGGTACTCACGCCACTGCACAGAATAACCGGCCTCCTTCAAGCTTGTAAACGCTGAGCGGCCCATAGCAATCGGCAGCACCGCATCACTGTGTCCATGGCACACCAAAATCGGTATGTGTGCGTTTGTCGCAGCCTGGGGTGTTTTGAGAAACTCGGAGTCAGCCATAAAAGTCGATAAGGCCAAAACCCCTGCTAATGGCTTGGGAAATTTTAGCGCGGTCTCGAAAGCGAGTACTCCTCCCTGGGAAAACCCCGCCAGCAGAATTCGCTCAGAAGGCACTCCGTTGTCTATTTCGTTTTGTATCAAGTCCGTCACCTGTAACACGGACTTCTTCAGACCTGGTAAATCCGTATTGCCACTGAGGCCAAAATCGAACCAGGCACGGGCGCGCTGACCACCAAAAGCGGTCACCGCCACTTCAGGTGCATGGGGAAAGACAAATCGAACTGGCAGAGCGTCAGGCAAACGTAACTGAGGAACAATGGGTTCAAAATCATGCCCGTCAGCACCCAGCCCATGCAGCCAAATAACAACGGCGCGAGGGTTTACGGGTGGATTAACTTCCACCGTGGGCAGTGGCACATTCAACATATCATTTCCTCTTTTCGATCTAAATATGGCCCGCCAATATACACAAAGTTTACAAACTTCTCCGCCATTTGGCGGGCGATATCGTCCAGATTCACTCACAAATCCCTAAAGATCAGCCACCACTGGGCGCAATTACCCAGTGATTGGGCGATTTCGGAACCACGCAACCACTGAACTACCCCGATATCCACAATATTGATGACTTGCTGAGCACGATGTGCCGTATCCGCGAGGTGACGGGTAAACGCTCCAGCAAGGTGTGATGCGCATCACAAAAAGCGCGAAAAGCTCAATCAAGCCACTGATTTTATGGGAAAAAGTGTAATTTGTACGATTGCGTAAAGAAAGCCCAACGTGCTATTTTGACCAGTCAACAGGGTACCTGCACGACTCTTTGTTCTGCAGGAGCAACAAGACCATAAATAAAAACTCTGAGTGATTTTCCCGCGCCACCTTTACGGGATTTGGGGTATGTACGATGACAATTCAATACACTGCAAAAGAGCAGTGTCTTGCGCAATAAGAAGCTAAAGTAATGACCGTCTCCGGCAAAATCAATACTCTGGTTATTACCGTGCTTCTGCTCGCGGGTCTACTGGTTACCGCTTACGTCATTGAGCGCGAATATACTATAGAACGCAAACGTCTAATCGACGAGTCGACTTCTTTAGTGTCAAGCCAGCCTCAGCTTCAGCTCGCTATTTACTTCCGTGATACACAGGGTCTGAAATCAAGTCTGAGTAAGTTTTTATTTTCGGACGCCATTCGCTACGTGTCTATCGTAGACGTCCAGGGAAATAACAGAGCAAGGGACGAACAACCCAGATCAATGGGAACTTTTCAGCCCCTCAGTGTCGTAGGATTGAGGCGAGGCATCTCCCCACTTAACAAGGGCATATCAAGTCGCGCTAGCGATCTGAGCCCTCCTCCCTATGAATTACTAGCAGCCCTCATTGGCGGTGAACAGTTCACGGACGTAACAATTCCTGTGTTTTCGGCGGTAAACCCCAATGACGAAAATCTGACGCGTAGTGATTTTGGCCGCGCGCTTGCAGACCCGGACACGGTCGAGAGCCTGCACGTAATCGGCTACGTTTATCTTGTCATCAGCACGACCTTGATATTGGTTAGTCTGGCGCAGTTTATCGCTATCGCTTTGACGGCCTTTGCTTCCATCACACTGGTATGCAGCCTTATCACCATGGTGGTATCGCGCAGGATAACCGCTCCACTGACGCGGCTGGCGACTATTGCAGACGGTATCTCCTCAGGTGAAATTGATCAGACCGTGCAGGTAGATGGATCGGGAGAGGTCAGGCAAATCGCAACCATGCTGAACACTATTATTGGCAGTTTGAATACCTACAAGACCAAAATGGATGTGGACCATCAACTGCTGAGTATGAAGGTTGAGGAGAGAACCGCCCAGCTGTCAAAACGCAATAAGGAGCTGAACACCGCGGTTCGAGAGGTCACGGAGACCAAGGACCGACTGCGTAAAATGGCCTATTTTGATAGCCTGACTTCACTGCCCAACAGACGATTATTTACTGAGCAATTGCATCTTTTGCTGAAGCTCACCAAAAGCAATCAGCAAATGCTGGCTTTGCTGTTTTTGGACCTGGACAATTTTAAGCGCATCAACGACTCACTGGGACACAGTGCCGGCGATCTTCTGCTGAGAGAGGTAGCGACTAGACTGTCGGACTGCGTGCGTGACAGCGATGTCGTAGCGCACTACGTTGACGGTGGCTCCAAGATAGATGTCTCCCGGCTCGGCGGTGACGAGTTCACCGTAGTACTCAGCCAGATCGACAGCCCGGAAGCCGCGGCAATGGTCGCACAACGCATCATTAGAGCGCTAGCAGCACCTATGGTAATTGACGGCCACGAGCTGGTAGTGACACCGAGCATAGGCATTGCACTGGCTCCCCGGGATGCGGGAAATGTCGAAGGCTTGCTCAAAGCCGCCGATACCGCCATGTACCACGCTAAAGACAGCGGCAAAAACAGTTATCTGTTTTACTCAGGTGATATGGATGCAGCAGGCGTAGAGCGCCTGAAATTGGAAAATGATCTGCGCAAAGCCATAGAGCGAAACGAGTTAATACTGCACTACCAGCCTCAGGTCGATACCAATACCGGTTCAGTGGTTGGTGTGGAATCGCTGATCAGATGGCAGCATCCAGAACATGGACTAGTGCCTCCATTCAAGTTCATTCCATTAGCAGAAGAAATGGGATTGATCGACGAGCTGGGAAACTGGGTATTGCGCGAAGCCTGTCGCCAAATGAAAGTCTTCGAAAAACTGGGCTTTCAACTGCCGAAGATTGCTGTCAACGTGTCTGCCCTACAGTTCAATCCGCTGTTTATAAGCCGCGTCTCCGAAGTTCTCCAAGAATTCAAACTGAAGCCCTCCTCGCTTGAGCTGGAACTGACCGAAGGTGTTGTAATGAACAACGCCAACGACACTATCCAAGCGCTGCATGACTTGAAACGACTTGGGGTTAGCCTGTCAATTGACGACTTCGGCACCGGCTACTCTTCTTTAAGCTACCTGAGCCGCTTCCCATTGGACGAGCTCAAAATCGACCGCAGCTTTGTGATAGATTTTGACAAAAGTGAGACAGACGCCAGCCTGGTGATCGCAATCATTGCCATGGGCAAGAGTATGAATCTAAGACTGGTGGCTGAAGGTGTTGAGACCCACGAGCAGTATCATTTCCTCACTGAAAACGGTGCCAACATTATCCAGGGCTACCTTTTCAGCAAACCAGTCGAGGCAAAGGACTTGGCCCCGATGTTGACCCCTAATCACTTTAAGCGCCAGATAGAAAAGATTTCCGGAGAGCTGGCGGCACACGCTGCCGAGTTGGGCTAGCTTTTTAGGCCAGGCTACGCAGAATCCAGCGGCGCACCCCCGCTAAGCAGCTCATCTGCAATTTGCAACACGGCATCCAACAGGGCTTGTAAATCGTCGCGGCGCGTTCTGTGATTACAAATACACACCCTAATCGCATTGACACCATTGAGCGTTGTTAAAGAGGGTACAGCCAAAGACCGACAGTGCAACTCCACCACAATACCCCTATTGAGCTCATTGAGCTGCTCAAGCGATAGCCCGTTCGCAGTACGCCTGAAACACACTATGTTGAGCGCTACCGGTGCCAATAATTCCAAAGAGCGATCACCGACTACTTTTTGTCCCAGCCACTGCGCCTGTAAGCAGTTGCGTTGAATGGCAAGACCGAGTTTTTTTACGCCCTGCTCTTTTAGTGTAAACCACACACTCAGTGCGCTGAAACCTCTGGACAGTTCGATACCATAAGCGCTGGGCCAGGGCGCACCGGCAGCCAAGCCCCGCGCCTCACTTTGCAAGTAAGCGGGGAAAGCTTCGAAGGTTTCCCGATGGACGGCTTCGTCACGAACAAGCAAGCATCCGGCTGCATAACCAACATGCATCCACTTATGAAAATCGAAGGCTATAGAATCCGCATCACTGATACCCGCCAGCAAAGGTTTAAGACTATCGGACATAATAGCCAGCGCACCGAAAGCGCCATCGACATGGTGCCAAATACCCGCGTCACGGCACAGTCTATTGATAGTGACAAGATCGTCTATTGCCCCGGTGTTTACTGCACCGATTACAGAAACGACCGCAAATGGGGTCAACCCGTTCGCGAGATCGCTGGCCATTATTTCGGCGAGCGACATGCAATCCATGGTGTAGTCTTCACGCACCGGTACACTGCGCAATGCGTTTGAACCCAATCCCATCAATTGCATCGCTTTGCTTACTGATACATGAGACTGCGACGAGGTGTAAGCGACCAAGTCAAGTGAGCCATTACCCGCCGCTCGAAAGTTAACCCCTGCCGCGCGCTGCCTGGCTACGGAAAGCCCTAGCAAAGTTGCCGTAGAGGTTCCGGTACACATAATACCGCTGGCATTGCCGGGGAAACCAAACAGATTCAAAATCCACTGAATCACCTGTTTTTCAAGATACATTGGAGCGTGGTCCCGCCCGCCCATGTTGGCATTGATCGCGGCCATCATCATTTGGGAGACAACAGCACTGGGTGTTCCCGAGCCGTGAACCCAGCCCCAAAATCGCGGATGAACATTTCCTAGCGTGTAGGGTAAAACGTTCTCCTGGAGTTGTCCGAGCAGTGCATCCATGGGCGAGCCCGCAACCGGCAGAGGATCGTTCAATACTTTGATCTTATTGGGTATTTCTTGCCAAACTGGCTGTTGAGGCCGGTTCTGAACATGGTCGAGTGCAAGGTCCAGCGCCCGATGCGCTTCTTGCCGATACGCCGCCCAATCTGTCGGGTCCAGTAAAGAAGGGGCATTGATATCCGGTGGTGAATCAGTCATAGGGTTTTCTGCAATAGTTAGCGGCTCGAATAGCTGCGTAGGGTGAAGTTATCACTAAAAGTCTGGGGCTAATAACTGATTCTGGGCCGGTGTTCACGATCAGAAGTTGGCTTTGCTTTGGCAATGGCAGCTGCTGCCTCTCCCCAGCCATCACAACGTGAGGGGCCAGATTGACCACGAGCTACATTGAGGAGGCCTTTGCAAAAAGCGTAGAATCGGAAAAAGAGCAGCACATTGCGTTTATCTCTAGCGGATATAGGATCGAGGGCACAGATTAGCTTGTCATCGCACATAAAGCGCTCGGAAAGACCCACGGAGCCGTAAGCATTGACGTTTACTACACTGCCCCCAGGTAGGCGCGGACCCAGTACTACCGCATCCAAAAAATCCCCCTCTCCTCCGATATACTGATGGACGGAACCATAGTTAAACGGGCATGGGATAGGGGACCAGAAATCAAATTCACCTGAACTGCCTCTCTTTACAAAGCTGCCGCGTGGCACCTCTATTACAACCTCAACAGTCGGTGCTATTGCAGATCTATCTTTTAAGTGGGTATCCATAAAATCCAGGCTCATCGAGCGCTACTCCTGTAAAGAGTAGTATAGGTAACCAAGAGTTTCATGAATGGCCCAGGTTGATCGTTGCAACGCACCCACGCTGGGAACAAAGTCCCACGGGCTTATCGATTCGCGGGCTAACAATACCTGGTGATCAGATGGCGCAGGAAAGACGCTGAACCCCAGAGGCTCAAAAACCCACATGGCCCGACGCATATGAAAGGCCGATGTCACTAGCAAGATAGAATCTGCGCCAATCGATCTCAAGGTCTCCGGAATATATCGGCGGTTATCCAAAGTTACACGATTGCGCGTCTCCAAAATTATATTGTCACGGGCAACGCCCATAACGACAAGAATATCTCGTATCTGAGCGGCCTCCGAGTCATACCCTTCAGGCGCTCCACCGGTTACCAGAATTAGCGGAGCCTTCCCCGCTTTATAGGCAGCGACGGCAAAAATGAGCCGATCTCCTAACCCGCTCATATCGGACAAGGTCTCACTCGACACTTTTCCACGGATTGCTCCACCGAGTAAAACAATCACATCCGCTTCCGGCAATGTTTCGGCCGCCTGGGGAGGATAACCTTTCTCCAAGACCCCCATTAATTGCCCCGCGATAAAAGGCATCGAGCAAACCCAAAGCCAAAAAAGAGAAAGACAAAAGAAAGTGAGTGCCATACGCAGCCGGTTTCTAAGGGCTTGGAAAATGCCGACAGACATCAGGCACACAACCTGAATGATAGGGTATGAAAACAACGATAAGAATTTGACGAAAGAATAGCTGAACATATTATTTATAAGACTATTAGCGAGTTGCTGAAAGTCTATCACAGGAGCGTGTCGTCCTTCTGGACGACCGGCTCTAGTCCTTTAGAATTAGTCCGAAAGTATATTTCAGGCCTAAGCTCGCAGACCATGGAAATAAACTGCGAACCAATCCGCAGATTTGATCTATATCAGCTGCAAAAGCCCGGCGATAGTCTATGCTCACTTTCCTAGGTCAAGTTTTGGATTATGGATGAAATCTATCTGGGATAGCATCTAAAGGATTGATTATGAAAGCTGAAGTACTGAACACCCAAGCCCCACAAAATACGGAACCGTCAAACCAGGAACAAAAACGCTCTGCAAGCCTGCGTTATGTTCTGGCAGTAGCTCTGCTTCTGGTGGTGTATTTTATCTCTAGCTGGAGCCCCGCCGAGTCGGAGTCTATGTCATTGAGCATCGCTCCCGGTTTCCTTTTGTTTTGGTTGGCAGGCGGCAGTTTGACCCTGGGCATTCTTGCCAAGGCGGCTAAGAAAAAAACTAGCTAGTGTCCGTCCATAAATGGGTGTTTTTTGAAAAAACACCCTGTGTTAATCTTTCCGTTCCGGTTCATACTTCTTCGGGGTTCGTAGCGGTCATGAACTGAAGTGAATCGTCACTTGATGGTCTATTATCCTGAATTTTTGTCGCAGATCTCCGCTGCACTGCCCATAAGCCTAAAGATATTTCTCAGCCGGCACTACCGCTTAGCTTAGCCGGAGTCGAGCCTCGCCAAGCGCATCAGGTTGTAGCTCAGAACCGACGACCAGACGTAAGCTTTAAAGCCAGCCAGTCCTTTCCAATTGGCTTTTTTTGCACCAAATGCTCTTTTTAGTTCTGAAATATTCCCTTCGACGCCCGCCCGAAAATGGCGCAATCGAGTAAACGTTTTCAATTTAACGCCCATGGCGTGAAGTGATAAACCGACCGGCTTATAAAAGACCACACGCTTATCACCCAGCCCCCTTCCTTTTTCCACATTCTCTTGCCTGGCATAGCCACCGTCAGCCACCACCGAGTGCGGTAGGCGGTGCTGCTTCGACTGGTGAAAATCTAGCACCGGCATGAACAAGCTGAAGTCCGCCGGGTTCCCTTTTTCAATGCAGAGGTACGTGATGAATCCGCTTCTCTCACTGCTCAAACTTATCTTATGGCCATATTGAACGTCACGAAATCCTTTGACGATAATATCGGTGTGTGACTCTAATAAGCTCACGACTTTCTCTGATGAATGGACACTCTTCCCCTGGATGACGCGGCGCTCTGCTTGGTTGATGGCTTTCATTGTTAAATCTCTGTACTGTTCTACCTGACTTACCCATTGCCTCTTTTTATCAGAGTCGAAAGCACCCACTTCTACGGCGTCCAGTTCCCGCTCTCCTTGCTTCAGGACAATTTTTACAATCTGCAACAACTTTGGGTAGAGCTCTTCTTTTCTAGCCTTTTTCGCGTTAAAAATCTGAAATGCCAACGACATCGAGACTTTGCGCTGGTCCGTAAAGCGAATCTTTACCCCAGTGATATTTTTGCCTTTCATCAACAGGCGGCTGAGCACTCGAACACCATCATTCAGGAGTTGACTTTCACTGGGTCGCGCAAAAGTAATGGCGACAAACGCGCTATCGATACGTAATTTTTCCAGTGATAGTATGCCTGCTTTGAGCCAACTGATAGAGAGGGTCTCATGCACTTTTTCCAGTGTTTCTGGCTTGATACTCCGTATAGTTGACTGTAGCCCGAATCGACTGGGCATTGCTGTGACAGACAGCCGGGCAAACGTACGGTAGGTTATCGAGTCCGACAAATGAAACGCCAACTGCTCGTAGCTGAGGCGCAAATGCTGTTTCAAGAGCATGCATCGAAAAATATTTTCAACGGTTAAACCTGTTCGACCTACCTTGGCTACTGACGCATCGATGAGATCATCGGCGACCATGGGTAGTATTTCTGGATGTTGATACAGTCGATTTGATAACGCCCGAAGCTGAGTGCCAAATCCGTGTTTTGAGTAGTTTTCAAATATACTTGCCTGAGCAACGCAGGTCTCTCGCATGCGGAATCCTTTTAGTTTGTTTTGTTTTTGTTCGCGCCTTTAACTTAACAAATTCAAGAGGATTTTTTAATGCCTTACGAAAATATTTCCTTATATTTCAATGGATTGAACGTTTATGGATAGGCACTAGCTAGCGCGGATCGATCTAGAGTAGGTACCTTAGGCGGCAGAGCTCCCTCCCGCTCGCCCGAGAGCATTTTATTTGCATCAAAGTAGCATTTGCCTACAGAAATCTTTTAAAAAAATAGTATACGCTTAACATTTCAAGGCCACTAAAACCATCTCACTATCACTGCAGTAAGCCGACCGACTGGCGGTTCGTCTGGAGCTATTCGAGCGGAGCTGTCTTGTCGGGGTGTTCTTGATCGCCACGTAACAACCGAGTATCGGGTCGCTCCACCCGAGGATCTTCAGGGCCCATGTGAGCGAGTCCAACACCAGAATCTTGAGGATATATTGATACTCCAGATAGAGTGACGTAGGCCGGTTGTTTCTGTTCATGCCCTAGGAATCCATACAACCAGACACAAAAGAGCCCGAAACCAACAGCAGCCAACGCCGTACCCCCTAGCAACATAGCGTAGTTGGGGCCGATGTGTTGGGATCTCCTCGGTCGCTCGATCACCGTTACTTGCGGGTATTTATTCACTTGCTGAACCTCTACCTGAACAAGACGCGCCTGCATCTGTCGACTTAACTGCTCTAGCCCAGAAAGGTCCTCAACCAAAGCTTCATGTGTCGCGTAGACCCGGTTGAATCTAGATACGTTTTCTTTGTGCTCGTTCAGTCTAAGTCGCAGGTCTTGTACTGTGGTCAGGGCAGCAGAATAAGCTTGAGCGGCGCTTGCCAGCTCAATAGCCTGCCCTTCGCTAAGCCGTGCATCCAGCTCAGTCTCTAGCTTCTCTATACGCTCCGGTATCGCTCTCAACGCGGGCTGCTTGTTAATATATTCCAGTGTGTACCGCTTGGTGATCGCGGTCATTTCTTTGCGCAGTGCGTCAAGCTCCCGCTCAA
>JBLGAR010000155.1:0-10196 GCA_047612385.1 Cryomorphaceae bacterium | reverse complement strand
AGGGTTCTCTCCAATTCCTCATGTCCTACGGCGTGCAGGAAATAGCTTTGGTCTTTGTTATTGTCCAGACCCTTTAATAGTGTTCCTTTTCCCGCAACTTCGCCTCGGCGTGTGTAGTGACCTGTCGCGATATAGTCGGTTCCAAGCATCAACGCATATTCGAGAAAGGCTTTGAACTTGATTTCCCGATTGCAAAGAATATCGGGGTTAGGTGTTCGACCCGCTTTGTATTCGGCCAGGAAATGCTCAAAAACATTGTCCCAGTACTCTGCGGCGAAATTGGCGCCGTGAAGTTTTATTCCCAAAGTATGCGCCACCGCCTGGGCGTCTGCGAAGTCTTCTTTGGCAGTGCAGTACTGGGTCCCGTCATCCTCCTCCCAGTTTTTCATAAACAGGCCTTCCACCTGATAACCCTGCTCCAAAAGCACCAGGGCAGAGACGGAGGAGTCGACACCGCCGGACATACCGACGATCACTTTTTTGCTGGAGTTCAAGCTCATTGGCCGTAAATCAGATCCAAGGGATAAATGTGCCCGTTGCGATATTGCTCGATAGAGGCGATAACCAGGGGGCTGCGCATTCTAGCAGAATTGCTAAGAATATCCTCGTATTCCATCCAGTGTACTTTGCTTATATCAGGGTCAATTACCGAGTTTTCAATGGCATGCAGGGGTTGGGCGACAAAGGTGGTTCTGTGATAGGTGACCCCGTTAGTCGGAGCGTTGTACAGGGCGATACCAAGGACGCCGGTAAGCTCAACCTGCCATCCGGTTTCTTCGCAGGTCTCGCGAAGTGCAGCGTCTGCAAGAGATTCATCGGCTTCAAGATGTCCTGCGGGCTGGTTAAACACCATCTCGCCGGAAACCTTGTCTCGCTCCTCGACTAAGAGATAGCTTTTATTGCGCACAACCACCGTTGCGACGGTCACATGGGGTATCCAATCTAGCATTATCGCACTCTCCTGGTTTTTCTGACGGGGCTGGCGGTATCTACTAATACCTTGCGGTGCTCCCCCGGTTGTAAATCTCCGAGTTCCCACTGGGCTATTTGATATCGGATCAGGCGCAGGGTAGGGCAGTTCACCGCAGCGGTCATCCGCCGTACCTGGCGATTGCGACCCTCACGGATAGACAGCTCTATCCAGCTGTCGGCTACTGTTTTTCTAAATCGTACGGGCGGGTTTCTTGGCCATAGATCAACCGGTTCAGCAATACACTTTGCCTTTGCGGGCGCAGTGGCACCGTCTTTAAGTACTACCCCTTTGGTGAGCTGAGATATTTGTTCTGCCCCGGGTTCCCCTTCGACTTGCACACGGTAGGTTTTCCATCGCTTGTGCTTGGGATTGGCGATGTGTTGTTGCAATTGGCCATTGTCTGTCAGCAAGAGCAAACCCTCGGAGTCAAAATCAAGACGTCCCGCGACCCGGTAACCCGGCGCAGTTAAATAGTCAGCCAAAGTCGGTCTACCTTCGGTGTCAGTGAATTGACTCAGGACACCAAAAGGCTTGTTAAATAGAATGATAGTTGCCATCAGGTGGTTTCCGATCGATTTAAAATGGGCACTCAAGGCAACCCTCCCCCCGTTCGACAACTCCTGTCTCACTGTATGGGGCAAGCTCATCACGGCATTATCCCACTTATTGAAGACGACGACCTGGCACTGATGAAAGCCTGGCAAGGCGTGACTCCGTATAAGTTGTTCGGTACTTGGACAGGTAACGTTTGTCAAAGTGTAAGCCTACACTTTGTAAGGAATTAGGTCTCGCCCCCCAGAGCCCTAATTATTCTCATAGCCCAAAAAATGTAATTTCCGCAGTACGAGATATCTAATTAATACTCTCAAGGCCTTAACTCCGACTTGAAATACCTTATACTGGTGCCATATCTATCTAAGCAACGAACATTGATGAGACATGACAGTACGGTGACAGGTTCGCAAAACTACAAAGGGATCAGAATGTCGGCCGAGGATGAAGATCACGCTGACGGTTCTTTGGCGGTCCAAGAGTCCAAACCTGAACTAAAACGGCCACCGCTGTTCAAAGTAGTATTGCTCAATGACGATTACACTCCCATGGAATTTGTGGTTGAGGTGCTGGAAGTTTTTTTCCGCATGAACCGCGAGCAAGCCACCCACGTGATGTTGACAGTACACACCCATGGCAAGGGCGTTTGTGGCATATATACAAGAGATATTGCAGAGACTAAATCTACACAGGTAAATCAATACTCCAAAGAAAACGAACACCCCCTGTTGTGTGAGATTGAAGCCTCTGAAGGCTAGAAGAGAAACCCGCTAAGGAATATACGCAATGCTGAGTAAACATCTGGAACAAACGCTCAATGACGCCTTTCGGGGAGCCCGAGCTAAACGTCATGAATTTATGACCGTTGAGCATTTGCTATTGGCCCTGCTCGACAACGACGACGCCGTATTGGTCCTAAAAGCCTGCGGCGCAGATTTGGCCGCCATGCGCGGAGATCTTATCGAGTTTGTTGATGCCACTACACCTTTGATACCCGAAAGCGACGAAGACAGAGAAACCCAACCGACCCTGGGTTTTCAAAGAGTCTTACAACGGGCGGTTTTCCATGTTCAGTCATCCGGAAAACAAGAGGTTACCGGGGCTAGCGTGTTGGTTGCGATCTTCAGTGAGCAGGAAAGCCAGGCAGTGTATTTCCTGAAGACTCAAAGCATCGCCCGATTAGACGTCGTCAATTACATCACTCACGGTATTTCCAAAGTCGGTAATGAAGGTGAACTCCCCGATTCAGATTCGCCCATGGGTGAGGAAACTGGCGTTGAAGAGGGCGCCGAAAATAACCCCTTGGATAGTTTTACCACCAACCTGAATGCTGAAGCAGAGGCAGGGCGCATTGACCCTCTCATTGGCCGCATACCAGAAGTCGAACGCGTTACCCAAATTTTGGTGCGTAGACGTAAAAACAACCCCCTTTTGGTCGGTGAATCCGGGGTAGGTAAAACAGCTATCGCCGAAGGTCTGGCTAAGCTTATCGTTGATGACGAGGTCCCCGACGTACTCAAAGGCAGCGTCGTATACTCGCTCGACCTAGGTGCACTGTTAGCGGGCACAAAGTATCGCGGCGATTTTGAAAAACGTTTTAAGGGTCTCCTGGCTGAATTGAAAAAGCGCGAGGGAGCCATCCTCTTTATAGACGAAATTCATACTATTATTGGTGCCGGTGCTGCTTCTGGCGGCGTCATGGACGCTAGTAATTTGCTGAAGCCGCTTTTGAGCTCGGGTCAAATGCGCTGTATAGGCTCGACCACCTTTCAGGAATATCGAGGAATTTTCGACAAGGACAAAGCCCTGAGCCGTCGCTTTCAAAAAATCGATGTGCTGGAGCCAAGTCCCGACGACGCTTACAAGATTCTAAAAGGATTAAAGTCTCGGTTTGAGGACTATCACGGTTTGCGTTACAGCGACAAAGCTCTGCGCGTAGCCACGGATTTGTCGGCCAGATACATCACCGACCGCTATCTTCCAGATAAAGCCATTGATGTGATTGACGAAGCCGGCGCATTTCAGCAATTACAATCGCCCTCGAAGCGCAAGAAAGTGATTGGCGTGTCCGACATTGAAGCCATCATCGCCAAGATTGCCCGTATCCCACCAAAGACGGTCAGCTCGGACGATCGTGACTCTCTGCAAAAGCTGGAGAGTAACCTGCAGATGGTAGTGTTTGGGCAGGACAAGGCTATTTCTAATCTGTCCAGCTCCATCAAACTGGCCAGAGCGGGATTGCGCTCTGGCGACAAGCCCATAGGTTCGTTTTTGTTAGCTGGCCCAACAGGGGTTGGTAAGACAGAAGTGACGCGCCAGCTTGCCAATATCCTCGGTCTCGAATTACTGAGATTCGACATGTCTGAGTATATGGAGAGACACACAGTGTCGCGCCTGATCGGTGCGCCACCGGGATATGTAGGATTTGATCAAGGTGGCCTACTGACTGATGCCGTGACTAAAAACCCACATTGCGTGATCCTACTCGATGAAATCGAGAAAGCTCACCCGGAAGTGTTCAATCTGTTATTGCAGGTAATGGACCACGGTAGCCTGACCGACAACAACGGCCGCAAAGCGGATTTCCGCAATGTGATACTGGTAATGACGACCAATGCCGGCGCGGAGAGCATTAGTCGCCGTACGATAGGATTTACCCACCAGGATCACAGTACTGACGGGATGGAGGCTATTACCAAGTCGTTTACTCCGGAATTTCGCAACCGACTCGACAGTATCATCCAGTTTGAGCCCCTGAGCGAAGAAGTGATCTTTACCGTAGTCGACAAGTTTCTTACCGAGCTGCAGGGTCAGCTGGACGAGAAGCGTGTCATGCTCGATATCGATGAGGACGCCAGGTTATGGCTGGTTGAGAAGGGCTATGACGTGAATATGGGTGCACGGCCCATGGAACGGGTGATTCAGGAGCATATCAAGAAGCCGCTGGCAGAGTTGGTGCTTTTTGGAGACTTGTCGAAATCTGGAGGCACAGCTTTGGTCCGACTGAATAAAGCGGAAGACAAGCTGGATGTGAAAGTACAGGAAACACAGAGCAAGCCTGAGCCTGCCCTTAGTACAGATTAACGCTCGCGGTAGGTAATACGGCCTTTAGTGAGGTCGTAGGGCGTAAGTTCAACACGAACTTTATCCCCGGTCAGAATGCGGATGTAGTTCTTACGCATTTTCCCAGAAATATGTGCGGTCACTACGTGGCCGTTTTCCAGCTCTACCCTGAAAGTAGTGTTGGGTAAGGTATCGATTACCTCGCCTTCCATTTCAATTTGGTCTTCCTTTGCCATGCGGCGACTTTCCTAGATAAAAAACAGGGCGCATTTTGCCTCAAACTCCCCCAATGTGCCACACGAATAAGTGGCAAAACTGCCGTAATACGTCGAATTGCGGGTAGATTGTCTTCTAAAGCTCGACTGGGCTCATTCCATGCGCAATTTTGTCGGCAAAGAGGGGCTTAGTGTGGCGCTTACGTCACTAGTGTCGTTATAAAAGTTCGGTCCAGCGGCTATTGAGATAAAGCTCAAGTGGGCGGTATTCCGATTTATACGCCATTTTCTGGCAGTTTCGTATCCAGTAGCCAAGGTAAACGTATTCCAGGCCCAGTTCTTTGGCTTTCTCGATCTGCCACATAACGGCATAGCCGCCCAAACTTCTTTTGCTCGCAGCCGGATCAAAGAAGGTATAGATGGCAGACAAACCATCCTGTAAGACGTCGACTACAGCGATTGCAATGAGCTTGCCCTGATCGTAGAAACGATAGTAATCGGTGCAGCCCCATTCATTGCTTAAGAAGGACTCATACTGATCTCTGTCGGGGGGAAACATGTCGCCGTCGGAGTGGCGCTCTTCTATGTATCTTCTATACAAATTGAACGCAGCGCTGTCGGTAATATCCCGACTGTATTCGACTTCAAGGTCTTGGTTTTTATTAAAGGTGCGACGTTGTTTGCGGCTGGATTGAAAACCTGCGACCGGAATCCTGGCGGGAATGCAGGCATTGCAGTCAGCGCAATGGGGGCGATAAATATGGCTACCGCTGCGCCTGAAGCCCAAGCCAGAAAGCTTACTGTAGAGGTTTTTATCTACAGTTTGTCTTGGATCCACAAAGAGGGTAACCGCTTCCTGGTCTTTCAGGTAGCTGCAATCGTGGGGGTACGTGGTGTATACCTTAAGATCCCGCAACGAAGAAGTCACAATAAGCCCCCGGAAGTTTTTGGGAGACGCCAAATGGTGTGATCATTATCCATATCGACAGTGTGCTCAAGCTTGGCTTCGAAGTCCAGTCGGCTGATATTCCTGGCCCCCAGTGAATTCATGTGCTCACTCTCTATCTGGCAATCGATCAACTCGAACTGACCGCGCCGGGCAATATCAATAAGTCCCATTAATGCTACTTTGGAGCTGTCGGCCTCCAGGCTAAACATTGATTCTCCAAAGAAGATGCGGCCAAGGGCGACGCCATACAGGCCTGCTACAAGCTCGTTCCGCTGATTGTGAACCTCGATGGAATGCGCAAACCCCTTGTGGTGCAAACGCGTGTATGCCGCTATCATTTCGTCGCTAATCCAGGTGCCAGGTCCCTCGCTGCGGGTTTCGCCGCATTGGCTAATGACCGTTTCAAAGTGGCAGTCTACCGACAGCGCAAAGTTGTCTTTGCGCAGTGTTTTACGCAAGGATTTAGAGATGTGGACTTCATCCGGAAACAAAACAGAGCGAGGTTCTGGTGTCCACCACAGCACCGTTTGTGGCTCTTCGTACCAGGGGAAGATGCCCCTGTGGTACGCCTGTAACAGCCTCTCGGTGGACAGTTGCCCACCCACGGCCAATAACCCGTTTGGATAATCCAGAGCTTCATGGCTTGGCGGAAAATCTCCGCCGTAATCCAGGACCGGAAGATCACGCAATGGATCAGGCCAGATCGTCCAAGTACTTCTCAGCGTCCAGTGCTGCCATGCATCCAAAGCCCGCTGAGGTGACTGCTTGTCGGTAAATATGGTCTCCCACGTCGCCTGCTGCAAATACCCCCGGCACACTCGTTGCCGTTGCATTGCCATTAGTTCCGCTGTGAATCGTGATATAACCATTTGCCATGTCGAGCTGATTGGCAAAAATATCAGTGTTGGGTTTGTGGCCGATCGCGATGAAAACCCCCGACAGTTCAAGGTCTACCACATCGTCATTTTTGGTAGAGGCCACTCGAATACCGGTAACGCCAGAGTCGTCACCGAGTACTTCTTCTAGCGTGTGGTCCCACATGATTTTTACTTTGCCTTCAGCCTCTCGGGCGAAGAGCTTGTCCTGCAGTATTTTTTCCGAGCGGAGGGAATCCCGGCGATGAACAAGAATCACTTCTGAGGCGATATTGGACAGATACAAGGCCTCTTCAACGGCGGTGTTGCCACCGCCAATAACCGCAACTTTTTGGTTGCGGTAGAAAAAGCCATCGCAGGTGGCGCAGGCACTGACACCTTTGCCCATAAACGCTTGTTCGCTGGGGAGTCCCAGATATTGGGCGGATGCACCCGTTGCAATAATCAATGAATCGCAGGTGTAATTGTTGGTGCCTTTAAGGGTAATGGGTTTGGCAGAAAAATCGACTTCTTCGATATGATCCACCAACACCTGGGTATCAAAACGTTCGGTGTGCTCCTGCATCTGTTGCATCAATTGTGGTCCCTGCAAATCGGCAGCGCCGCCCGGCCAGTTTTCTACCTCGGTGGTGGTGGTTAATTGTCCGCCTTGCTCAATCCCGGTTATCACCACAGGATTGAGATTGGCCCGCGCCGCATAGATGGAGGCGGTGTATCCTGCAGGACCGGAACCGAGAATAATCAGCTGGTGATGTTGGGCGTCGCTCATGTGGTTATTTCCTGATTGGGGTTGTTAAATGTCGGCCGTCGAGGTATTTCTTCACATCCTCAGGCCATTCAATGGTGGCGGTATATGGTAAATTAAACCCATGCATCCAGTAAAGATTAGGATTATTCTAAAAATACCCCCTAACTCTTTGATATAGATAATAAATGTGTGCACAATTACAAATCATGATATCGGGTATGTCAATCGAATATTTCGATTCGTACCCCACTGTAACAAAGGACCTTAGATAGCGTGTCGGACAGTACTGATACAGACAATTTCCTGGGGCCGAGACTGCGCGAAGGTGCGTTTATCGGTATAAGTGCCGCTTGCTGTTACCTGATGATGGCACTGTTGACCTATAGTGGTTCGGATCCGGGATGGTCGGCAACCGGCAGTGGCGCAAAAATCGTCAATGCCGGCGGGCCAACGGGCGCTTGGCTAGCGGACGTTTTCTTCTCTTTGGTCGGATATGCCGCCTACTTGTTTCCCTTGATGCTGGGCTACCGTGCGTTGGTGATTCTGCTGGAGCGTCATCAAAATAAGAATTTTGATTGGCTGACATTTGCCATCCGAGCGTTAGGTTTAGTGCTGGTGATGATTGCGGGTACTGCCATGACAGCCATGAACGACCCCGGTGGATCAGGGTTGCCGCAAGGCGCAGGCGGTATTCTCGGGCAGGCCATCGGTTCCGCCTTTACGACGGCCTTTAGTATGGTTGGCAGTCGCTTGATTCTATTGGCCGTATTTCTCTTTGGAATCACAATTTTTACGGATATCAGCTGGCTGCGGCTGATGGACGGTCTGGGTTATTGGACGGTGACCCTGGTGGGAAAAACCCGCCAATGGGTAAGCCAACGATTTGGCGCGTTTCAGGATCAACGGGTAAAGGACAAAGCGCAGGAAGCACGCAAACTGGTTATCACTGAGTACGTAGAAAAAGAAAAGAAGCGCAAGCCCCCTAAAATAAAGCCGTTAAAGCCGAAAGCTGAGAAAAGTGATCGCATGGATAAAGAGCGGCAACAGCCGCTGTTTGATGCGCCTGTTTCCGGTGAAATGCCGCACCTGGATCTGCTCGATTCCAATGAGCAGGATCAGACACTGGGCTACTCAAAGGATGCGCTGCAGGGGCTTTCAAAGCTGCTGGAGCTTAAGCTTGCTGACTTCAATATCACTGCAGAGGTGGTCGCGGTCTACCCTGGCCCGGTGATTACCCGTTTTGAGATTCAGCCGGCAGCAGGCGTCAAAGTATCGAGAATTTCCGGGCTGGCGAAAGATTTAGCGCGGTCCCTCGCGGTTATTAGTGTGCGCGTGGTCGAAGTCATTCCAGGCAAGTCAGTGGTAGGTATCGAGATCCCTAACGAGCACCGGGAGATTGTAAACTTCCGAGATGTGCTGGCCTCAAAAACTTTCGAAAATTCTAAATCCCCACTTACCCTGGCGCTCGGTCACGATATTTCCGGTGAGCCAACGGTAGCGGATCTGGGCAAAATGCCGCACTTATTGGTGGCCGGTACGACAGGCTCCGGTAAGTCCGTTGGTGTGAACGCCATGCTGTTGAGCCTGCTGTACAAATCGGGTCCGCAAGATGTGCGAATGATACTTATCGATCCCAAGATGCTCGAGTTATCTGTCTATGACGGTATCCCGCATTTGTTGACTCCCGTTATTACGGACATGAAGGATGCCGCCAATGGCCTGCGCTGGTGCGTCGCGGAGATGGAACGGCGTTATAAGCTGATGGCGTCACTGGGAGTCCGAAACCTCGCCGGTTACAACCGCAAAGTTCAAGATGCCATTAAAGCAGGTGCACCCTTAATAGACCCATTGTGGACTCCGGACCCTATATTTGCCGAAACTGAAGAAGAGCAAATTGCTCCGACTCTGGAAAAACTGCCGTCCATCGTTGTCGTTATTGACGAATTCGCGGACATGATGATGATTGTCGGCAAAAAAGTGGAGCAGTTAATAGCCCGAATAGCACAAAAGGCGAGGGCGGCGGGTATTCACCTTGTACTTGCGACACAGCGACCCTCGGTGGACGTTATCACGGGTCTGATCAAAGCCAATGTACCTACGCGTATCGCTTTTCAGGTGTCCTCGAAGATAGACTCCAGGACAATTCTGGATCAAGGCGGTGCGGAGCAGCTACTGGGGCATGGAGATATGCTTTACCTGCCGCCCGGTAGCGGAGTTCCGGTTCGCGTCCACGGCGCATTTTGTTCCGATGAAGAAGTGCATCGTGTTGTTGCCGACTGGAAAAAACGCGGAGCTCCGGCCTACATTGACGGCCTCCTCGACGAAGGTGGTAATACGGCGGTAACCGCTGAGGAACTTCAGTCTGGTTCTGGCGATCAGGATGATGAGTCCGATGTGCTTTATGATGAGGCGGTGTACTATGTCTGCGAGAGTCGCAGAGCGTCAATCTCATCGGTGCAGCGCAAACTTCGGGTAGGTTACAACCGTGCGGCTCGTCTCATTGAAGCGATGGAAGCGGCAGGGGTAGTCACTGAAATGGGTACCAATGGGCAGCGCGAAGTTCTCGCGCCTCCACCTCGATCTGACTGAGCGCTTGCCGCAAGGTCTAGTAAGGAAACAGAATGATTAAAACGATTGCATCGATGTGCCTGTCGCTCGTGTCTGTGGGTGTTTTTGCCCAAGCAGATGACGTAGATCAGTTGATGGAAGTGCTGCAGCGCATCGGCAGTATGCAGGGTGAGTTTCGGCAAACTCAATACGATGAGAGCGATATGCTTGTCGGCGAGAGCAATGGCAATTTCCGGCTTCTGCGGCCCGGTTA
>JBLGAR010000154.1:0-10307 GCA_047612385.1 Cryomorphaceae bacterium | reverse complement strand
ACAAAATGGGGACTTTTATGATGTCCAGTCAGACGCCCCCTCGGATCACGAATCCGAAAACCTGATGTTATCCAACATCACCAGCATCGAGATTCGCGAGGGTCTCCAGTTCCGCAGTATTCTGGGCTACAACGACCTGGATCAGAAAAATGTCGGTGATTTCGACGGGACACATTTCACCATTGACTGGCTGGACCAAGGTATAGGTCGCAGAAATGAATTGACCCAGTTGTCAGCAGAATTCCAGCTCCAGGGCCTGGCGATGGAAGACAAGCTGAACTATGTTGCAGGCATTTACTACTCGGATGAGGAGGATAAACAACGATCCCAGAGTAATCTGGTGGGTATCGCACCTCTCCTGGCATTTGACCCCCAGATAAATTCTGGTAAGACGACCAATGAAACCGTCGCTGTTTATGGGCAGGGCACCTACGACCTCAGTGAGATGACAGGCGTTGAAGGCCTCGGTTTCACACTGGGTGTTCGCTACTCTGAAGAGGACGTTGAGTTCAAGCGCGACGCCGACGATATCTTCCTGGTCCGTGACCCAGCAGTCGCCGGCGTAACCTACGCCAATCCACTGAAAGAGAGCTTCGAGCAAACCAGCTGGACTGTAGGTCTGCAGTGGCAGATGAGCGATGAAACATTGCTCTATGCCTCTACCCACCGCGGTCACCGCAGCGGCGGATTCAACTTCTACGCGCCTCCGGCAGTAGACTTCGAGGGTGACGAGGTAGACGCAGGCTTTTTGGAAGAGGAGGCCACGGATTTTGAACTGGGAATGAAATATCTCGGGACCATCGGCGATATGCCTTTGCGATTCAACCTCTCTGGCTACTTTATGACGATCGATAATATCCAACGCGCGAACTACGTGGCCATCTTTGGTGCACTTGCGGGTATCACGGTGAACGTTCCGGAAACGGAAGTTAAAGGGCTCGACATGGAAGTCACCGTGGCTCCGGCGCAGTGGCTCACCTTGGGTGGATCTCTAAACCTGTCGGATGCAGAGTTCACCGACGGCCGAGTATCTGTTCTCGATAACCCCGATACCGAGTTCGGACCCTACCCGGATACTCCCGACTGGTCGGGCACGATTTATGCGGATGCTGTCTTTTCGGTCGGCAACAATCTGGATCTTTTGGTCCATGCCGATGTCTACGGCCAGGACGACAACTTTATCAGCTCAACGAATGACACACTGAACCCTGGTTCAGGTATCGACTCCTACACGGTTGTTAACTTCAGAGTTGCACTGACGGACGAGGACGCGGGATGGACACTGGCCGCTCATCTACGCAATGCCTTTGAGGAGGAGTACTACGTAGGCGGCATAGGATTCAAGAGCCTGTTTGCAATGAATACCGCAGTGCCTGCGGCGCCACGAACCTACATGATTGAAGCCAGTTACAAGTTCTGAACCCGTTTTCAGAGGAATGACAGAATGTCCAATACACCATCAGGGGGTTAGAGTTTGTTGAAACTAATAAACAACGGCCCCAGTCCCTTCGGACGTAAAGTCATGGTGGCACTACACGAAAAGAACATCCCATTCGATACAGAATGGGATATCCCCTGGCACGAAGACACCACCGTCGGTTCACACAATCCACTGGAACAATTGCCTATACTTGTCACCGAGACGGGCGAAACGGTCTATGAGTCCTCGTACATTCTCGAATGGCTTGAGGCAAGGTATCCAGATCCACCACTAGTGCCAAGCAATCCGGAACACCGTCTGCAAATGGGGTTTTACAGGGTGCTGGGTGTCGGAATTATGGATGCCATCGTGAGGACCAACTTCGAACTGGCAAAACCCGCCGAACACCAAAGTGAAGCGTGGATAGCGAGACATATTCGAAAAATTAACGGTGGTCTGGGCGAGCTGGAAAAAAGAATAGGTGACCGTGAGTTTGTGGTGGGTAAGGAGTTCAGCCTCGGCGACGTGGAAGTGGGCTGCGTATTGGGCCACCTTGATTTTGTCGCTGCGAACGTTCCGCCGCTACAAGAGTTTTTTGCTGCACAGGTACCGTGGCACGACAACTGCCCCGGTTTGACTCGTTACACAGCTATGCTTGAAGAACGCCCTTCCTTCAAGGCTTCGACGCCTTTCATGGTCGAGATCAATTTCGCAGACGTCATTGCATAAAAACATTTTGTAAACCTTAACGCTCTGCCACTAACGCCTGAACTGGCAAATCCCCGAGGCTCCCCTTATGAGGCACTTACCGAAGTTTTTTTTCGCGACCCTGTCAACCTTGTGTCTTGTCGGCGGCGCCAAGCTGCAAGCATTTGAACTCACGGGACGCACTGTTGACTCCCAGGGAGCACCCGTCCCACATGTTCGGATCAGAGTAGCGACCCCCGAAACCGTGCCCTATTCCTCGTCAGTTTTCAGTGATGCGAGTGGCAGGTTTACTCTGTCAGGCTTATCGACAGAGCCAAAAGAGGATGAAATTAACTTCTTTCGTATCGGCTGGAATCCAACCGGCCACAAAATCGACCGCTCCCCCGATGCGGCAAACTATGAGGTAAAACTCGAGCGAATCGACAATGTCGCCCACCAGATTCCCCCGTCTGCCTGGCTCGGTGGAGATAAGTCATCGGAGCAATATGCCCTCAGTAACCTGCAATGCTCCAACTGCCACCAATTGGCGGCAAAAAGGGTGCGCGCATTTGCCAGTAAGCTGGCCGCCCTGCCCGCCAGCGATCGAGCAGAAGCGTGGCTGGAGCGAGCGGCAACAGATCTTGCCTACGATGGCCAGGATAAACCCTGGGCGGATGGCGGCGAAAAAACGGACCATCCGCGAGTGGAGGCCTGGGAAAACATGGTGCAGTACATGCGCTTTGTCACGCTGCGCCTGGGTGAAAACCAGGAGTTACGCTGGGGCCTCGAAGAGGGAAGCCCTTTTTACGACGCGCTGCTGTCACCCGAAACCAGCCTGTTCTCACCCGCCGACATGGCTGTCATCGTGCCCAACCTGGCCCTTAATTTCCCGGGCAATTTTGATACCTTCGTCGGCTATGACGACGTCGTCGAGCTCGGTAACTACGGGGTGAGCACAGACACCCGGATAGACGAATTTGTATTGCCAACCTTCGGCTGGACCCGGGAGCTGGCCATTGCGCCAGGAAGCGATCTGGTGTGGTTTATTGAGACCGACAAAGACCGACTCGGCGGACTGAATCCCAATGATGGCTCCGTCATTTGGTTCGACGTACCGGGTGATGGCCCCCAGGGGCCCCATACCATGAATGCCGATGCCCAGGGGAATCTCTGGATCGCGCTGGAGAACAGTTTCCACATCGCGCGTTTTAATACCAAAAGCCGGCAGTGGCGAACCTACCCCCCGCCTGCCAATACCGACTTCGGCGTGACCCACGACTTTGCTTACAACTCAGACAGACATGTGGAAACCGACGCCAATGGCAGGATCTGGATTACCGACATGGGCAAGAACGAACTGTGGGCGCTCAACGTGGAAACCGGCGAGATAGAGAAGTTTGGACAGCCTCTGTCCCCTGGAGAAAGCCACTTCCATTCACTGCTCTACGGCGCTGCAATAGAGACCTCAAAAGACAGGGTGTGGTGGGCACAGCTGTACGGCTATGTCGGTGCTGTTGATACCACCACTGACCGCACGGATCGCATCATACCCTTTGAAAAAGGTGCCGGCCCCAGGCGTCTCGCTATTGGTGATGACGGAATTCTCTGGGTACCCCTCAATGGCAAAGCCCAACTCGCGCGCGTCAATACCGACACGGGCGTGGTGGAAGCACGCTACCAGATTCCAGATCAGGGCAGCACACCCTATGGCGTGACCGTAGACAAAAAGCGCAAAGCCGTATGGGCTGCGACGTCGAACTCTGACCGCGTCTATCGATTCGATATTGAAACGGAGCAGTGGTCACACTATCCCCTGCCGCGTCAGGAATCCTTTATCCGCATGATCGAACTGGACCCTGTCACTGGCGACCTATGGACGACCTACTCCAGCCTGCCGGTTGGCCGAAGAGATGCCGAAACCGACGGCACAGAAAGCGCCAACAATATGCTGGTACGAATCCGCCCGGGTGACTGAGCCCCGCTTTTAATATCGATGCCAAGCGCATCGTTACAGCGAAGACCAACAAGGAGAAATCGCGATGACAAAGAGATTGCAAGGCAAGGTCGCTGTGGTGACGGGTGCCGGTGGAGGCATGGGAAAGGCGATAGTAAAACGGTTTTCCGACGAAGGTGCGACGGTAGTCGCTGTCGATCTGCCAGGGGTCGAGCTGGATATTGATGGTCTGCCCAATTGTCGCGGCCACGCGGCAGATGTGTCTTCAAGCGAAGAGATGCAGGCCCTGTTTGCCGCTACGCTTGAGCATTATGGTGGCATGCATGTACTTTGCAATAACGCCGCCATCCAGGGCCCGTTGGCATTGACGGCAGAATATAACGAGGATGATTTCGACCGAGTAATGGCCGTAAACGCGCGCGGCGTCTTCCTTGGGCTGCGCTATGGCATTCCGTTGATGTTAGACAGCGGAGGGGGCTCCATTGTCAATACCGCCTCTATGGCGAGCCTGGTTGCCTTCCCACAACTGATCGCCTATTGCGCCTCCAAAGGCGCTGTGCAAATGATGACCAAAACGGCTGCGGTTGAATACGCCGAACAAGGCATTCGCGTCAATTGCTTCTGTCCGGGCAGCATCGACACCGACATGCTCAATAACATGCCACAGAATTATATCGATCAGGTGATCGCGGCAAATCCGGTGAAGCGCGTTGGCCGGCCCGATGAGATCGCCGATTTGGCTTTGTTCCTGGCCAGTGATGAATCGTCCTTTATCACCGGTGTGGCGATACCCATCGATGGCGGGTATACCGCTTTATAAAAGAATAACTCACTACATCTGCTGGAGCTCAACGTGCGAGTGATCAAAGTTGTAAAACCCGGCGGTCTGGAAAATCTCGCCTTTGTGCACTGTGAAGAGCCGATACCGGGGCCCGATGAAGTCCTTGTCAGATGGCACGCCAGTTCGCTGAACTACCATGACTACCTGGTCGCCAGTGGCACCTGGCCAGTAGAAGATGGACGTTGCCCCCTGTCAGATGGAGCCGGCGAAGTCATTGCAATCGGTTCCGATGTCGGTGAATGGCAAGCGGGCGATCGCGTCATGACGATGTTTTAGCGCAGGGAATGTCGTCGCTCGGGAATGATCATGAGCGGGATTACACATGAATTGCACTTGTACGTACAATTTGAATGACTTAATATTTAACTGTACATACAATTAACTCATGAAATACGAATGGGACGACACTAAAGACCAAGCCAACAAGGAAAAGCACGACGTTACATTTTCAGTGGTTGAAGGTCTGGATTGGGATACTGTTCTGGAAGCGCAAGACATACGCGAGCAAGATGAGGTGAGAATGATAGCCTTCGATTCAATTGGTGACCGGCTCTACTGGCTTGTATACACAATGCGCGGTCAGAAGTGCCGTGTTATTAGCCTGAGAAAAGCCAACGGGCGGGAGATTAGAGGATATGAAGAAGCCTAAGATTACCCTCCCTACCAAGGAGGAGGAAGCGGCAATCAACAAAGGCATTGCCGCAGATCGAGATACTTTGGAGGTGGACAACCAGTGGTTCGCCAAAGCCAAACCCCACCGGGGTAAGCAGAAAGCGCCCACTAAAATACCCGTCACTATCCGGCTTGATGAGGATATTGTCGATTCGTACAAGGCTGGCGGGAAAGGCTGGCAAGGCCGTATTAATAACGACCTAAGAGGAAGCATGATGCATAGCGCGACTAGAGATTCTACGACTGGTCAGCTCACACTCAAAAAGCGTAAAGTTCGAGTAAGAGATAACCCAAAAAATTCAGCTTGATGTGGATGAAGCCCTCCACCAATATCATATCTATCTCCTACCTCAAGGCCAATACATCAGATGTAGTCAACCAGTTGCAAGAGCAACGCGAACCGATGATTATCACCCAGAACGGTGAAGCTAAAATGGTGGTGCAGGATATCGAGAGCTACGAAAAAACTCAGCAGACCCTTGCAGTCCTAAAGATTCTTGCCTTGGGTCAGCAACAAATCGAGGCGGGACGAGGGGTCAAGGCATCGACAGCCATTAAACGAATAAGAAACAGTCGTACTGACCCGGAATGAGTTATCAGGTTTTCCTCCCCCGGGAAGCAGTCAGGGATCTCGAAGAACTCTACGAATTCATTACGGCAGTTTCAATGTGTTACTATTTTTAGTTGCACTATCTATAAATGCAACTATAGTTAGTTACAATACGCGAGAAGATACTGTTGAGCAAGCGAGACAAATTAAAAGCAAAGCTTCAAAGCAAATCAGCTTTCCAGTGGCGCGAAGTTATGTCCCTAATGACTCAACTTAGGTGGGATCAACTGGAAGGCTCTGGTAGCCGTGTTAAATTCCACAGGAATGGCGTTTTAATTAGCCTGCACTCTCCACACCCAGGCAATGAAATCAAAGCGTATGCCAGAAAAGAAATGATTGAAATATTGAAAAGGGAGGGCGACCTATGAGCCAGTTAGAGTACAAGGAGTATGTAGGGACAGTTGAGTACAGCGCCGAGGACGAATGCCTACACGGCAAGCTGGCATTTATTCGTGATCTAGTGACTTATGAGGCCAGTACCGCCAAACAGCTAGCGAAGGAATTTAAGGCCGCCGTGGACGAGTACCTGGCTGATTGCCAGGCGCTGGGCAAAGAGCCTAACAAACCTTTTAAAGGGTCACTGAATATCCGAATCGGCTCAGACCTTCACAGGGGGGCAGCTATGGCCGCTGAAGAATCAGGAGTCAAGCTAAATGACTTTATACGCCAAGCAGTGAGTGAGAAAATTAGCGGATAAGTTAGAGACGACCTAGCCCATTCATCCCTGACCGTTTACAAACGCCTCCAGCCCCTGCGACATCATGGCGTAAGACCCGGCCAGGGAGCTCCCGACCTCCTCGCTATCAACTCCGGGTACTGGTTCGAAATCGCCGCGCCAACGCAAGCAGCACTGCCCCGCTCCATCCGTCATCACTTGTACCGTGGCCGAATAGCGAGCCATGCCTGCCATTGTTTCAGACACCATGGAGTAGCCCAATGTCCGACTGGCATCATCGAGTAGGTCCAGGCGCTCAGAAACACATCCGAGTCCAGGGATATCCAGATGGCGAATCATACCAATGCCCTCGCCCTCCAGTCGCGCAGTGCCGGCTCCTCCGGTCGCCCATGCCAGGAAATTACCGAAATCTGCCAACACTCTCCAGGCCCCATCGCAATCACAGGCCAGGCTGTTCTCTTGTTCTAACGCCGTCACACTTCGATCCTCTGTTTGCGTGAAAAACCTTCTCTGAGTGGCGTACAACTTAGCTCCCAGCCATCCTCCTCGATCAACCGCATCAAGTCCTTATACAGGGCTCACTCTACCTTCCCATTAATAGAACCACCCAAAAACAAACCTATTGGCAGTGCATAAAAAGTAAAATCACCTTGTTTAAAGGGCAGTATCTCCTGACCGGTATAAAATAGAATGCCTTGCTCAAACGATTTACCTGAAAATTCTGCGAGCTTCACCAACCCCTTAAAATCCTGACTTTTTATGCTGGCTGAAGCTTTAACCTCAATACCAATGATCTTCGCATTGCTTCGCTCTAATACAAAATCAACCTCGTGTTGATTGTTGTCCCTGAAGTGATATATAGCTACATCTTCCTGTGCCCACGAAGCTTGCTTGCAACACTCCATATAGACCAAACTTTCCAGCAAGCCTCCATAATATTGACTTTGTAGTAATTGTTCTGCATTCCGAAGACCCAACAGATGACAAGCCAGTCCTGTATCAACGTAATGTATTTTAGGCATCCGAACTGCCAGACGTTTTGCCCGATTTTTTAAATAAGCAGGAACACGGCGCACGATAAACATCAGGTCGAGAATTTCAATATAGCTTTTTACCAGCTTATCGTTCAGTTCCAGGTCATTGGCAATATTGGAGTACTTCAATAAGTTACCGCTTAGTCCAGCAAGATAGGGGGCCATTGCCTGTAACTTTGAATGGTAGTCTCCACGCGCGGTGTACAAGGTTTCAAAGTCATTGTACAGCCGACCCTCCATATAGGAATTGAACCAGGCCTGCTTTGCCCGTGGACTTTTGCTTTGAGCTTCTGGATAACCGCCCAATAGCACCCGGCCGGCCATTTCCTCACGACTGGTAAAAAGCACAGGCTCTGACTGAAAGTTTCCAGTCAATAAATAATCGATAATATTCAGAGATTGATCAGTTAACTCACTCAAGGATAGAGGAAAAAGTTCCAGCCTTGCCATATGCCCAGGTAGCGCCTCTTGCGTTCGAGCAGACCGAAAGATATCGGCCGACCCGGTTAAAAAAAACTTACCTTTTTCATCGGGTTTCAGTTTGTCGGAAGCCTCTTTTATCGCCGGAATAAGACTCGGGGCATATTGAAACTCATCAAGCACAACTCGTTTTGAGCCCAATGATCGAATAAAGCCATGGGGATCACTTTCAGCCGAGGCGAGCGTGGCTTGGTCGTCCAGTGTGATGTATCCCATATCCAGCCGCTCAGCAATGGAGCGTGCAAGCGTGGTTTTACCAGCTTGCCGGGGGCCCGTGAGGTAAAGCACACGAAACTCAGCCAGTAACTCTTCAACAAGCGGTTGTAATTTTCTAGGATACATAAACCTTTCTTCGCAAGTTTTCTCTCAACCCAAGGCTCTCCCATACTTCCAGGACCACCAGAAGCACTAGGCCTGGGGAGACCTTAATACGAAAATCATAGCCCATTAATACGAGTTTATCAATATCTTATTACGAATAATAAACTTACTTAATACGAATTTTAAAGATACCATAAGCGCTAATAAATTCCAAAGTGTAGCTAAAGGCGGTTTTTTGCCCGAACAGCGAATGACTATCGCCGAAGCGATTCGTGAACGGGGCTTACGGAGTAGGAGTAAACCGAATTGCGAAACCCAGGGTGAAACTCTTCAGTCACCGCAGCACCGCCTACCTTTGAGCGGGCTTCGAGGACAGTCACTTTCAAGCCGGCGGCGGCGAGGTATCCCGCGCAGGTCAATCCGTTATGACCGCCTCCAATAACGATGACATCGGCGTCTGTCTTCATAGTTTTCAGCGCTCCGAAGGTACACAAAGCACTTCGATAAATGTAGTGCTTGAAAGATTAGTATAGACTCTGCACACGCGGCACAACCTCCGAACCCACACGCTAGGAAGCATCAAGATGAATAATTGCGGTAGTTTTCGTCATCCACACACTCGACCCTATACTGGGACAAACATGGACTACATCAGGAGCCAATAATATGCCAGAAATCAGTGTTCAACATCAGTGCGCCACACTTAGCGATCTAGTAGGCGTGGATTCCTTCGGCAAGCCCGTGGGTCCCCTTCCTCTGCAAACCGACAGCGGCTTTTTTACCGAGGGCGCCGTGGTAGCCGGAACATGGGAGAGTGAACCCGGAGTCCTAGAGCTTGATCTGGAGGTGACAGAGTTCTGCCACTTGCTTAAAGGGCACTGGAAACTGACATCAATATCCGGACTAGTCACTGAGGTAAAAGCCGGTGATAGCTGGGTTTTCCCCTACGGCTGGAAGGGAACAGCCGAAGTCATAGAGACAGTGCGCAAGGTCTACCTGATGATTTCCCCGGCGGAAGAGTCCTAACAGACTGTATGAAGGTCGGCGCAAGTGCAAAATCGCTTGCCCGACCGGTAAGTCTAAATCCCAGAATATCCCGGGGCCGCCATAAACCGGGGGGACTGAACCTAATGTCTAGTTCCCTTTGAGTATTTTAGCCTTGGTTTTGTTGTACTCTTTTTCATTGATGATACCCTTATCGTAGGCCTCCTTGAGATCAACGAGCTGCTGACCCTGGGTCTCTGTCTGCTTGACAATGGTGGAGCTGCCACACGCCGAAAGGCTAAGAACTATAGCGATTGTAGCCGCGCCAATAATGGTTTTATTCAACATCCTATTTTTCCTCATGTCTGGAGTGGTGAGCCCACCTAATTACTCCATCATCTCGGCAAATCACTCACCGAGCGAGCTTCGCCATAGTAACAAGCGACTGTGGCTATGCGTCAAGTGCTACGGCCACTTTCTATGGTTTCCCCAGAGCGATAAGGCGTTCAAACAGAACCTTCGCAGTGCGTCGAAGGTAAGGTATTCTGTACCCTCCAAATACGACGGCAGAATATGGCTCAAAGCTGTCATAACATCGGACCATGGCGTGATAACTGGCCAGATCCAT
>JBLGAR010000153.1:0-10519 GCA_047612385.1 Cryomorphaceae bacterium | reverse complement strand
TCTGGTTGCCCTGTGCAAACACGCCGTAAACCCATCCATGGGGGCTCGGCTCGCGCATCCATGCGCTCAACGGTTTGCTCAGGGCAACCAGACTCCCGAGCTTCAATTTGAATGTCGAAGTCTTTAAGGATGCGGTTCCTTGCGAGAAATAACTAATGTCACTATTTGATGATACACAGACCGTCGTTTTAGCCAGTGGTAATTCCGGCAAGCTGGCGGAGTTCGGCCGGCTGCTTGAACCACTCAACATGGAACTCAAATTTCAATCGGAGTTTCAAACACCTGAAGTCCCCGAAGACGGTTTAAGCTTCGTCGAGAATGCCATCATCAAAGCCAGAGCAGCTGCAAAGCATACGGGGCATGCCGCTCTAGGTGATGACTCGGGGCTCGAAGTAGACTTCTTGCTAGGCGCACCGGGAATTTATTCAGCGCGGTTTTCCGGTACTAAGGGCGAAAACGCTGATCGCGAGAACAACTTGAAACTCTTAAGAGAACTGAAAGGTGTCCCGAAGGATCAGCGCGGTGCTCGTTTTGTCTGTGTATTGGTGTACATGCGCCACTGGCAAGATCCTACTCCGCTGATTTGTCAGGGCACCTGGGAAGGGCAGATTTTGACCGCCCCTGGTGGTGAAAATGGTTTCGGCTACGACCCGTTGTTCTTCGTTTCAAAGTACAACTGCAGTTCAGCACAGCTCGACACAGCCGAGAAGAATCGAATTAGTCACCGCGCTAAAGCCAGTCAGAAATTATTGGAAGCCTTGCGAGATCGATAGCAATGCACTTTGATAAGTTGCCACCGCTGAGCCTTTATATTCACTACCCGTGGTGCGAAAAAAAATGTCCCTACTGTGATTTTAATTCTCACGAAAATGTAGAGCGGCCCGAAAGGTCTTACATAGACGCGCTGCTTCTAGATCTTGAACGCGACCTGCACTATGTTCAAGGGCGTGTTGTGGAAACCTTGTTCATCGGCGGCGGCACTCCGAGCCTGATCGCTCCAAAAAATCTCAAACTACTAATGGCGGGCCTCGCAGCTCGACTGGATTTATCACCTAATCTTGAAGCCACTATGGAAGCAAATCCCGGCTCAGCGGAATCTGAGAAATTTGAGATATTTCGCTCTGCGGGGATCAACAGATTATCCCTGGGCGTTCAGAGTTTTCAGAACTCACAGCTGGAAAAATTGGGGCGCGTACACAATAGCGATCAAGCTCACAGTGCGATAGAACTGGCCAAGAAAGCCGGCTTTGTGAATTTTAATCTGGACCTAATGCATGGCTTGCCAGGGCAATCCGTCGAGAATGCCTGCAGGGATATAGAGGCTGCGTTGTCACATCATCCAACGCATCTGTCCTGGTACCAGCTCACTATAGAGCCCAACACGGTTTTCCACAGCAAGCCACCCAGGCTACCTACAGAAGATACTCTAGCGGACATACAGCATGGCGGGGAAAAGTTTCTATCAGATGCCGGTTTCAAACAGTATGAGGTCTCTGCTTACCATCAATCTGACTTGACTTGCAGGCACAATCTTAACTACTGGAATTTTGGTGACTACCTGGGTATCGGGGCCGGTGCACATGGCAAAGTGACACTCAGCAATGGAGAAATTGTTCGCTACTCAAAACGCAAACAACCCGGAGAATACATCGGCAATAGCGAAACGAATTTCCATTCTCAAACGCGCGTTCTACAACCACAGGATATCCCTGGTGAGTTTATGATGAACGCGCTACGGCTGAATGCGGGCTTTTCTTTGGAGCAATTTAAAACGATGACAGGTTTGCCCATCCATTCTATTGAAACCGTGCTGGACAAGTTGCTGGATAGAAAACTGTTACAGCGCGAAGCTGATCAAATCAACACAACTGAGCTGGGCGCAAATTTTCTCGATTCAGTAACGGCAGAATTTTTAGCCGACTAAGTGCTAGGAGACTCGCTCGAATAGTAGATCCCAGACACCGTGGCCAAGTCGCTCCCCGCGTTTTTCGAACTTGGTCAGCGGCCGGGACTCAGGTCGCGGAGCGAATTTTTCCCGACCATGCAAGTTCTCGAAATCCTTACTTTGCGTTAGCACGACCATCATCTGCTGAGCATAATTTTCCCAATCGGTCGCCAGATGCAGCACCCCACCGGTTTTTATCTTTGGTACCAAATTGGCGACAAAGCCAGGTTGAATCAGGCGACGCTTATTGTGTTTCTTTTTGTGCCATGGATCCGGGAAAAATATCTGCACCGTGTCTAAAGATTGGTCAGGAATACAATCTCTGAGAATTTCCACCGCGTCATGGTAGTACACTCGAATATTCTGCAAGCCTCGGTCTTCAACATCATGAAGCAAGCGACCTACTCCAGGGGTGTGAACTTCGATACCGATAAAATTCCGTTCGGGAGCTGCAGCGGCCATTTCAACAAGTGACTGCCCCATTCCAAATCCAATCTCGAGAACCACTGGTGCAGATTTGGCAAATACCATATCTGCGTTTATCTCGCCATCATCGTACTTTAAACCCCAACGCTTCAACCCGCTCTCAAGAGCGCGCTGCTGACCAAACGTCATTCGCCCTCTTCTAAGAACAAAACTACGGATGGGCTTTCGTTTGTTTTCAGTTTCAGTCATGGCGCCGAACTAAGTAAATGATTTCCAGCTCGCCGCAGCCAGACATGCCCAGCCGGCGATAAACGCCAAACCCCCGAGGGGCGTAACAGCGCCCAACCAGCGAAGACCGGTCAAACTTAATATATATAAACTTCCACTAAAGATAATTAGCCCCAGCAAAAATAACCAGCCACTGGTTTTCAAAAGAGCAGTCTCGGGCTGTGACAAAGCGATAACACCCACTGCAAGTAACGCGAAGCTATGATAGAAATGATATTGAACGGCCGTTTCAAATACACCCATAGCGTATTCGTCAAAACGGCTTTTAAGCGCGTGCGCACCAAATGCCCCGAACATTACCGCGAGCATAGCGCTTACGGAACCCAGGAAGATAAATAGTTTTGCCATTTAGTGAAGCCTTAAGATCGCGGCGGCGCGAAAAGCCTAGAACGTGGCTAACCAGCGCTTCGGAAACAAGCCGGCGCCCGAAGGCGCCGAATGGGAGGAGTTTAAGCGGCGATTGCGACCCGTAGTTTCTTCATCGCATTTTGTTCTAGCTGACGAATGCGTTCAGCGGATACACCGTACTCGGCTGCCAGCTCATGCAGGGTAGATTTTTCTTCTGACAACCAACGCTGAGCAAGAATGTTGCGACTCCGTTCATCCAAGTCTGCCAAAGCAGCGTGCAGCTGGCCTTCGCTATTGCGCGCCCAGTCAGATGACTCCAGAAGCTCTGCTGGATCAGCCGCATTGTCTTCCAAGAAATACTGCGGCGCGTGCCAGCTATCTTCATCATCAGAATCTACTGGGCTGTCAAATGCGACATCTCGACTGGTAAGCCGACTTTCCATTCTGTGCACTTCTTTGACATCTACACCCAGATCTTTGGCAACCGCCTTAGCTTCTTCAGCACTCAACCAGGACAGTGTTTTCTTCGCTCCTCGAAGATTAAAGAACAGCTTTCGCTGGGCTTTGGTAGTGGCAACCTTAACGATACGCCAGTTGCGAAGTACATACTCATGCATTTCCGCCTTAATCCAATGCACAGCAAATGACACTAGTCGTACACCCTTTTCTGGATTAAAGCGCTTAACCGCTTTCATCAGTCCAACATTGCCTTCCTGAATCAGGTCGGCCTCTGCAAGACCATAACCAGAATAGCTTCTGGCGATATGCACGACGAAGCGCAGATGCGACATTACCAGCTCTCGAGCAGCTTCCAGGTTTTCGTTAAAATACAGATCTTCCGCCAACTCACGCTCTCGTTCAGCGGTCAGCACTGGGATACTACCGACAGCCCTAACATAGGCATTTAGATTGGCTCCAGGAACCATCTGATCGATTGGTAGTAAGTTATTACTCATGTTTGTCTCCCTATTCATAGCTCAATGTTAGCACTCTTTAGTTTAGAGTGCCAATATTGGAAAAGTTCCATTCAAGGGGGAATTCAAAAAATATATTGATTTAAAACAAGGTATTAGGAATTTATCTTAATAATAAATTGTACTTTGCTTATGCCAATGTGGCAGTGGCGATATCACCGGAATCACTCAGCGCGGCTCTATATCGCTTAAATGCCGAGAAACTGCCAGCCAGGCACCTGTCAGCCCCAGAAAACCGCCCAAAACAACTAGATTCAGCGCGCCCATCACTCCCAAATCTTTAATCTCGAAACCGCTTTGATAAAGCTGAGCCAGCGACTGCGCAGGAGCACCCATGAACCAAAGGAAAGCACTAACAAGTAAGGCCGCAATCAAACCCCCACCGACACCATACCAAAGACCGGTATACAGGAAAGGACGCCGAACAAAAGCGTTGCTACCACCTACCAGCTTTATAATGACGATCTCATCACGGCGATTTTCGATAGCAAGCCTAATCGTGTTACCCAGGATTAGGACAACACCGACAATAAGCAGAGCACCCAGTGCCAGCACAATACGCTTGCCCAAGGCCATAATGCTGCCCAGGCGCTGGACCCAGGCCATATCGAGAACGGCCTGGTCCACTTCCTCCATCACCTGAAGTTGCGCCTGCAATTGAGCCATACTTTGACCGTCTAAACCGATTGCCGGAGAAACAACGATGACATTGGGCAGAGGGTTTTGGTCCAGGCTATCCAGAAGCTCGCCAAATCCCGAGAGTTGTCGAAACTCCTTTAAAGCCTCGTCGCTAGGAATTAGCCGCGTTTTATCGACGTCGTCTCTGCCGGCAATTTCTAACTCAAAACGTTGATATTGCTCCGCTTCCATTCCCGCTCGCAGAAACAGGGAAATTTGCGCAGGGCGATCCCAGTCTTCACTCACAGAGCGGGCATTCTCCAACGCCAGGTTCATGCCCACCGGCAAGGCCATCGCAATCGCAATCACTAACCACGTCAGCAAACTTGACCAAGGTCTTTCAAGCAAGCGGTTCAGGCTGTCCGCAGCGGACAAGCGGTGATGGCGGAGCCAGCCGTTGTAACGATCGCGCAAGCCGGTGCGGCTTTGGATGGCGCCCTCTCGCTTCGCTCCTGAGTTAGAACGCGCCATCAGCCGGAAGTACCCGTCACCATTGATCCATTTCGCAATGTAATGATTCTGTGGTGCAAGCGGGATATGAGTGCGAGGTCGTGACTGGCGATCAACACCGTGACGCCAACGCGGTTAAACTCTTCAAACAAATGCATGATTTCTGCGGAGAGGGTTGGATCTAGATTACCGGTGGGCTCATCTGCCAATAAAATATCTGGCTTGCCGACAACGGCCCTGGCGATTCCGACGCGCTGCTGTTCGCCGCCTGACAAGGTGACGGGCATAGACCCTTCGCGGTTCAGCAACCCTACTTTGTCCAAAGCAGCACGCACCCGGCGCCCTATCTCACGGTGGTCGTGACCGCCAATAATGAGCGGCAAAGCAACATTATCAAAAACGGAGCGATCGTAAAGAAGTTGATGATTTTGGAACACGACGCCTATTTTTCGCCGATGGCCCGGAATAGCGCGCGATCCCAATGATCTGAGATTGCGGCCGTTGACCTCAATCTCCCCGCGGGTAGGTCTTTCCATCAACATTATGAGCCTGAGCAGTGTACTTTTTCCCGCGCCCGAATGACCGGTAAGAAACACCAGCTCATCTTTTTCAATCGAGAAGTTCATCTCGCGAAGCGCGTCGTGCCCCTCACCATAGCGTTTGCTGACTCGATCGAAGCTGATCATGCAGGAGTTTTCATAGGAGCAAATAATGCATCGATAAACTGTTCCGCTTCAAAAGGACGCAGGTCCTCGGCGGCTTCTCCCACGCCGATATAGCGAATAGGCAGGTTCAATTTTTTGGCAATCGCGAAAATGACTCCGCCTTTTGCCGTCCCATCGAGTTTGGTAAGACTGATCCCGGACACCCCAACGGCCTCTCGAAAATGACTCGCCTGGGCCAGCGCATTTTGACCAGTGCCCGCATCCAACACCAGCATCACTTCGTGGGGTGCTTCAGGGTCGATTTTCGACATGACGCGAACGACTTTTTTAAGCTCCTCCATCAAATTATCTTTGTTGTGCAATCTCCCCGCGGTGTCCGCAATCAACACATCGACCTTTCTTGACTGGGCGGCCTGCAAAGCATCGTAAAGTACAGAAGCACTATCAGCACCTGTGTGCTGAGCGATAACTGGCACTGCGTTGCGCTCTCCCCAAACCTGCAGCTGCTCAACCGCAGCTGCCCTAAATGTGTCGCCCGCCGCAAGCATTACTGACCGACCTTCGCTTTTGTAACGCATGGCCAGCTTGCCGATGGTTGTCGTTTTCCCCACCCCGTTAACGCCGACCATTAAAATAACGTAGGGCTTTTTGCCGCCAACTTCCAGGGGTTGTTGGCAGGGTTTTAAAAGCTGGAGTAACTCCTCTCGCAAAGCACTGTGCAAGGCTTCAGGGTGCGTTAGTTCTTTTCGAGATACACGCTGAGTCAGGTTGCCAATGATGTCCGTCGTGGCTTCCACGCCAACATCGGCCATTAACAGCAGAGATTCTAACTCTTCCAGGAGTTCTGCATCGATCTCCTTACGCCCCAGGAATAGATTTCCCAGGCCTTGAAAAAGACTGTCACTGGTCCTGCTCAGACCGCGCTTCATTCGGGCAAACAAGCCGTCTTCCGACGCAGAGGCCGATTCTTGCCCTCCCTCGAGTGCTGAATCAACCTTAGCTTCGCCGATGAGCTCCACAGCAGCCGGCTGTGCCGCTATTTCAGGCTCAGATTCTGCATCGGGTAATAGTGGTTCCTTCGGGCTCTCCTCCAAAGGGTTTTTACGTTTGAAAAACTTCATAGATAGCATGTGTTAAAGTGTGAGAAAGGGCTTTTATAAAAGCACATCTTACCACTCTTGCGTGAATCGAATAAATGGCAAGATCCAATACCCGGGAGCACGGTGCCGGAAAAAACCGGAGTCAATTGCGAATCATTGGCGGGCAATGGCGCAGTCGCAGACTGACTTTTACGCCTGCTCAGGGGTTGCGCCCAACGTCTGATCGTGTGCGAGAAACATTGTTCAATTGGTTGGCGCCATCGATAGCAGGTGCTCAATGTGCCGATCTGTTTGCCGGGAGCGGAGCGCTAGGCTTAGAAGCACTGTCGCGAGGGGCTACCCACTGTGACTTTGTAGATAGCTCATCGGCAGCAACGGCACAGATCAAAAGACATCTAGCTTCTCTGGATGCTATTGCACGCGGTCAATGCCACACGATCGAGGCAAGCACCTATCTGGAAAAGGCCCACCAACGGCTGGATATTGTTTTTATAGATCCGCCCTTTGGTCTTAACCTGGTGCCTTCGACAATCGACCAATTGGCAAGCTCAAACATACTCGCACCCGATTGCCTCGTATACGTGGAAACGGCCAAACACGAATCTGTATCCAACCTGCCGGCAAACTGGACCCTTGACAGAGAAAAGATCGCAGGTGACGTCTGCTATAGATTGTATAGCCCACAGACCACTTGACCTGCGTTGTGCAGATTCAGCAAATTGTTTACCATCGCCTGCTCCGCGCAGATAAGGCCTCATCATGAAAACACATTCGGTTATTTACCCAGGAACCTTTGACCCAGTCACCAATGGGCACGTCGACTTAACCGAACGCGCTGCGCTTCTGTTTGATCGTGTGGTGGTCGCTATCGCCTACAGTGAAAAAAAGACGCCTATGTTTACGCTCGATCAGAGGATTGCTCTGTGCGAGGCGTCCTTCGCCCATTTGGACAATGTTGAAATCGCCGGCTTTAATAATTTACTAGTGGATTTCGCAAAGAGCCAGGGGGCTCGCTGCGTTTTACGAGGTCTTAGAACGGCGGCGGATTTTGAATATGAGTTTCAACTGGCGAATATGAACCGAGCCATGTACCCCGAATTCGAGAGCATTTTTGTCACACCACCGGATCACTTGTCTTACATCTCCTCCTCACTCGTGAGGGAGATTGCAGCAATGGGTGGCGATATTACAGCTTTTGTGCCGGAGCCCGTTGCGGCCGCACTCAAAGAAAAATTCAATAACTAGCGATAACAGCAAGCGGGGCCAGCCTTAAGGCACACCCCTTCGACCGGCAATTACTCGGAACCCGTCGCCTGTGATTCTGCTTCCTGCTTTGCATCTCGCTCTTTTCGGGCATTGTTCTTGTCAATATCCCGGTAGGTATAGCCGGCGTTTGTGCAGCCAAGGCATCGCACAAAAGTATTTTTTGCCGGCCCAATCATCAAAGTTTCAGCAGCGTCACTGGCATGACCGGCCATCAATGTGAAAGGTAGGCTGGCCAAAAAAGCCACCGTACCGGCTGCAGTAATCAGCACACCAACAGGCCTAGCGACGACAAGATCCGCAACCATTACTCCGGCATTTGGGCTCTCATCAATAGTAGCTCGCCTCTCAGCCAGTAGCGCTTGTGGTAGTAGCATGGCTATAGCAAGCACTCCAGCCAATGCGCGACGTGACTTCACTTTTATTTTCATTATCTTGTTCCCCGGTTTCTGTCTATATTTCCCCTAAACGTTTAACAGTGTAGCCCCTTCAACGCTGGCAGGCTATGCAAAACACGGTGGCGCGCTGCCCCAGGCGTCGGCCTCGCAAAGGGGCTCCACAAGACTTACAAGGCTGCCCTTCCCGCCCGTATACGAACAGCTGCTGGGCAAAATAACCAGGCTTACCATCACCCCCTACAAAGTCCCGAAGTGTAGTACCACCCTGCTCTATAGCCGCAGTTAGTACTCGCTTAATTTCAGCAACGAGCTTTTGATAGCGCGCGAAGGATATACGGCCCGCTGCACGATCCGGCCGAATACCCGCGCCGAAAAGGGCTTCGTTAGCGTAAATATTACCAACACCAACTACCACTTTTCCGTCCATTATCAAACTCTTAACGGGGGCTTTGCGGGCACGAGACTTGTTATATAAATACCGAGCATCGAATTCTGGAGACAGTGGTTCCGGCCCCAAGCTTCCCAATAAAGTATGTATTTCTCCCCGCTCTTGCCACAGAAAACAACCGAATCGACGGGGGTCATTGAACCTCAGGCAGAAGCCGTCCTCTAAGTGAAGATCAATATGATCGTGCTTTTGGCAGGGGTCACTGCTCTTCATGACGCGCAGAGAACCAGACATCCCCAGATGAACCAAAAGTGTCCCAGGAGCGGTATGAAACAATAGGTATTTGGCGCGTCGCTCCACCACAGTAATTTTCTGGTTCGCCAGAATACGCGGCAGCTGGGGAGGAACCGGCCAACGCAAGCGCGGCTCTCTAACTTCCAGTCGAGACACTATCTTGCCAAGACTGAAAGGCTCCACGCCTGCGCGGGTGGTTTCAACTTCGGGTAGTTCAGGCATACAGTATTCTAACCATGGCTTTGAGGTTACCGATAGCAAAATCTATTGTTCTAAATTCAGCGCAAAAAAAACCCCGGACGACAGTCCAGGGTCCTCAGAGCAAACCAAGCCGTTACTTGATTTTGCTCTCCTTATACATCACATGCTTACGCACAACAGGATCGTACTTCTTCATTTCCAGCTTATCTGGGGTAGTACGCTTGTTCTTGTCAGTGGTGTAAAAGTGCCCAGTACCGGCTGACGATACCATTTTGATCTTGTCTCTCATATCAACTCTCCTATCGGCCTGGCCGATTAAACCGTTTGGCCGCGGGTGCGAATATCGTTCAGCACCTGTTCAATACCCTTTTTGTCGATAATGCGCATGCCCTTGCTGGACACTCGCAGACTAACAAAGCGCTTCTCGGACTCAATCCAGAAACGGTGATGATGCAAATTGGGTAAAAAACGACGACGTGTGCGATTTTTTGCGTGTGAAACATTGTTTCCAGTCACCGGACGCTTTCCGGTCACTTCACATACTCTGGCCATGATCTAGTCACTCTCGCTAGTAATTCCCAACTCAGTTGAGATCGTTTTGTTTGATGCAGATGTGGTATCCCTTGGAACACCAGCTTCGCGGAGCGCGACTTTATACCAGAAGCCCTTGTGCAAGGCAAGGAAAAAGCAAAGTCATAGCAAGATTACAACAGCCCTGCCTCTGCAAATGAGAACGACTGCCCGCGTCCAACAATCACATGATCCAACACGCGGATATCGAGTAAATTCAGGGCGTTCTTCAATCGTTCAGTGATTCGTTTGTCGGCATTACTTGGGTTCGCCACGCCAGAGGGGTGATTATGCGCAAAAATCACTGCGGCAGCCCTGTATTGCAAAGCTCTGACAGCGACTTCCCTGGGATAGACCGCGGCACCATCCAGGGTTCCCAGAAATAGATCATCGCAGCAAATGACCTGATGCTGACTATCGAGGAAAATACAGCAAAACACCTCTCGAGGGCGCCCTCCTAGATGATGCAGCAAAAATGCCCTGGTACTTTCAGGGCTGGATAACACATCTTTATCACTGGCTACCGCCAGA
>JBLGAR010000152.1:0-10568 GCA_047612385.1 Cryomorphaceae bacterium | reverse complement strand
CACTTCAACCTTACCAACAAGCACTGGATTCATTGGATCAGTGACATCGTATTGATGCATTTCACCAATTCCCCAACAGGCAACATACAGATATTTGTCATCCAAGCTCAGGTCGATGTCCGTTACCAGTGGTGGCACCGCTGCAAAACGTTTCAACAATTCCGGCAAATCGCCTGGATCTGCAGGGCGCGGGTCGATGGTGATGGTTTTTTTAGCCTGCCACGTGCCATCGTCATCGCGCCACCACGTAAAAATGGCTCCTTGCAAATTCGTTGTGTCGATAACAACACCACAAAACCCATAAGATTTTTTGGGGTCATGAGCAGGTCTTATTTCGAGTGCCATCTGATAGTTCTCACCAAGATCTATCGTTTGTATGTTTCTACGCTTTCGTAAATCCCAAAAGTGGATCGAATGTCCATATTTGTTACTTAAGAGATCTTCGGCAACAACTCCATTTTCATACTGAGGGGGTAACCCCCATTCGGAACTGACCATATAATTTTGCGGCAAATTCCACCAGAAATCATAATGTTTATCCTGTTTCCCACGATCCATTTCGTACTGACCAATGACTTCAAAGGTCTCACAATCCATGATAAAGATACCCGGCGGACCATCAGTACCGTCCACTCCAGCACCACCGAGCGTGGATATATAAATGCCTTCAGGACCACAATGAATTGTGTGCGGTCGTGAATATCCAGTTTTCGAAAATATTTCTTCAGGCTCAATAGTTTTGTGAATCTTTGCATTGAGCGGATCTTTAACATCGATGATGTATATTCGTGAAGAACGAATTCCAGGCACTATCAAGTAACGTCTTTCCAAAAATGCATGCCCGCTCATTGGCGACAGGGAAGACGAACATGCATTCCAGCCAAAATGATGGAATTCGTCGCCCTTAGTTGGAACGATTACTTGATGAACAATTTGTGCGTAGGTTGGTGAGTCGGGATTCAAATCCACAACAGCTATACCGTCCGATAAAGAGCCATCTGGGCTTAGCATTACGGTAAACCCGTAATTCTCCATCGGCGCCTGCATTGCGATTTGTGCAGTGGGGTGAAAAGTCGGGTCTGGGCGTGCATTCATAAATTCCTCCAGCAATTGATACAGGAATAGCGAGCGCTATCGCAATGCAACTTGAGCTTTCACTGCTGGTGTGGCAGTGATTTAAAATGCAACACGATAAGCTCTTTCGAGTATAAGAAATATAAACGGGGTGTGTCGACCAGATTGTCTGGTCTGTCTTGATCGGTGACCCCCACACGACGCGAAAAGCTTACCTATTGTCCCGCAACTGTACTCGCATCAGTGAGGAGGCAGTTCATATTCGTTCATTCTTTAACTAGAACACGCAACAGTCCATGCCATGAGGTTTGCAGTAGCGTCCTTGCTGATTTAGCGTGGTGTTTGTGGATTCGCCCCAGCGAAAAGAGGCAAAATGGCAGGTGGCGCAATGGTTGGCGGTGCCAGGTGCGGCAGGGTGGGGAAGCCCTGTTCCTGATCGCGCAGATGAGAGAGGGTTCTGTCGATGATGTCCTAGTGTTCGATACAGACGATTTTTGTTTATACCAATATGATAGTTTATTAACCACTTTAGTGATTAAGCAGGGCATCAATAAGTTGATTTGTATTCATCTTTCTGCGGTCGTCAATGCCAACGAAAAAGTTATCGCTGAGTACGAGAAGTAAACTTAAGCTTTAATAAACCAACTAAAAAGGGAGCACGACAAATGGAAACCAACACTACAAACAACAACGACCAAAGCATGACTAACTTTGCCGCTATAAAAACCACCATAGCCAATAACGAAGAACAGCGGCTCAAAGAATTACTGGCGGACCAAGTAATGCAGGAAATTGAAAAAAGCTACCTCATCGACCTAGCCAAACTAGGCAACAACGACGCTATTTTAAAGATTCTAGAAGACATTCCTGTTGAAAAATAAATCGATTAATCAATTGACGTAATATTCAACTTGCTACCAAAAACACTTAGCAACTTAGTGATGATTTCGAAAGGGATCAAAACCCGGCCAATGGGTTGATAAGGGTGGCCATTTTTCCTTGCATAGCCAACCGCTACCGTGGAGCCATCCGTGAGTAAAATGAACCCTGAACCCTGAGCCTTGGACATACAGGAAAAATTGGTCCACTAGACTGTTCACTCACAAAATCTCTGTGCCCTGAAGCAGGTCCTGATCGTCATCCAGTTGCCCGCGGTCGTAATAAGGCATTACTTTGTTTCCAACGAGCTTTCCGTGCAAACCAAGGTTCTGTAGCTGCAGATAAGGACGACCAAGATCAATAATCAATAAATCCTTCGGGACACCATATAGCGGATATCGCAGTTCCTCAGACCGATCCCAACTACCTTTCAATAAAGGTTCGTAATAGCCTGTAATCAATCCTTGGGTTGCATCACCCTCCGCATAGACTGGCCGAATGTCGAAACTTGATTCAAAGAATTCTCTGGCTTCAGCGTCGCTGAGGTCCTCGCAATTTTTTGCGAAGATGCAGACTTCTTGCCATTGTTCGTTTTTGAGTTCTTGGCAGCTCTTGAGAAAACCGTCCCGCACATCACTATGATTGTCCGATGCCCAGTTCTAAAGGCTTGACCATTCAATCGGGTCACCTATATCAGGCGATCGCGTTGTACACGCGCTTAAAATTAAGACACTGAATATGAGAATCGACAGGGATTTATACATGGCGAGATCGTATCTTAGGGATCCTCTGATTGATTCTGAATTATTCAGCTGCGCAGTAAAAATGTTGGAGCGCCGGGCCGGTATTTTAACCAGCGGATGTTGATTCATGAATTGATCAGAGGCTCCCTGTATTCGATTGATTAGTTATGGCTTGCAGGCTCGAAACCCGCTAAATATATTCCAGCGATGCGGTTCGAAGAAATTACGAAAAGTGCCATGCAGCATACGACTGCGACTGGTCCAGGCGCCGCCGCGCAGTACTTTGGTATTACCGAATAGCGTGGTTGAGTATTCGGTATAAGCGTCGGCTGAAAAACCAGGGTAGGGCTGAAATGTATCGCTGGTCCACTCCCAGACATTGCCGAGCATTTGTCGGCAGCCAAAGGCACTGTCACCACCGGCATGAGCAGCGACGTCGACACAACCGAGTGCGCGTCCGTCCATATTACTGAGATCGTCGGCAGAAAAGCCGTCACCCCAGGGGTATCGGCGTTTGTTCGAGGATAAATTGCCATCGTCAGCGGTTTGGCCGAGTGCGGCGACCTCCCATTCAATTTCGGTGGGTAAGCGTAATCCTGCCCAACGGCAATAGGCACTGGCTTCGTACCAGGTGATATGAATGACCGGTTCGTTAGCCGGTAGCGGTAACGTTTGATCGAAGCGTCGCATTAACCACTGGCCGTCACCATTATCAATCCAGTAGCCGGGGTGGCGGGGTTTATTTTCTATCTTCCACTTCAATCCGTCTTCACACCAGTAATCATCGTTCTGATAACCATCGGCGCTAATAAATTCAGCGAACTCTGCATTGGTGACCGGGGCTTTTGCGATCGAAAAGGGTTTCACTTCAACGTCGTGCGCAAACTTTTCATTGTCGAACATGAAGGCTGCGTCGGCTTCTGCGCCGAGTCGGAATCTGCCGCCGGGTATATCAACGAACCCGGCATATGCGCCCGCCGAGCGAAGCCTGGCAGCATCAATTGCGTTGGCGAAGTTGGGTGTTGGATAGGCCAGCGATTGTCGAGCCCAGATGAAGGCCTCAGTGTGCATGTCTTCATGAAATACACCGAACTGGTAGATGAAGCTATTGTCTTCGCTGACGAGCCCGTCGGGCAGTCTTGCGACAAGTTTATCAAGCACTCCCTGCATATAAGCTTTGGTATCGGCGAGGCTCAATAAGGGTAAATCCCAGCGATCATTGTGGGCGACGTTGATAGAATCGTAGAGGGCGTCGGCCCTGTCGTTGCCGAGTATGCTTTCTTCGCCGCAGAGCTCACGCAGAATAAAATATTCATAAAAGTAGGCGACATGACCGATTTCCCAACGCAAGGGATTTACCGTGCCCATTCTTGGGCCCATGAGTTGTTCGGCGGTCAAGCTGTCGACCAGTTCATAGGTGCGCCGTCTTGCATCCTGCAGCATGTCGATCAATTTTGTGTTACTAATAGGTTTGGTCATTTTTTCATTCTACCTAGCCTGTATGAAAATTCATTTGGCCACACCGGCCAAGAAAAAATCCAGATCAGGTAACCGGGCCTCAGCGTTGCGTTGGGCGGCTATGTTGCGTGATAAGGGCCACGTTGTGCATGTCGATACTGATTACAGCGGCGAGCCCACCGACTTGTTAATTGCTCTGCACGCCTGGCGTAGCGCCGCTGCAATTGATCGATATCGAAAGCACCATCCAACTCAGGCCTTGATTGTTGCGTTGGGTGGCACCGATGTAAACGGTTTTTTGAAAAGTGACCCGGAAACAACCCTTCGGTCTATTCATGCTGCCGATGCGCTGGTTGGTTTGCACGATTTAATTGCCGCCGAGCTGCCAGTAGATCAACGAAAAAAACTCCATATTATTCGCCAGTCAGCGTTACCTCTATCTGCCCCGCGACAGTCCGGTTCCAGATATTTTGATGTCTGTGTTATCGGTCATTTACGCGAAGAGAAAGATCCGTTTCGAACAGCCCGTGCCGCGCGTTTAATGGCGGATACTTCCCGCGTGCGAGTCATTCATCTGGGTAAGGCGCACAATCAAGCCTGGGAACAACAGGCCCAAAAAGAGATGGCGGAAAACCCGCGTTATCACTGGAAAGGTGAAGTAGCCGGCTGGCAGGTGCGACGAGAATTTTCGCGCACGCAGCTAATGGTCATCAGTTCTATTCAGGAAGGCGGCGCGAATGTCGTGTCGGAAGCGATAGTTGCCGGTGTGCCTGTTATTGCCTCCGATATCGCCGGCAACATTGGATTGTTAGGCGCGGATTATACCGGGCTTTACCCCGTTGGAGATGAGCAGGCCTTGGCCGAATTATTGCATCGCGTGGAAAACAATCCAGCGTTTCTGGCAAGGCTTCAGACATGCGGTCAACGCTTGGCGCCGTTATTTAGCCCGGCGCACGAAGCCAGCGCATGGGCAAAACTCGTCGCTAGTCTTTAGCTTGAAACCGGCAGTAGATTCAACTGAGGATTTTAGGCTAACTAATTAAAGTTACAGGCTCCAGTGCCTCGCCTTCAGGCTTAACCCTGCCGACAATAGCCGCCTGCGCATATCCGGCTTGATGCAATGCGCGCAGGTACTCATCGGCCTTATCAGGTGGAGTACAAGAAATGTAAACGGGGTGTGTCGACCAGATTGTCTGGTCCGTCTTGGTCGGTGACCCCCACACAATGTGAAAAGCTTACTTATTGCCCCGCAACTGTACTCGCATCAGTGAGGAGGCAATTCATATTCGTTCATGCTTTAACTAGAACACGCAGCAGTCCATGCCATGAGGTTTTCAGTAGCGTCCTTGCTGATTGAGCGTTGTGTTTGTGGATTCGGCCACAACGAAAAGAGGCAATGCCTCTGGTGATGCTTTGGTTGGCGGTGCCAGGTGCGGCAGGGTGGGGGTGCCCTGTTCCTGCGCGCGCAGATGAGAGAGGATTCTGTCGATGATGTCCTGGTCTTCGATACAGGCGATGACCCTGACGGATCCACCGCAGCGGCTGCAGACTTCGATGTATATGTTGAGTACTCGCTTGGGTCGCTGAGCCCAGTTCATGGCGGCATGGCGCTCAGCCGGTGACGGAACTTCCTTACTAGCGATAGGCTTCACACCTTGGCCGCGTTTGGCTGGTGTGATCAGCCCTCGCCGGCGATGGTTCGGCGCGAGGACGCCATGGAATCGTGTGAGATTGACCCTCGGCTTCGATACCAGAGCAGCTAACCGCGCGTGCGCGCTTTTACGATACGAACGGCTGGCGCTTCATCTACTGTGCTCTGTACTTGCGAGCCGCATTCCGGGCAGCAACCACGATCGACATGTTTACCCTCAAGACCAACGACCGTATAGGTTTTGAGTTCGCCGCTTGATTCAAAAGCATCGGCAGGAACTACTACGATCGTATAGCAAAGTATTGAAACCGGGCTAAAAAAGGCTTCAGCAATCTGCTTCAGACGCAACGGTGTGCTTCACCAGCTCACGAAGCCTTCGATGTGTTTCGCGATTTAGGGAGCGCACATCCTCCATGTGAACCAGCCCGGTATGCAGTAGCGATTCCAGCATAGCCATCGACAAGTCTATTTGTACTGTCAATTCATGTTTCATGTACTCCTCCTGTCGCCTAGTGAACGGTATTGGGTGATGCCACTGCAGGCAACATCGGGCCCCACTGCTGGATCCTGTGGACGATCATTTGCAGTAATTCCTTTGAGGCCGCATGACGCCTCAGCCAGCTCTTATCTACCGCGTTCACATTGGCAACCATTAGCTGCGCTGTCTCGAAAGCGCATCCCGCGTGAGGCAACGCCTTACTCCAGCTGCCGTGGACGATCAGGCCCTGTGCCGTTTCCATTCCAGTGGTCCAAACAGCGCGCGCTTTTAGAGGTTGTTGTGATAACCATTGGCGGTGTTGGTTACACAGGAAGTGATAGGTCATAGTGGCATCTCATTATGCAATGATAATGATTATCATTTAGATTAATGGTTAATGCAACACAAATAGGTGCAGCCAGCTACGCCGTGTGGCCGCCCCGGGGATTCAAATCAGTAAGCAAGGCGCAGAGACTTTTGGGTGCCCATGCTGGGGCATCAAATTTATTCAATTTCGGTAGGCGCAAGTTTGGTGCTCAGCGTTATCGTGAAAAGCTTATCTATTGTCCCGAAACTGTACTCGCCTCAGTGATGAGGCAATTCATATGCATTCTTTAACTAGAACACGCAGCAGTCCATGCCATGAGGTTTTCAGTAGCGTCCTTGCTGATTGACCCTCGGCTTCGGCACCAGAGCAGCTAACCGCGCAATGAAATCTACCGGGTCGAAGGCCACCTGTGTCGTTCTATCCCGGTAGGGCGTCATCAGGGTATAGAGAACCTTGCTGGCAGCGCTGAGTGATAGACGCGGGATGGCCACAGCGGGGCGGACGATGTACCGACAGAGTCGCTCCCGGCTAATTTTTGCAGCGGTTTTGTCACACACGAGACCTAATCAAGAGTCGTTTCCTGTGGTTTCTATCGCCCTTCGTGGTGGTCAGGGGATGGTATTTTCCATTGATAGTTGTTGGAGGTAGGGAATCATGAGATTCAGATTTGCACAAGACTGGAAAAAGAAAGTGAACGTCATACCCCTATTCCTCGTCTCAAGTGTGTTCAGTGGGGCAGTGTTTGGACAGGCGGGGGGAGCACTGGAGTCATTCAAGCCACCTCTTGATGGCGCGAAGGTTTTGGAAAACGTAGAGAGTTCTGTTGTGCCTTCCACAGCCGTGGAGCAGTCTGATTTAACTGAGTCGCAGAAGCGGCTAAGCGAATCTAGAGCTCGAATTTTGATTGATGAAGGTGGGGTTACAGGTAAGCGCATTCACATAGTAGGGCAAGATCTAGGTCGTGTGCCCTCGTTGAAGTCCGATGTGGATCATCGGCTCGCGCTTGAGTCAGTGAGAAGTGTCTTGCTCCAGAACAGCGCAGTAGTTGGTAAGACCGAGAGTTACGATTTTGTTATCGACAGCGTTAGTGTGTCTAAGGGAATACTTAATGTCAGGTTTCATCAAGCAGTAGACGGCGTTAGCGCACCGCAGTCCCAGATAGTCGCTGCGGATGGCGAGACCGTAAGCATCATACATCTTCACTATGTGATTCCTGATCAAGCGGTGATGAAGTCGAATGCTCGGTTGTCTGATAATGTTCTTTTTTCATTAGCTGTCACTGCGGTGGGTAGTAACTCGGATTCAAGCAGTCTCAGGATAGAGGATGTAAATGCGAAGATTGGCTATCAGATTGATCCTAAAACACTCGAATATCGGCTTGTTTACGAGGCGTGGATATTTGGAGAAATTGTTTGGATTGATGCTATCGCTGGGCATGTGGTACTTACCTATAAACTAGGGAATACGGATTCGCGAAAGTGTAGATATATCGGGCAAGGTGCGGCGCCTTCCGGTAGTCCAACTTGCACAACGGCAATTGGAGGGGTGTTTCAGTACCGAGACTTCCGTATCGGTTCGACGTGTATGAATGACTCGGTTGCGACTGCGGACTGCGGCGTAACAAGTTTTAATCAAATCAAGGCGGGGATAACCGCCACAAAAAACTGGGCCAACACAAGTCTGTCGGGTACGGCGCCAAATGACTTCTCGGTTCTCTACAATGCGGTAATGCCTACTAGTTCCAACACTAGCGGTCAGGGTGCGAGGGCTGACGGTAACGTCGGCGTTTATTTTATTAGCGCTTTTTCTAACCTCGTGAACCTTTCCGGTGGAAACGTTACCAGAATCGATGTTGGTGGCCATGAGTATATGTATCTGTGGTGGTTTGCGAATAACCAGAGCAGGTCATCCGCTTCATCTATGCTTACAACACCAGCCGTGCCTCCCTAGACTCAATGGGTGACAAGCACGGCGGACTCAATTAGTAATCCTCTACAGATGCATTATTTCCTTGATGGCGGCGTTGTCGTCATACTGAAACCCTCATGGATGACTTTTTCAGCGTTTGTTTCAGCAACACGCTTGGGCGCTATTTCATGGCGGACAAATGACACGGCGGCTCGCAGTAGAATAATATAAGCGATCGATTCTAATACCTCCTCAAATAATACGTGATGGGGAAACTCCGCTTTCTCACATATTTCCCCAGCAATCAGTAAAAATCCGCATAGTAGGGTCATGACCCCCGAGGCGCTGACAAGAAATTGCTTGGATAATTTAATATAAAAATTCCACCTTAATAAGGCCGGTATTACTATGGCGGCTAGAGTGACCATCAATAATAGATCGCGCCCCGACCCTGCGCCCCATTGCTCAAAAAAGGCGGGCAGGCCGAGTCTATCCATATCGACTTCGCGAAGAAAAAAGGCCACGGCCAGCCACGCAAAGAATACTCCCAATAGCCTGTCGGCTCGATGACTCTGGAATACCGAGACCATAAACACCGCGAATATGGCCACAATGGTTAAAGCCTGTAAATTTTCTAATAGATTATTCTCCGCATAAACCTCAGCGTTCAGGAGAACAAACACCGAATAACCAGACCAAAGAATGGCTAAGCCGATAAAGGTTTCGGTAAATTTGGTAAATGCTTTTTTTGATTTCAATCTAATTGTCATATGTACATGGTTCTATCGAAAATTCCGCAGCGTGTTCCAACAGAGTATAAGAAATATCAACGGGGTGTGTCGACCAGATTGTCTGGTCCGTCTTGGTCGGTGACCTCCACACAACGCGAAAAGTTTACTTATTTGAGATACGCTTCGAATTCCCCGTAGACATGGTCGGGCAGAGATTTACCCTGCTGGGCCAGTTGGTCGATCAACGCAGGGTAGTGCGCTTCGACGAGTTGGTAGAGAAGTGTTTGCTCGGGTTGATGCTGTTCGTAGGCAAGGCTCTCCCTGCGTTGTGCCAACATGCTGTGTCTCGGGAACCAATGATTCTGAGCAGCAGCTTGTGGCAGCTATAGGCGAAGTGCCACATCGGAAGTGTGCGGCGAGCTAGCTGTGATACATCAGAGATGGCCCGTCGGTCCGGTGAATTCGCTCTACTGCTTAGGACCGGAGTTAGGCGAAAGCGGTAGTTACGCTTACAGGCTCCTCGCTCCCAACCAGGTGAGTGCGCTGTAACAATCCACGAATGGGTGTACTGATTAGCTTCCACTTACCGCAGGAGGAAGTCGATATGTACCCAACACTCATTCAACGCCCAACTCATATTCCGTGGAATATGCTCATCGTCATGAACCGATGCAAGAAGAGAGTACCTAAGCTAGCCAAATGGGTTCGCTTTTTTGCTTCGGTGGGTCTGGACTTAGTATCCCTTTTAGGTTTCTTCGATCAAATAAAATTAACGGGTAAGATTTGATATAACCCTATTATTATGAAATGTCAGTTCAAGTGTACGGGCTATTGAAATCGCGGCCTATAAGTCCGGAAGTCATTACCTAACAGGGTGATATCGTCATACAGCTACGCTTTCCGATCACTAGTCCATAACGGATATCATAATGAACCAAACTGTTCGAAGCGTGAGAATACTTGTAGTCCTGTTAACCCTAATTGCTTCAGTGCCAATGTCCCTGGCTGCACCTGAGGGTGGGCGAAAGCCCAATATTGTCCTGGTTCTGATGGATAATTTTGGTTATGGGGAACCCGGCGTATATGGTGGCGGCGCTTTGCGCGGGGCGCCAACGCCCAGAATCGACAGCATTGCGGCTGAAGGATTCCAGCTTACCAATTTTAATGTTGAAGCAGAGTGCACACCATCTCGAGCATCGCTGATGACCGGCCGCTATGGGATTCGTACCCGGCAACTCCCGGGGGACGTTCCACCCAGGGATATATGGGAGGGTATTAGCAGCTGGGAAATCACTCTGGCCGAAATGCTGACGGACGC
>JBLGAR010000151.1:0-10675 GCA_047612385.1 Cryomorphaceae bacterium | reverse complement strand
AACTCGATTCGAAGAGTATAAGGTGACCGCAAAACTATGCAATAACAAATGATTGTTTGTTTTCAGCTATTTTGCTAGATTTCTGTCGTGTGTCTGAAGGCACACTCCCCGCGCCAAAGCGCGAATTTTAAATACCGGATAAACATGGATAAACCTATTATCAAACTGGCTAACGCGGAGGACTGTATTAGCTACGGGCCACTGCGCGAACAATATCCGTTACCCCCTGCTCAACTCGATGGGCGCGTCTATACCAATCCTGAGCTTTATGCCTCCGAGCGAAAAAATATTTTTCTTCGCAGTTGGTTTCCGGTGTGCCCGCAAGGGGATATTCCTGAAGAGGGTGACTACACCACTTGGGAGCGCCTCGATCAGTCGGTCGTCATTGTCAGGCAGGCAGACAATACTGTGAGCGCCTGGCATAACGTTTGTCAGCACCGGGGGGCCAAGCTCGTTGAAGGTCGCGGTCGCCTCAGGGGAGGGGTAATAGTCTGCCCCTGGCATGGCTTTAGCTACAGCGGCCAGGGCGAGTTGGTTCGGGTTCCAATGGCAGATTCTTTCGATAGCAAGGCAATATCCAATCGTCGCTGCAAGGTCGTGCGTTCCGAATGTTGGGGAGGCTACTGCTGGCTTAACTTCTCGGACGATCAAAAGCCGCTGGAGGAGTACCTGGGTGGACTTCATTCCGAGTTGAGCTTTTATCGCCTGGACACTTTCTCAACTCGCTACCGACAGTCTTTCACCATCAACGCAAATTGGAAAGCGGTGGTAGATGCTTTTAACGAAACATGGCATGTCCCCTTTACTCACCGCGAAACCCTGGGCGGTTTGATGCGTTGGAAGGACGCCAGAATACGCATAGATTCGCCACACTCGTGGATGACCTTGCCGGTCGAAAAATTCACAGAACGCGCCGCAGAAGACGCGACTCATCAGGAGGCAAACGTCTGCCACTATACGGTGTTTCCCAACACCATCTTCAGTTGTTTTCCAACTCATTTACAAATGTGGTCGGTTTACCCTACGGCCGTTAACGCGACGGTGCTGGACGCCTGGGGAATTGTCGGTCCGGCGCCCCCGGGGGTGTCTGAGGATGAGTGGGAGACCCAGAACGCACGCAGTTGGGAGCATTTTCTCAATGTCTCTAAAGAAGATATTGGTGTTCTAAACAGCCTGGATGATGTGGTGAGGTCTGAAGGCTATGTGGGCTCTATGTTTAATACCGCTGAGAGTCGCCTGACTGCATTCCACACCGAAGTTCTGTCGCGCTGTGGCTTCGAAAGTTTTGAGGACAACAGCTAGAGCTGGAGCTGGAGGTTATTATCAACACATTGGTTGACACAAACATCTCGCTCGTCTACGCTCCCTAACAACTGGTTGTTTGTATTTGGCGCAAAGGCGCCGGGGAAATTGGCGATGGTAAAACGAGTCACTGCGATCGAAAATTCAGCTGCTGATAAGGGCTGCCCACGCGGCGAAAAACCGTCACGAGAAGAGTTGATAGAGAAGTTCGGCAGAGATTTTTTTACCGACTTCGACTTCGACGACCCCGGGTTTAATACGCATCTTGATGGCATACTCGATAACCTGATCGATCATTGCCCTGTGGCGCGTAGCGATGTAGGCCAAGGTTACTGGCTGGTCAGTCGCAATGCCGATGTGCGCCGAATCGGGCAGGACTGGAAATCGTTTTCCAGTGCCAAGGGTTATATGCCCAACCGGCCGGAGGGTCTGCCTTACCTCATGCCCGAGGAATCCGATCCACCTATCCACACAGCCTGGCGGCAGGTGCTCAACCCCCATTTGAGCCCCAAGAGAGTGGTCAACTATGAAGCGGTCATCCGTCAGGATGCGAATACATTAATCGATCGTTTTATCGATAGAGGCGAATGCGAATTTATCAGTGAGTTTGGCGCGGTTCTGCCGGGCTGGGCCTTTTTCAAAAATGTGCTTGGTGTACCCGTTGACGACCTCGATGTGCTGGTGGAGTCCGTTGAACGCGGGACCTTTGCGCCGGTAGACGAACGCCCAGGTCATATGCAGGTGATATTTGACTATCTGGATAACTATCTAAAAATTCGTTCTGAAGAACCGGCCCGAGAAGATATTGTCAGCACCATTTTGGAAAACGTCCGTTATCCGGATGGCAGTTATGCACCCTGGGATCATCAGGTCAGCGTGTTGGTTGATATTACCTTCGGTGGTATCGCGACCACTACCTATGTCATGGGGTCTACTGTGCACTATCTTGCCACCCATCCGCAGGAGAGGCAGGCTCTCATCGATAATCCCGAATTAATTGACTCGGCGGTAGAGGAGTTTATTCGTGTATTTCCTCCTGTCGTAGCCCTGGGCAGAACTTGCACCCGGGATGTCGAGGTGGCTGGCACAGAGATGGAGGAAGGGGACTTTGTCATGCTGGTTTACGGCGCTGCGTCCCGGGACCCCCGCGTTGTAGACGACCCGCAAACAATCAATATTCATCGCGAGTCGGTTATCCACTCAACCTTTGGTGTGGGTCCCCATCGTTGCATCGGCTCTCACCTGGCTCGCCTTGAGCTTAAAGCGTTTATCCAGGAGTGGCTCAAACGTATTCCGGCGTTTACGGTGAAGGAGGGAACGGTACCCACCTATGAAACGGGTTTTTTACGTTCCATGCGAAATCTTCATTTGGAATTTTGAGTTGTGAGCCAGTTTTTAGACAGTTTGTCCGACTATCAGCACCGGTATGACAATGCGGAACTCACCCGTGAAAATGGCATCCTGGTTATTCGGTTGCATACTGCGGGTGGAGAGTTCGTCTGGAGTGCCCTGGCACACGAGGCGCTGGGTCATCTGTTTACGCATGTTGCCAATGATCGGGAAAATAAGGTTGTGGTGCTGACCGGCACCGGTGAAAATTTTTGTGCGGACATAGACGCTGCGAGTTTCAAATTGAGTTCTGCCAAGGAGTGGGATATCACCTTCCACGAGGGCAGGCGTCTGCTAATGAACCTTCTGAGCATTGAAGTGCCGGTGATTGCCGCAGTGAACGGGCCCGCCCGAATACATCCAGAAATTCCTGTACTGTCGGATATTGTGCTGGCCTCGGATACGGCGCTGTTTCAGGATGCACCTCATTTTATGTCCGGCATAGTGCCCGGGGATGGCGCTCATGTTGTCTGGCCCCATGTCATCGGATCGAATCGCGGCCGCTACTTTTTATTGACCGGGCAAGAGCTGTCCGCCAGTGAAGCGCAGGAATACGGGGCGGTAAGCGAGGTCCTGGCGCCGGCACACTTGATGCCCAGAGCAATGGAACTGGCACAGTACATCGCCGCTATGCCCGAGCTGACTCGTCGCTATACCCGGGTGTCCCTGACGCAACGACTCAAACGTGTATTGGAAGAGGGGCTATCGCTTGGACTGTCCCTGGAAGCACTAGCGGCGATATCTGAAATTCCCCAGGAGGGTCGCCTTGGCGACGCTTCGTAACACACGCAATTCTGGATCAAGCCAATGAAAATTAAAGTCGATGAAAATTTATGTACCGGTCACGGTCGTTGCCAGGTGTATGCCAGCGAAGTGTATGACCTGGATGACAACGGCTACAGCACCTTGATGGGAAAGACCGTTGATGTGAAGCCGGAAAACGAAGATGCAGCCAGGCTGGGAGTTGCCAACTGCCCGGAGCAGGCCATTAAAATTATTGAAGAGTGAGGTGCGCACGATGGCATCCTATGAATGTCGCTCAGACCGGCCTCGAGGTTTGTTGTGAGCGGTCGTATTTTTGAAGATCCCAGTGTCAAATACTTTGAAGACTTTGAAACTGGAGATCAGATAAGAACCCGTGGACGAACGATCGATGTAGGCGACCTGTCGGTGTTCGCTGGATTGACCGGCGATCACTATCAATTGCATACCGATGAAGAGTTTTGCAAGACAACGCGGTTTGGCACTCGCATTGCCCACGGCCCTTTCACGTTTGCCATCGCCGTTGGCTTGGTTGCAACCAGTGGTTTTTACGGAGATGCGATCGTAGCTCTGGTCGAGATCACCGGTATGAAGGCACTCAAGCCTGTTTTCCCCGGAGATACCTTGCGAGTTGAGGCCACCGTTGTTGGCGTGAGCGAAGCGAAGAACCCGAAATATGGAACACTGGAAGTCAACTACTCGGTATTGAATCACAATACAGAAGAGGCCATGACGTTCCTGCAAACCATGCTGGCCAGACGCCGGCCCCCGGAAATTTCCAGCTAGAGGAGTATATTGAATTGAGTTTAAGTAGTCCCCTTTATGTCACTGCCGAGTCGCCCAACGATCCAGTATTTATCGGGGTGGGAGAAATTCCATCCGGTCGTTATCCGGAGCGCTCATTCATCGGCGACCTGACCAAAGTGGCGCAGTTGGCAATCGCCGACGCGGGCATGATTCCCTTGGATATTGACACGCTGTTGTTGATTCCCAATCTGCACTCCTTTGATGATCAAGCCGATCTTGTTTTTTCAAGAATGGTCGAGGAGCTCGGCATTGCGAGACAGGCCAAAGCCAGTTTCATGGTCCATTCAGGTGGCTCGACCAGTGACAATGCGGTGCGCACTGCATCCGGTTTGATAGCGATCGGTCATGCTCGCAATGTCCTGGTATTACAGTGTGAGCACTGGGGCTCAGCGGATGTGAATCAGATGATCACCATGCTGACCAAGAACGGTATTCCCCAGGAGTGGGAGCAAACCGCGGGTCTGCAATTTAATGCCATCGGCGCACTCATCACCCGGCGCTATATGCACGATAGTCAGTCCACTCCCGAAGAGATGGCGGCGATCAGCGTGACGCTGCGCAAGTGGGCTCATTTAAATCCCAATGCAATGTATCGCGACAAGCCTCTCACCGTAGAGCAGGTTGTCCAGTCCCGGATGGTAGCCGAGCCGCTGCACGCAATGGAGTGTCCTATGCTGGCAGATGGGGCGGTCGCATTTGTGATGACGAGTGCAGAAAATGCGAAGGCTCGTGGCATCGACCGCGCCGTGCGAGTTGCCGGTTCTGGCGGCTGTGTCAGTCACTATAGTATTGGGCAGGAAACGGAGCTGGGCAAATTGGGTTGGAGGACAGCGGCGGAGCGCGCCTATCTCCAATCGGGCTGGACTCCGGACACTGCCGACTTTGCCGAGATATATGATTCCTATCCCGCGGTAACCGCGATAGCGCTCGAAGGCCTTGGCATAGCCGCGGACGGAGAGGGTGCGCGTTGGTTCGCCGCAGGTCACGGGGAGCCCGGTGGTAAGTTTCCGGTGAACACCAACGGTGGCCTGCTGTCGGCGGGGCATACAGGCGTTGGAGGAGGCACGGCTTTGCTGGTGGAGGGCGTCCGCCAACTACTGCGGCGTGCTGAGCCTGAAAGGCAGCTGAAAAAGTGTGATCGGGCTCTGATTGGAGGTACTGGTGGCTCCTATATGGATGCCCAGGTATTGATGTTGGAAGCAATTGGATACGGTGGGTAACATCATGGGAAATACTTTAGTACAGGAATTTAGAGACGGGCTCGCCAATGGTCGCCTGTTAATTCAGCGCTGCGCTGATTGCGAGCATCTCGACATGTATCCACGCTACAGCTGTGTGGGCTGCCAGTCTGAAAACCTCGATTGGGCTATCGCGGCGGGCACCGGTCTGCTGCATAGCTTTACAGTGCTTCGCGCCGGAGCCCCCGAGGGATTTGAGAATGACCTACCCTATGCGCTGGCGGTAGTGAAGCTCGACGAGGGTGTGCAGCTGTTGGGCCGCCTGACGCCGGGTAGCGACGGCTCCTGGGATCACTATCAATGTGATGCGAAGGTCTGTTTTGATCGGCCCGCCACGCAGGGCGATACGCCCCTGCAATACCCCATGTTTTCCCTGGTGTAACAGGTTGCCGCATCGATGAATACCTTCACATTTTTGCGCAAGATTGCCAGCTTTCGCGGCAGTGAGCTCGCGTTCATTTACGGCGAAGAGCTTACGACTTACGCCGAGTTTCATCAGCGAGCGCTGACCTTGGCGGGCAATCTCGCGCAGGCCGGACTGTCTCCGGGCGACCGGGTGGCGTTTTGTCTTTCAAATAGCCCGAGAATACTTGAGCTGATTTATGCCTGCTTTGCAGGCGGCTATGTGGTCGTTCCTGTTAATGCGCGACTGCATGTAAAGGAAGTGGCCTATATCGCACAAAATTCCGGCGCGCGTGCTCTGTTCCACAGTCCCGGCTTATGCGAGGGATTTGCCGAGGTTGCAGGCGATGACTCAACAGTGCATTTGAAGGTGGTTTGCCAAGACCTGCATACCCAAAATCTTGAGCTGGGCGTTTACAACCCCGAACATGCCTTGAGTTCGGCCGTTGACCTGGACGCAGAGGCGCCGGCCTGGCTGTTCTACACTTCGGGTACCACCGGTAAACCCAAGGGGGCTCTGTGGAGTCACCGTGTTATTCGAGTGGTGATCATGAATCACCTGGCTGACCTGTATAACATTGGAGTGGGGGAGACCGTGGCTCACTGCGCGCCGCTGTCCCATGGCAGTGGGGTCGTCGCTCTGCCGGCAATTGCCCGGGGTGCGGTCAACGTCATTTATGAAGAAGACAGCTTTGATCCGGCCAAACTTTTTGCCCTTATTGCGCGGCATAAGGTGTCACACGTTGCTTTCATGGCGCCGACGCAGATCATCAAGTGCCTGGACGAATTCGACGCCAGTTATGACCTCACTTCACTGCGGGCGATTTGCTATGGCGGTGCGCCGATTCATGTAGAACATCTCAAGTCAGCGATAAAGACCTTTGGGCCGGTATTCGTTCAGCTTTATGGCCAGGGTGAAGCGCCAATCACAGTCAGTGGCATGTCGGCAGAAGACCATCTGCGATTTTACGAGTCGGATGACCCTCGCCTGGGATCGACCGGCACGATTCGCACAGACGTGGACGTTGCCATCCTGGACGCTGATCGCAATCCCTTGCCCGTCGGCGAACTGGGTGAAATTGCAGTGTGCGGTGATGTAGTGATGGACGGCTACTGGGAAAATCCGGCTGCTACAAATGCAGCAATGCACGGCAACTGGTTACTCACTGGCGACGTCGGCATGCTTGACGAGACTGGTTACTTATTCCTGATGGATAGGTCCAAAGACGTGATCATCACTGGCGGTAACAATGTCTATCCCCGAGAAGTGGAGGAAGTGCTTGTGCAGCACCCGTCGGTGGCCAATGCCATCGTAATTGGCATTCCCGACGATTACTGGGGCGAGGCGGTCCATGCGGTGGTGCAGCTAAAGCCCGGAACGCAGTGCAGCCCGACAGAAATTATGAGTTGGTGTGCAGAATCACTGGCCGGTTACAAAAAGCCGAAGGCGGTAGATTTCGTCACTGAATTCCCTGTCAGCGGTTACGGTAAGATATTGCGCCGTGAAATTCGCGATCAATACAGGAGTTCTTCATTATCCAAAAGATAAGCTCCGGAGCTGGCCGACCAATGGGGTCAAAGCAATGAATAAGGTCATTATCGCCGGGGTGGGCAGCTCGCAGTATGGTCGCTTTGTGGATACTACACTCAAACAATTGTCACTCACGGCGGTTGAGAAACTTTTCTCGGACAATGTAATGACAACCGCACAAGTTGAGAAAGTTTTTTTCGCCAATGCTGCCGCCGGCATCATGACCGAACAGGAGATGGTGCGTGGGCAAGCGTTGCTGCGCGGCCACCCGCTGGCGAGGGTGCCGCTTATCAATATTGAAAACGCCTGCGCCTCCAGCGGGTCGGCCTTGCATCTGGCCTTCCAGGCCATTCGCTATGGTGAGTTGAATTGTGCTGTGGTAGTCGGCGCTGAAAAGCTGAATCACGTGCACAAGGATCGCGCTTTCAGAGCGCTTTGGGGGGCTACCGATATTGAAGAGATCGGACCCTACCCCAGTGGCGAGAGTACGCGATCCGTGCTCATGGAATACTATGCCGGCGTTGCCCAAAAATTTCTGGACTCGGGCCGGGTAAGTATCGAGGACTTTGCTCGTATCGCGGTAAAAAACCGAGCTAATGCTGCACTAAATCCCATTGCGCAGTTTCGGCGTACCCAAACGGTAGAAGAAGTGCTGGGCGCACAGATGATCGCTTCGCCTTTAACTTTGCCTATGTGCGCGCCCCTGACCGATGGCGCAACCGCTATTTTGATTTGCAGCGAGGAGCTCGCGCGGGCACACGGCCTTCCACTCGTTGAAATTAAAGCCTGTACGATGGCGGGCAGTCCTGGCGTCGGTGTATCACCGGTGAGGCGAGCGACCGAGCAAGCCTATGCTGAAACGGCTTACGGCCCGCGCGATATGGACCTGATTGAATTACACGATGCGGCGGCTCCCGCCGAAATTCTGCAGTACAGCGAGATTGGATTGTGTGACAAAGAACAGCTTGCCGAATTTATTGCATCCGGCGCCACGAGTATTGATGGTAAGTATCCTGTCAACACCAGCGGCGGTCTGCTCAGCAGAGGCCACGCCCTGGGCGCAACCGGTAGCGCCCAGATAGCAGAGATTTTCGATCAACTCACCAATGCTGCCGGCCAGCGCCAGTTGGCAGATCCTGTACGGGGTATGGCTGTCAATGGTGGGGGTTGGATGGATGGCACTTATATCCTCGCAGTGTGTACTATTATCGAGACCATGCACTAATGAATCGCGGATAACGCTATGAATGATTTACTACAGTATGAAACTGTCTTCGCTGAGCGCAAAGCCGATGGTGTGGTGTTAATTACTCTGAATCGTCCGGAGCATGGCAATGGCGTTGTCCCGCAATTAGCCAGGGACCTGACACATTTACTGGCAGCGATAGAGGAAGATAACAGCCTGAGGGTGATGATATTAACCGGCGCAGGAAAGCAGTTTTGCGCCGGTGCTGATCTGCATGCGTTTCAAACGTATCTCGAGGATGATTTGTCCGCCACGGAAGAGCCTTACAATGCGCGACTGCTCTTTCCAATAACCCAAAAAATTGTGCAATGCCGCCTGCCGGTGATTGCAGCGATAAACGGGGGCGCCACAGCCGGGGGGCTGGACCTGGCTTTGGCCTGCGACATTCGCCTTGCGGCGCAGCGAGCCAAAATGGGTGAAACCTATATTAAGCTTGGACTCAATCTGGGTAACGGCGGCAGCTATTTTCTGCCCCGCCTGGTCGGCTCTGGAGTGGCGGCCGAACTGGCGCTTACGGGAGAGGTGATAGACGCCTCGCGAGCGCTGGCACTGGGCCTTGTGAATCGAGTGCTACCCGATGACAGCCTGATTTCTGAGGCGATTGATTTGGCGCAAAAAATTGCCCGTCATCCGAGGCTTGCGATCGAGGCGACCAAGCAGCAATTGCGCAACAGCTGGCACATGGACCTGAACAGTTCCATGAATGCCAGCTTTTGGAGCGTCGCAGCTCTCACCCATACGCGGGATCTCAAAGAGGGTGTAGACGCGGCGGTGGAAAAACGAGACCCACAGTACAATACTGGGGACCTTAACGAAGGTGATTGACGGCCACGCCATTGTCGATGCGGTGATGCATCCCTGGGATATGTCGCCGGCGAATCAGAATCCGGGTGCAGTGGAGCAAACCGCAGCCGTGCACGCCGCTCACCGATTGTCGGTGGACACTGCCAATGCAGAGTACATTCTTAGCGACGATGAGTTTTTCACAGATATCTCTTTCGATACTGTTGCCTGTGCGGAGTTTGTCGAGTCCCCCGTCGATCTGGCTATCATTCACTCTCTGCCCAATCTCGGCTTCGGAAATGAATTTATTACTGCACCGGAAAAGGGTGCAGCGTTTCGTGACAGGCATCCCGATCGCGTCCTGCTCTACGGCACCATCGATACCGCGAATACCGATGACGCGATTTGTGAGCTGGAGCGACAGGTGACGGAACTGCGTATCGATGGCCTCAAGCTCTACCCGGCTTTTTTCTATGACGGTATCGGCGAGGGTTGGCGTCTGGATAGTCATAATTTTGCCATCCCCTTGTTGGAGGCCGCTCGCGATCTGGGTATAAAACATGTGGCGATTCACAAAGCGCTGCATCTGCCACCGGCGCCCGCTGCGGCATTTGCTATTGACGATATGGATTCGCCGATAGGTCAGTTTCCCGAGATCCAGTTCGAGATGGTGCATGGTGGCGCTGCGTTTTTGGATCAGACAGTGCAACTGCTAAACAGCCATAGCAATTTGTATCTGACGCTTGAGACGACCTTTCAGTACATCCTGACAAAACCCGCAGTATTCGCCAAGATTTTAGGCACCTTGATTACTCACTGTGGCGCCCGGAGGCTGCTTTTTGCCAGTGGCAATAATCTCGGCCATCCGGCGCCGTTGCTGAGCGCCTTTGAACGCTATGAATTCCCCGCGGAGCTATTGGACAAGTATTCTATTCGTCAGATAACGGCGGAGGAGCGCAGGCTTATTTTATCGGGCAATGCGCTACGCCTTCATGATATCGCCGAGGGTGATTTGCTCAGTGCTATTCGCGATGACGATTACAGCGTACAGCGTGCTCGCGGTGAGCACCAACCCTGGAGTGCCTTGCGATGAGGGTGGATCAACTCACAGAAACCGATGTGCTAAGAATGCTGGCCACAATACCCGAGCCTTGCGCTATAGCCCTTGGCGCAAACACCAATATAGTCAGCATGGGGTTGATCGAAGCGATTACG
>JBLGAR010000150.1:0-10801 GCA_047612385.1 Cryomorphaceae bacterium | reverse complement strand
GGGCAGTAAATTCAAAACTCCCAGACTTATGCTGAGCAAGGCGAGAAAGCTAATATACGCTTCTAAGCCCGACTTGGCCGACGCGGAGGCTACTTTAGCAATGGTGATGGGGCCACTCAAGTTTTTTGGCGAGATTAAGCCCATAACCATCTTTTTTATTGAGTTGAGCGTAAATGCCGACAGCTCACCCGTACGTTTGACACTGGCAACCAAGGATTCAACCGGGCCGCGATCAAAACTGCGTTTCATATCTTCAGGTAATTCGGGTACGTGAGGACCCAGACCGACTCGACCAATAGTATCCCCGTTGTCGCCGATAATCGCATCGGGGGTAAGCGTGGTGCTACGCACCTCACCCTCACGCTGGTATTCAAGATTAATGGGCTGCCCTGGCCTGGCCCGAACGTACTCCACAAAATCCATCCACAGCGCCATCGTTACACCATCAGCGCGCAGAGCAAGATCACCGGATTGAAGCCCGGCTTTATCCGCCGGAGCACCTTCGGTCACCTGCGCAAATTCGGGGGGCACAGCAGGCCTGTACATCGTAAGCCCCAATCCACCAAACAAGTCCGGCATCTCCTGCTCGGACAACCATTCATCCAATACAGCCTCGGATTCGTAAATCACGTCTGAATTCGAGTATTTGACGGCAAAGTGAATCGGCCCGCTGTCGCCAATACGATCTAGCAGTCGAAAGCTAACAGCCTGCCAGGTTGGGGTTTGCGCACCGTCGATAGCGACAATTTCCTGTCCAGCTTCCAGGCCGGCGATATAGGCGACAGAGTCTACTTCGACCGAACCAATACGCGGCACGACGCCAGACTCACCGCCCATAAAGAGGAACCAGTAGGCGACAATAGCCAGCAGGAAATTGGCTGCAGGTCCGGCAACAACCACTGCCATGCGCTGCAATACGGGCTTTCTATTGAAAGCTTGGTCCAATTCTTCAGCGCTAACTTCGCCCTCTCGCTCGTCCAGCATTTTCACATAGCCGCCTAGCGGGATCAGTGCGAGCGAATATTCAGTGCCGCGCTTGTCACTCCACCTGGCAATCGACTTTCCAAAGCCGATGGAAAAGCGGAGAACTTTAACGCCGCAGCGTCTAGCAACCCAGAAATGGCCATATTCATGGATGCCCACGAGAATCGCGAGGGTGGCCAGAGTAATGGCGATAGTGGTGATCAATTCCATAGTTTAATTCAATCTCTCGATAATCTCTTGAGCCGCATGCCTGGCATCTAGATCAGCTTGTTCGACCACTGACAGCGATTGTGGTTCCACAACGGCTACTTGTTCCAGAGTTTGTTCTACTACACGCGGTATATCTGTAAAGCGTATATTTTCGTCTAAAAAGGCAGAAACGGCGACTTCATTGGCCGCATTGCAGCTCGCCATCGCAGTTCCACCGACTACTACAGCTTCTCTGGCGAGCCGAAGACAGGGAAAGCGCGATTCATCTGGCGCCTCAAAGTCCAAACGGCCCACCGCCACAAGATCCAGTGGCGCTACCCCTGACACCAGACGGTCTGGCCACCCAAGCCCGTACGCGATCGGCGTTCGCATATCCGGATTCCCTAGCTGTGCGAGTACAGAGCCATCCAGATATTGAACCATTGAATGAATAATACTTTGTGGATGGACCACAACTTCGACCATGTTCGCCGGCAGATCAAATATCCAGCAGGCCTCAATAAACTCAAGGCCTTTGTTCATCAAAGAGGCTGAGTCCACCGAGATCTTGCGCCCCATGGACCAGTTAGGATGCGCACAAGCCTGATCCGGAACCGCATCCCTCATCTGCTGCGTACTCCAGGTGCGGAAAGGCCCGCCCGAAGCGGTCAGCAATACTTTGCTGACCCCTTTATGCGAGGGCACAGCAGCATCGTTTACAGGCATACATTGAAAAATAGCATTGTGCTCGCTGTCAATTGGCAGCAGCGTGGCACCACAATCGCGAACCGCCTGCATGAGCAGGTGCCCCCCCATGACCAGGGATTCTTTGTTGGCCAGCAACAACACTTTGCCTGCTCGTGCTGCCGCCAGGGTAGATCGCAAACCCGCAGAGCCGACAATGGCCGCCATTACTGCGTCGACCGGTTCCGCTGTAGCTATATGTTCCAGGCCCTGCTCACCGTGCATTACCTGCGTCGGGAACTGAGGCGGCATTTTGGCTTGCAACTCATCTGCTGCGCGCTCATTCATCATCACTGCAAATTGTGGTCGATGCGCAAGGCATTGCGCTAACATGGCGTCGACTGAACTATTCGCAGCCAACCCAAATACCTGGAATTGATCGGGATGACGACCGATCACATCCAGCGTGTTTACACCGATCGAGCCCGTGGACCCCAATACGCTGATTAAACGCATGAGACTTACCAACCCACTAGAAGAAGGCCAAGCGCGAACACCGGCGCGGCACCACAAATACTATCCAGACGATCCAATACACCGCCGTGACCCGGTAGCAAGCTACCGCTGTCCTTTGCTCCGCTCTCACGCTTGACCATGCTCACTACGAGATCACCGACCACAGAAAACAGCGCGGTAACCAGAAAAATAGTGACAATCGCGCCTAAACCAATATGTTCAAACGAGGCAGGCAACCAGGACCAGGCGCCCAGTGCCAGCAACAGTGCGCAACACATGCCACCCCAAAAACCCTCCCAAGTTTTAGCTGGACTCACTGATTCTGCAAGTTTGTGCTTACCAAAACGCTTACCGGCAAAGTAGGCCCCGATATCCGCAGCTACCACGATTAAAATCATAGCGACCACCATCAACCCACCGCGGGGGAAACTCAGTAAAAATATCGTCGCCAGCCATGCCGGAGGTAAAATTAACAAACCTATTAGGCTGCGCATCGGCCTATTCCCCCAAATGGCACCACTGGCTGGATAGCTTTTTACCCATAACAAAGCGATAGACCACCACAAACAAGCCAAACCGAGGAAAGGCTGCACCTGCTCATGCACAGGCGCGCCGCCCAGATCACAATAGTGGTAGAAGGCAGCCATGCAGATAAGAACGATTAAAACGTAGAAAATTCTCGCCGATAAGGCATTCCAACCCGCCAAACGAGACCACTCCCAGGCACCCAGCGCAACCACCAGAGCGAACAGTGCGGCCAAACCCTGCACAGACAGGAAAATCACGGCAGATAAAAACGCCACCACCATCATCACACCCGTAATCACGCGCTGTTTAAGCATCCTGTCCTCCCGAACGAAAGCCCACGCTAATCTCTGACCCCAAAACGACGCTCCCGCCTACTGTAATCCGCCAGGGCTCGAGCAAACTCCAGCTCTCCGAAATCCGGCCAAAGTGTGTTAGTAAAATACAGCTCACTATAGGCAAAATGCCACAACATAAAATTGGATATTCGGGCGTCACCGCCCGTGCGAATACACAGATCGGGGTGAGGCAGGTCACTGATGGAGACGTTCTGGTCAATCAATTCAGGAGTGATCTGCTGCGGTTCCAGTTCACCATCCCGGACTTTTACAGCTAATTTCTGCACTGCCTGCGCGATGTCCCATTGGCCGCCGTAGTCGACCGCAATAACCACGGTAGATACCGTATTTTGCTCAGTCAGCTCCTCTGACTGACGCATGAGGCGCTGCAGCCTCTCACTAAATCGATTGCGCTCACCGATAAACCGCAGTCGTATCCCGTCTTCGTGGAGCCCGCGAACTTCAGCTCTCAAATAGCGCGAAAGTAGCGCAAGTAGTGCCCTAACTTCGGGTTGTGGACGCCCCCAGTTTTCGCTGCTAAAGGCAAACAGAGTGAGAACTTGAACACCGTGATCGCGGCAGGTGCGCAGGACTTCGCGAACCGCCTCCACTCCTGCCCTATGGCCTGCGGTTCCGTGCAGACCCTGTCGCTTGGCCCACCGATTATTGCCGTCCATAATGATGGCAACATGATGGGGGATCATATTTTCTTGAGCTTCATTATTTAACATGAAAGTGCAGCGCCGAAAGCTCGAGAAGCGGATCTAGATTTCCAGCAAATCAGCTTCTTTCTCCGCCATCATTTTTTCCACTTTAGCTATATAGGAATCTGTCAGTTTCTGAATTTCATCCTGACCGCGCCGCTCTTCGTCCTCGCTAATTTCTTTGTCTTTTTCCAACTCTTTCAGCATGCCCATGGCATCTCTTCGTGCATTGCGCACAGACACTCGGGCTGACTCAGCTTCAGCCTTGGCCTGGCGAGTAAACCCTTTGCGGGTTTCCGCAGTCAGCATAGGCATGGGTATTCTCATTACCTCTCCAGCTGTTGCTGGATTGAGGCCAAGGTCCGACTTCATGATCGCCCTTTCTACGTCTTGAACCATGGACTTATCCCAAACGGTAAGTGCCAAGGTACGAGCATCTTCTACGTTGATATTTGCCAATTGATTCAGAGGCGTTTTTGCGCCGTAGTACTCGACCTTTATACCGTCTAGTAAACTTGGGTGAGCACGACCAGTGCGAATCTTATTAAAGTTATGAACCAGCGCTTCAAGGCTTTTATCCATTCGCTCAATAGCATCTTTTTTTACATCATCTAACACGTTGTCAATCCTCGTATTGATCTGACTATCATCTAATCAGGGTTCCTTCTTCGCCACCTCGGACTATCTTTAACAAGGCGCCGGGGCGTTCCATCTCGAATACGCGCAATGGCATTTTGTGGTCTCGACACAATAGAATCGCCGTCAGGTCCATAACTTCCAGCTTTTTATCAAGCACCTGATCGTAAGTAAGTTCGTCGAACTTTATCGCATCCGGCACTTTCATAGGGTCGGCAGAATAGACGCCATCGACTTTCGTGGCTTTCAACACCAACTCTGCCTCGACCTCTATTCCTCGCAAGCAAGCTGCTGAATCAGTGGTGAAAAACGGGTTTCCGGTTCCCGCCGAAAAGATAACGACATCGCCATTGCTCAGTGCACGAATAGCCTTGCGCCTGTCATAGTGATCAACTACTCCACTCATGGGGATGGAAGACATAACCTGGGTGGAAATATTTGATCGCTCCAGTGCATCGCGCAATGCCAGTGCGTTCATTACAGTCGCCAGCATTCCCATGTGATCCCCGGTTACCCGGTCGAGACCCGCCTCTTGCAGAGCGGCACCGCGAAAAAGATTACCTCCACCAACAACTAGCCCGACTTGCACACCAATGCCCACCAACTGACCAATTTCCAGTGCCATCAGATCAAGTATTTTGGGGTCAATCCCGAAGGTTTCAGTCCCCGATAAGGCCTCACCACTGAGCTTAAGCAAGATTCGTTTATATTTTTTATCGCCGGTCACATTGGACATACCATTCAACTCCTGAGCTGGGCGTATCTTACAGGACAAAAGGCTTGCACCCTAGAGGGCCACGGAATAATTTCCGTCGGCTTGACTGCTTAATCAAGACCAAAAAAACGGGGCCAAAGCCCCGTTTTCAATCACATATTGGCTGTTAGCCTTTGAGCTGAGCGGCGACCTCTGCTGCGAAATCGACTACCTCTACCTCAATCCCCTCGCCAACCTCAAAACGGATAAACGAAACCACTTCTGCACCGGCAGCTGAGACCAGCTTACCCACTGTCACATCCGGATCTTTAACAAAGGATTGCTCTAACAGGCTATTCTCAGCCAGAAACTTCTTAACACGACCACCAATCATCTTCTCGATGATTTCAGCGGGCTTGCCAGACTCTTGCGCTTGCGCAGTATAGATTTCCTTTTCTTTGGCAATAACCTCTTCGGGCATATCAGATGCTGAGACAACCTGCGGATTAACAGCGGCAACATGCATAGCCACGTCTTTGGCCAGATCCTGATCTCCGCCCTTGAGCGCCACAAGCACTGCTATTCGCTTGGTTCCATGCACATAGGCGCCCACTACGCCAGCATCGGCCGCTACCAACTCCACTCTGCGCACACTAATGTTCTCACCAATCTTCTGCACCAGAGCTTCTCGAGCTGTTTCCAATTCGCCGGCCATTAAGACACCAACATCTGTCTGCTTTGTAGCAAACGCAGCTTCGGCAACGCTGTTAACAAAACCCAGGAAGTTGTCATCGCGCGCAACAAAATCAGTTTCGCTATTCACTTCCAAAATGATGCCATAACTGCCATCGTCGGACAGCCGCACAGCAACAATGCCATCGGCAGCCGTTCGGCCTGCCTTTTTGGCGGCCTTCATACCGCTGGATTTGCGCAGCTCTTCAATCGCGTCATCCACATTGCCATCGGCGGCTTTCAGAGCTCTTTTACATTCGAGCAAGCCCAGACCAGTACGCTCACGTAATTCTTTAACCAGTGCTGCAGACATTGGTATTTCTCCTTACAGTAGCCCCTAAGGGCATAAATCTAATAAAAAAAACCCCGACGCCAAACGGCTCGCCGGGGATAGTTCGTTCGCGGCCTATACAGGCCAGGCCCAGCCTCTATTCTGCTGCGGGAACCGGAGTTACGGGCGCGGCTGCTTCCGGTGCAGCTGCCTCTGGAGCCGCAGCATCGACTGCCGCAGCATCGACTGCCGCAGTGTCGACTGCCGCAGTGTCGACTGCCGCAGTGTCGACTGCCGCAGTGTCGACTGCCGCAGCTTCAGCTTCGAGAGCAGTCTCTTCGACAAACTCATTATTTTCAGCAGGAACTTCGCCACCTTCAGCCTTTCCAGCGATGCAAGCATCAGCAATGCTGGCTACATACAGTTTGATTGCGCGAATCGCGTCATCATTGCCGGGGATAATGTAATCCACACCATCGGGATTACTATTTGTATCGACAATGCCAATAACAGGAATGCCAAGCTTATTGGCTTCGGTAATAGCGATGCGCTCGTGGTCAACATCGACAACAAACAATACGTCCGGGAGACCGCCCATATCTTTGATACCACCAATACTTCGTTCCAGCTTCTCGATGGCACGTGTGCGCATCAATGCTTCTTTCTTGGTGAGTTTCTCAAAGGTTCCATCAGTCTGCTGAGCTTCGAAATCACGAAGACGCTTGATGGAAGCGCGAATAGTTTTGTAGTTGGTCAACATTCCACCCAACCAGCGGTGACTAACATAGGGCATACCAGCACGTTCGGCTTGCTCTTTTATAATCTTGCCCGCTGCACGCTTAGTGCCCACGAACAAAACCTTGTTTTTGTTGCTAGCCAGAGCGTGTACATGGTTCAGTGCATCGTTTAATGCGGGAACCGTGTGCTCAAGGTTGATAATGTGGATCTTGTTGCGGGCACCGAAGATGAACTGGTCCATTTTAGGATTCCAGTAACGAGTCTGGTGACCAAAGTGAGCGCCTGCCTGCAGAAGCTCACGCATACTAACTTGCGTTGTCATTGATAATACCTTTTAGTTCGGGTTATTCGTCCACCTATCCCATCCTCCAAACCGGTTTTCACCAGCACCCTGGAGCACGTGTCGATAAGTGTGTGTCGTTGGTTTTCTCGCCTGTAAAAAGGCCCAAAATGAGCGCTAGCCCAGACGAGGCGCGCTTTATATCATAAGCAGCGGCCGGATTAAAGGATTTTACAGCGGTTATTTCCCGGCCTCCGCTCGCATCTTTACTCATTTTTGCGCGGAATGGGGTAGAATACGCCTCCCCTGGGAAGACACCAGGGCCACGCAAGAACAAATATCTTTATTTTATCATTATATTTCAATAGGTTAGGAATGGCTGCAGCAATAAAAACAGCGCAAGAGCTTCAAAAAATGCGAGTGGCCGGCCGAATGGCCGCCGAAGTACTCGAGATGATCGAACCCCTGGTGCAAGTCGGTATGACAACCGGCGAGATAGATAGCATTTGCCACGCCTACATCGTCGATAATTTGCAGGCAATACCGGCACCTTTAAATTACAACGGCTTCCCGAAATCTGTTTGCACCTCCGTCAATGAAGTTATTTGTCACGGTATCCCATCGGATTCCAAACGCTTGAAAAATGGCGATATCATTAATATAGACGTGACGGTAATCAAGGATGAATACCACGGTGATACCAGCATTATGGTAATGGTGGGTGATGTGCCACAACATGCCCAGAGACTGATCCAGATTACCCAGGAGTGCCTCTACAAGGCATTGGATATTGTCAAGCCCGGCACAACCCTGGGTGATATCGGCCATATTATTCAGCAGCACGCCGAGAAAAATTACTACTCAGTAGTGAGAGAGTACTGTGGACATGGAATTGGCAAGGTGTTCCATGAAGACCCTCAAATCTTGCACTATGGCAAGAAGGGAACTGGCATGGCTCTCGAACCCGGCATGTGCTTTACCATTGAACCGATGATCAACGCTGGACGTAGACATACCAAGCTCAACGCAAAAGATGGCTGGACCGTGACAACCAAGGATGGACGCTTGTCCTCCCAATGGGAACATACCTTGGCGGTCACTGAAGATGGATGTGAAATTTTTACGCTTCGAAACAACGAGAGTTACCAGGCCAAATAATGCTCAAAATGCTCGATCCGCTACCCCCAACATTTTTTGATGTTGTTGCTTTTAAGAAAAGGCTGGCCGAGGAAAGTCCTATTTCCTGCTGCAAGGCTGTCATTGCTGCCGCTAGCGTCTATTTACACGAGCAATTTTACGCGGGTAAATCTGCCCGCGAATTGATTAATCTCAGAGCACGATTTACGGACGAGCTTTTGGGCGCACTCTGGGACAGGCAAGACTGGCCGAGCTCTGACGTCGCTCTTGTAGCCGTCGGTGGCTATGGTCGTGAAGAACTTCACCCCCATTCCGACGTCGATTTACTCATTCTGATTGGCGATAATCCGCAAGAAAACACCGCTTCGGTAGAGAAGTTCTTAACACTGTTATGGGACATCGGCCTAGAAATTGGCCACAGCGTCAGAACTGTTGAGCAATGCCGCGAAGCCGCTAAGGCCAACATCACAGTCGTCACCAACCTGATGGAAGCGAGAACAATCAGGGGCTCGTCAAAGTTGATGGGCGCCGTGCGTGAGGCAACCGGGACTGGCAATATGTGGCCTAGCGCCGAGTTTTTTCGGGCTAAACTGAAAGAGCAAGAAAGTCGGCACGCGAAGTTTGCGGATACGGAATACAATCTCGAACCCAATGTGAAAAGTTCTCCAGGTGGACTCAGAGATCTACAAATCATTGGCTGGATTGCAGAGCGTCACTTCCAGGTCGAATCTTTGGAAGAACTTTCCACCGATAAGTTTCTTAATCCAGATGAGCTGGAAATCCTCAACCGCGGCCGAGAGTTTATGTGGCGGGTGAGATACGCCTTGCATATGATCACCGACCGGGAAGAAGACCGACTGCTGTTCGATCATCAGCGTGAATTGGCGAATATCTGGGGCTTCGAAGACGGTGACAAACTGGCCGTAGAACAGTTCATGCAAGTGTACTATCGCTGGGCGCTGGCGCTGGGCCAACTCAACGATGTTCTCATCCAGAATTTTGACCAAGCTATTCTACGCGCCGGTACTGAAGACGAAGTAGTCATCCTCAATGACCGCTTCCAGATACGCAACGGCTACATTGAAGCGAGGCGAGAAGATTTGTTTCAGAACGAACCTTCGGCAATGCTCGAGGTGTTTTTGCTGTGCGCGCAAAAAGAGCAGATTATTGCAGTCGGAGCTCCCACGATTCGTCTTATGCGTGATAGTCACGATAAAATCGACGACGCCTTTCGCGCCGATGAGAAAAACAAGCAAACATTTCTTGAAATTCTGCGGTCGCCGCACAAAATGACTCGTCAGTTACGAAGGATGACGCGCTTCGGTATTTTGGGGAGCTACCTTCCCGAATTCGGTCGCATAGTGGGACAGATGCAACACGATCTATTTCACGCCTACACCGTAGATGCGCACACACTGGAGGTCATAAAGCATATGAGACTTTTCAGTTTCCCGGATTCAGAATATGAAGACAGGTTCCCTGTATCGAGTCGGATTGCGCGTCGACTTCCAAAAATAGAGCTTTTGTATATTGCCGGTTTGTATCACGATATCGGCAAGGGTCGAGGTGGTGATCACTCAGAGCTTGGTGCGGTAGATGCCGAAAAATTTTGCGTTAGCCATGGCCTAAGCGCAAGAGACACAGGACTGGTTGTTTGGCTGGTAAAAAATCACCTGTTAATGTCCGCGGTATCTCAGCGCAAGGATATTTCAGACCCCGAGGTCATTCAAAACTTCGCCATCCATATGGGCGACCAAAATCGCCTTGATTACCTCTTCACTCTGACGGTCGCCGACATCAATGCGACCAACCCGAAGTTATGGAATGCGTGGAGGGCAAGCCTGCTTCGCCAATTGTATACCGAAACCAAACGCGCCCTCAGGCGGGGGTTGGAAAACCCGGTCGATAAGCAGGACTGGATTTTGGAGACACGCAATGCCGCCATCGATATTTTAGAATATCGGGGCTTCGAGTTAGAAGAGGTTGAGGAACTGTGGAGAGCCAGTGGAGAAGACTATTTTCTGCGGGAGAAAGCCGAAGATATAGCTTGGCATACAGAAGCAATTGCCAATCATTACGATAAGGATGTTCCGCTGGTTTTAACGCGCAACACGCAGGATTCGAACATCGCCAATCCGACTCAAATTTTTATCCATACTCGCAGCGGCCCTCATCTGTTTTCTGTTATCTGTGCAGAACTGGAACAACTAGATCTGAGTATTCACGATGCGCGAATCTATAATGCAACCGACCGAATGAGTCTGGACACTTTTTTCGTACTGGATTCCAATGGCCAGTCACTGGAGGAAGATGGGGAGCGAATTCGCAATATTGCTCAGCGGCTCACCGATGCAGTCGCCGACGTAGCCAATT
>JBLGAR010000149.1:0-10840 GCA_047612385.1 Cryomorphaceae bacterium | reverse complement strand
AAAGCCGGTCTCAAATACTGGTGAACGCTATTCAGGAAGCCTGTCTCCAGATATTACACAGTGGAGGAGCTGAGCAGCTCTCCACCCAGAATATCGCTGATGTAGCTGGCGTGAACATCGCTTCTGTATACCAATATTTTCCGAATAAGGACGCGGTGCTTGCCAGCGTTTATGACAAAGAACTGCAATATCTGGCCGATCTTACCGCTGAGCGTTTTGCTGATATTCACGCGATGTCTGAGCGCACACTGGAGGGGACACTGGGCGCCATTATCGATTTAGAAGCAGATCAACTTGTGGTGCTGTATAAGTTGAATCCGGATTTTTATGTACAGTACAACCGCAGCTATGACGTGCATAGCGCAGTGGATGAAAAAACACAGTCAATGCAAAATCCTTCATGGAAAGACTGGTTTCCCGATTTCTTGTCGATACATAAAAACCGTCTTCGGTCTGACGACATCGGCACACTCAGTTTTATTGCACGCAATACCATGCGTGGGGTCTTACAGGCAGCCCTTGATGAAGACCCTGGGTTACTTGCAAGCGAAACATTTAGGGCAGAGATATTGACGGTGTTACTGCGATACCTTGTAGACGATGCGCATAGTAGCCAATAGCCACTGCATCTTGTACAAGGGTAGACTGCGAAAACGCCAGTATTGTTAGATTTTTTCTATGTGTGAATAAAAATACCTTAAAATCATATAGATACGCACTTAGTCCAAGACGCCTAATGTAAGTTGTGGGCCGGCTGCCGCGGCGATATGCTCTGTTCTTTGCAGAAGACAGAGGACCTTGTCCCGTGTATTTTGATTTCTTGTATTATCGCAAAGTGCTGAGCTATACCTGGGCACAAAGACAGTGGCCGGGTCGCAATAAAACCCTGGTTAAACTACTGGTAGTCGTGCCACTGTCCACTGTGTTCCACAGCGTGTGTATGGCTGCGGACTATGTCTTTTTCCCTGCTCTATGGCGTCAGGAGGTGAAGGCGCCGGTGTTTATTGTGGGCCACGCCCGCAGTGGGACCACGCTGATGCACCGGCTGATGGCCGCCGATGGCGAGCGATTCAGTTATTTCTACTACTGGGAGACTTTTTTTCCCGCGCTGACGCAAAGAGCGATGATTCGCGCCCTTGGTTGGTTGGATCGCACGGTGCTCGGCAGTGCGATTCAAAAGCGTCTCGAAGCATGGGATGAAAAAACCTTTGGTCCTTTCCGTCATATCCACAATCAGGGATTGTGGATTCCCGAGGAAGATCAGTTTGTCATGAATGCCGCCTTCGTTACGCAGCAATGGACTCTGGACTTACCGCTCATGAACGAGCTGGATATTTTCCATATCGACAGTTTGTCTGCAAAACGAAAACAGTCCTGGATGAAATTCTATAAGACTTGTGTAAAACGCCAGCTTCTGTCCAATGGTGGAGCAAAAACGCACCTGAGTAAAAACCCCGTGATGAGCGGTTGGGTCAACGCTATCATCGAGACATTTCCCGATGCGCGTGTCGTGGTGATGGTGCGCGATCCGATTGCATGCATACCCAGTACGCTGCGTTTGGTTGAGATGAACTGGAAGGGCAAAAAGTGGCGCAAGGAGCAGTATGAAGAAGCGCAGCAGGCGCTGACGCAAATCTCTTTTGACACTTTTAAATTGCCTGTTCAAGCCTTGGCGGATCACTCGGGCACACCACACTACTTTGTTGATTATCGTGATCTGATCAGTGCGCCCAAGCAAACCGTCGAGTTGATTTATGCCGCGCTGAATCTCGGTATGTCCGAGACGTACTCGGAGTATCTATCCGGACAGGAAGAAAAAGAGAAGAAACACTCTAGTCATTACAGCTACGATATTGAAGACTATGCGGTAACACCTGCGGAGATTGAGGCTGAGCTAGACGAGTTTTATAAAAAGTATGATTGGCCTCGGCTCAGTGCGCAGCCGGCTTAAACAAGGAATTATCCAATGACCGAAGCAAACGCTACAGAACAGTCCGCCGCTGCCTTGCGAGCAGCATTCGACAACATGATTGCCCAATTGCAGGCCGCACGTGATGTCATAGATACGCCTGAATTGTATCCGGTTCCTGCGGATGATCGCAATCTCGCGGAGGGCTACCGCTATTTACTTGGTTTTGCTCTGGGAGGCATAGAGCGCGCACTTGACGATCCGCTGTATCCACGCTTCAAACGCGCCATCCAACCGATGAACCGATCGACTATAGACAATGCTGATGCGGTTTATCTCGGGGCGCAGATCGATGGCAACTACAGTTACATGTTGCGCGGCAAGGGAGGTGATAGTCGGCACTGGCGTGGAGAGAAGCCGGCCGGCGAACAGCGTGCGCCGCAATATGTCATCTTCGAATTGGCCAGTGGCTATGCGGGCGATTCAGGCAGTCTTAAGGAGCTTATACCCGGCAACCGAGTCAATACCAGTACGCTGGATTGCCATGCAATACAAGTTGATGCGAAGGGCAACTTCGAAATATTGATTGCCCCTGAAAAACCCCAGGGCTACAGCGGTAACTTTATGTTGAGTCGACGTGAAAGTAGGGGCAAGACATTCGTCGGTGAATTTCTGACCTGCAGAGAGTTATTTCACGACTGGGAAAATGAAGATTTGCTGGATCTGGAGATTTTGCGTATCGACTGTGAAAAGGAACCGCGTGCGACTTTGGATTCAGCGGCAGCGGTGCATATGATGGATGAGGTTGGCCGCTTGACCAACAACCAAATGAAATTCTGGAATGCGTTTTATGCGGTGACTCTGGAGACCTACGGCAAAGTAAAAGGTGGCATTGATACCGGAACTGATAAACCCTTTATGCCAACCAACGACATGAACCCACCCAATGCATTGGGCATAGCAACGGGGGGAGGGCAGAGCACCAATATTTACGCAGGAGGCGTGTTTAAGCTTGCTAACGACGAGGCTCTAATTATTGAGTCTGTGGTGCCAGTTGAACCCAGTTTTCTTGGTTTTCATCTGTCAAATTTGTGGGGTGAATCACTGGACTTTGAAAGTTACCAGTCTAGTTTAAACGCGAGCCAGATGGCTCTGGGAGAAGATGGCATTTACCGTTGGATCGTCTGTCACAAAGACCCTGGAGTGGCAAACTGGTTGGATACTACTGGCCTGAAGCACGGGTTTTTAACCGTGCGTTACACCTATGAAAAACAACCGCCGAAAGAGCAGTGGCCCACGTTGGACGTTAAGAAGGTTGCGTTTTCGGAAATTGATAGCAACTTGCCCGCAGACACGGCACGCCTAAATCAAGCCCAGCGCGAAGGCAATATTCTGATGCGTCACCGCCATGTGCAGCGCCGCTATCGCCAGTATTGATCGAGGAATTCAAAAATGAACCAGCTCGAAGGAAAGGTAGCATTTATCACAGGGTCCAGTCGGGGCATTGGTTTGGCCATTGCCAAGCGGTTTGCCGCGGAGGGAGCGTCTGTGGTGTTGAGCGCATCGCGGATGGGTGTACATGGGAATCTGCCTGGCACACTGGAAGAGGCCGTTGCACAAATTAAACAGTGCGGCGGCAGGGCGGCGGCAGTAGAGGCAAACCTTACCAAGGTCGAAGCGAGGAGTAATCTGATCGCTCGTGCAAGTGAGGCCTTTGGGCCCATTGATATATTAGTGAATAATGCAGCGGGCTCAAAAATGAAGCTGCCCAGCCAGGTGACTACACGAGAACGCAATTGGATGTTCGATCTCAACCTCAACGCTCCCATCGATCTCGCACAACAAGCCCTGTCGGGAATGCGCGACAGAGGACAAGGCTGGATATTAAATATAAGCAGTGCGACGGCCGATCAGCCGGTGGTTCCCTACCCAGATTCACAAACCGCAGCCCACATTATTGGAGCCTATGGTGCCACGAAAGCAGCGCTGAATCGTTACACGCAGGCGCTTGCCCACGAGGTTGCCAGTGACAATATCTACGTTAATACCCTAGCGCCTGAGAACATCGTGATGACACCAGGTGCAGATTACGTGCGAGATATAGCCCGGAGACGCCCCGACATGGTGGAGCCCGTTGAGATGATGGCGGAGGCGGCACTTGCACTGTGCACTGGAAGCTTTGTGGGACAGGTAACCTACAGTCGCCGCTTGCTTCACGGTCTGGGTCGGCCGTTAAAAGCCCTCGATGGTGAGACTGTTTTAGGCGACGCGTTCATGCCGGCGGATATTGGCGGCTTGAATCTGGATCAAGTCTAGTTACGCCTGCCGCTCGCAGAGTCTGTGGTTAGGGCTCCGTAGCAAGGACATCCGCTGGAATTTGATTATCGAGTGCGCCCAAAAAACTCTCTCCATTGGCAATGCCGTCATGCACACCGAATCCCAGTAATTCCTGTGCGCTGCGTGGCATCTTACGCACGCGCTCTAGGGGAGCAAATAAATAGCTATTTTCCTCAGTGCGAAGCCAACCAAGACAAAAACTGGTGTGCATTCCGCGACGTACTTTATCTGTTTTTTTTCGCCAGCATCATGGAGGGTTGAACTGAGATAAATAGCAGTCGATCCAGGTGCCATTTCTGCAACGGCGATGGCCTCTGGCCGGGGCTCGCGATCAGTCGGCCATTGGTGGCTTCCCGGAACAATTGGGTATTAAAAATGCATCGCCAATTGCCTCAAAAATTCGATGCAGTAAAACCACATCAACAAACGTATCGGAGACGCCTGCGACACCGGCTAAATGCTTAGTCTGAGCGCCGTGAAAGAATTCAACGGCGGGATAGGGGTGCCCATGATTACGCGTCTTAGTTTTAAGAATCGGGTCTATTTCAGCGTTAAACTCTCGATCCGCTTCGTCGGACACGAAGCCATGAATAATGACGGCCCCATCTTTTTCTATCTCAAAGATAATCTCGTTTATTGGCGCGTTGACCGGGAGGTGTTTTATCCAAGCCATAAGATGTTTCTACGAGGTGAGGGGTATTGCATATACGAATGACCGATAACGTTCTACTTCCCATAGAGCCGATCGATTAAAGTGTGCCCTTAACTTAGCACTGATCTGAGGTGCTGACCTGAACACATTAAAAGGCGGCTTTATGCAATGGTATACCGGCAATACGATCTACGACACGCTCCTGATTGCAGCGTTCGTTTTCGCTTTTTTTGTTCTTGTAAGCAGTTTCTTCGGAACCGCTCAGTATGGCGGTCGCTTTGGCGCAGCGGATAAAGGCACCAAGTTGGGGTCCAGGATAGGTTGGATTGTAATGGAGTTTCCAGGCCTGTTGGTCTTTCCCATTGTGTTTTTCATGGGAAAAAACGCCATGCAACCTGTGCCATTATTTTTCCTGTGTGTCTGGATGTTCCATTACACCAACCGGGCGCTCGTTACCCCTTTGTTAATGAGGGTGCAGCCCGGCAGCACATCCTCTTTTGGCTTGAGCGTCGTTGTCGCGGGCTGGTTGACACTGGCCATGCACGGTTACTTCAATGCCGCGTATATCTCAGAGCTCGGCACACAATACACCATCGATTGGTTTTCTGACCCTCGATTTATAGGTGGGCTTGTAGTCTATGTGTTTGGTTTTTGCTTGAACATTCACTCGGATTCAATTTTGCGCAACCTGAGATCAAAACATCCGTCGCCCAATGATCCACGCTACAAAACACCTTATGGGGGTGGTTTTAAATTTGTTTCTTGTCCGCAATATCTCGGCGAGATTCTGTCTTTTATAGGGTTTGCGATTATGACCTGGAACCTCGGTGCCGTGTTTGTACTGGCAATTACCATCGCCAACCTCGCCCCTCGGGCGCTTTACACGCACAAATGGTTTCGAAAGACTTTTGAGAATTATCCCAAAGAACGCAAAGCAATTATTCCGTTTGTGCTGTAACGGGGTGCTGTGATTTAGCCCTCCTCAAAACACATGCAGGATGGGGTTGGGGTATTGGAGCACGTTGAACTAGAACTGGGATGATATTAAAAATGCGCATAGGACAAACGTTGTGAAGTCCAATATGGGTTTGTCGACAACCGGACCACTGACCACTGATGACGATGTCAATGGCCTAGCGAGTAAGGGCTTGCGCCCGGAATAAACCCTTCAGATGACAGCCTGGATTTTCGCTCATGTCGATTACGGCTGCAGATGAGTGGGAATACTCCGACGTTGGCGATGTGAATTTTTCCAATGCGGATGTATTTGGATTCTTTACCGGTGGTGCCGCTAATGGCGGTTTCGTCTCAGAATCAAATACCGAAACCGAATTTCTCTTTCAGGAGTTTGGCATCGCTTCCCCGCAATACCATAAGTACGAGTATGTCGTGGGCCTGTATTACGCCGAAGCCGAGACCGATCGCACTTTTCCAAGAAATCTCGGCCTTCCTTTGATTCCCCCGGATTGGCTAGGAACGGCCGCCACCGAGAGTATGGCAGAGTTCGGTCAGGCGACCTGGCGTTTCAACGATGCCACGAGCATTACCGCTGGTTTGCGCTTCAATAAAGAGGAAATCTCAGTTGATTACGTCAACAATCTGGCGGATCCGGTTACGCCGCTGTCTGAAGACACTATGCTCTACGCTCGTTACGCACAGGGCTACAAGGGGCAAGCCTATGATATTACGACCAGTTTTGACCAGTTTAGGCTCGATAATCCAGATGCTCCCGAAACCTCTGATTCCTATGAAATTGGAATCAAGAGCACGCTGTTGGAAGGTCGTCTGCAATTTAACACCGCGGTCTTTTTCGCTGAGTATGAAGATTATCAGGCGCAAAGCACTGTGGTTCTGCCCGATGGTGGCGTGACAGCTACGCTCAATAACGTGGGCTCGCTGGAAACACAAGGCCTGGGCCTGGAAGGCATTGCACTGCTGGGCGAAAATCTCTCCTTCATCTTTGCCGCCGCCTACATCGACGCAACCATCGAAGAATTTAACGGTGCCGATTGCTATGGTGGGCAGACTGCCCGGGCAGGACGAGGTGACCTTTGGCCTTCTCTAGAACCCTGGAACAACACAAGACAGTTAAGGGGTTATGGAGCTAAGCTTCGGCATTACTGAAAGTGCCCGTAAACGCTATCGTGTTACCGCCTTCGTCAAGAATGTCGCCGATGAAAACTACTGTTCTTCTGTGGCCGATCTAGGACTAATTTATGGCGGGGCGCCCCCTTTTTTCTGCGCGCCGTGTGTCTTGGTAGAAACAGCCCCATAGCGGAGGTGCTCTACGCGAGTTAACATAGCGTATTGCGTGGCCACAGTAGCGGGGAGACAACAATGAAAATCGGTGATTACCTGTCCAAGGACGAAATCGCAAGATTCACTGCTAAAAGTGATTTTCACGGTGCACGTCTACTGCTGGGAAATTGGCTGGCTATAGCCGGTATTTTTGCGCTCGTGGCGCTCTATACCCATGTGGTGACTGTTCTACTGGCCGTGATATTGCTGGGGGGCAGGCAACTCGGCTTGTCGGTGCTGATGCACGAGTGTGGTCATCGTTCGCTCTTTAAGACGCCTGCGCTAAACGACTTTTTTGGTCAGTGGTTGTGTGCGTTGCCGGTAATGAACGACCTGCCTTCCTATGCCAAAGGCCATCTGCTACACCATCGAAACGCGGGAACCGGCGATGATCCAGACCTCGTAAACTACCAGGACTATCCCATTACCAAAGCCAGTTTTAAACGCAAAATCGCTCGGGATTTAACGGGGCGAACAGGGGTAAAAATACTGTCCTTCATTGCCCGCGGCTCTGGGAGTGTAATGTCCTCTCAAAAGCGCAGCAGCGCTAAACCTTTTTATCAGCAGGTAGCGGTTCAGCTGATTCTGCTGGCGGTATTGTGGCTGTGCCAGATTCCCTGGGCGTATTTACTGTGGGCAACGGCCTATATGACGAGCTTTATGTTGTTTATTCGTTTGCGACAAATTGCTGAGCATGCTGCAGTGCCCGATTTGTATGACTTAGACCCGCGCAAATACACGCGCACTGTGATCGCCAGGTGGTGGGAGAGGTTGCTGCTAGCGCCCAATGCCGTGAACTACCACATGGAGCATCATTTTATGGCCAGCGTGCCCTGCTACCACTTGAAGGCACTCAACCAGCATTTAGTGAACACAGGTGCCCTGGACGAAATGCCCAGGGTGATCGGTTATCCGGACGTTTTCAGGAGCGTCGTTACCGCCTGAAATTGGCTATTTCTTCTCCCAACCCGAACCAGAATCTATGTAGTGTCCTGTGGCGGTTTTGGAGATCGCTTTTTGCCCGGCTCGTACTTCAACCGCTTCAAGGCTGATATTGTTTTTCCGGGCGATGTTTTGGTAGTACGCTTTACGTTTTGCATTGACGTCATTTATCAGCGCATCGACATCGCTCGCTGGTTTAACAGCAGCGAGGTATCCTGTAGCCCTTTCTCCTATCACGCCTTGGGCTTTTGCGTCGTCCAAATCGAGTGCGTAGGCGGGTGCAATCATCAGCGTCGCTATTACCAAGGCGCCTAAGGCTGTTTTAAAATTTTGCAGCATATTCATTTCGCATTCCCCCTAGAAAAGATCGTTGTCTTCAGCAAATAGTTCGTCCAATTCCTTGTCAACTTTAATCCTTATTTCGTGCTCAATTTTCACATTAAGGTTGATGGTGATGGGTTCAACCGGTGCTTTTATTTGTACCGTGGGGGTACAGGCCACCAGCAGAAACAGCAAGCTTGAGCATACTAATATTCGCATTTGACTCCCCTTAATTTATTCGTATCTTAGAGTGCATCAGGGCACAGTAGTTCATTTTAGACGACTCTCTAATGTCTCCACCAACTTATCACTTAGGCGCAGACTTTGTAACAGCGGGTCGAGATTTTGTTCCAGATTAATGTTGAAATTGATCGGGCGCCCATCAAACTGGCTAGGGTTTTTACCCTGCAAAGACAAGCTCAGCAACAGGTTGCCAGCGTCGTCTAACTCTACTTCCGTGCTGAGTACCTTAAACTGAAAGTCGCTCAGTAAATCCAGCGCCAGCGCCAGTTCTGGATTACTGGGGGCTAGCGCCTCACTTGTCTCATTTGCAACGTAACGGATGGTTCCGCCGGGGGCGACTGTACGCAAAAATCCATCGGCAATAATCAATCGACCCGAGGTAAGTTCAATGGGCAACTGTCCTTCCAAAGTGCCCTGAGCCTGTATGTCCTCATCCTGCTGCAGAGCGACCATATCCGATAGCTGCCACCCCTTTACTCGAACAATGAAATTGTTACTCTCTGCGCCGAAGTCCCACTTTTTCGGTTCGGGCAAATAGATTTCGCCGCCAAATATTTTGCTTGAAAATTGACTGATTAAAACAGCAGGCTGCGATATGGGAGTTTTTTTGGGCACGGATAGCATCATTCGGGTGTCGAGCAATTCGATACCCAAGTTTAGCTTTGCCACCGACAACTCGACCGGTTCGATGGTCCTCCCATGACTAAATCCTGTCCATTTGGCATGCATTTCGGCTTCCTGGAAAGCGTAGCTGTCATAATCACCTGAAAGACGATCTATGCTGAGTTCACTATTCAGTTCGATATCTTCCAACTTAAAGCTCCTACTCTCTAAGCTGGAACTCAACGTAAGTCGGCCGCTTGAAATTTTGGGGTTTATCTCAGAGCTCAGCAAATCCAGAGAGTGCAAAAGAGGAAGTATGGTTTCGCTGGCATAGCCTAGATCTTCACTACTCAGGCGCAGTGCAACCGTGCTTGCCCCGGTGCTGAGGTTTCCGCGGCCACTTGAACCTGCACTGATACTTTGTGCAATATCATCCAGCTTTAATTTAAAACGGGTATCAGTTTTCTTGCCTTCGAGTTGTATCGACAACTTCAGAGTGGGTAGTTGAGAACGATTCAGGCGAGCGGTCAGACGTGTATTCAGCGATACGCTGCCCTCAGGTTTCTCTGCAATGGAAAAGTTGGCCTTAAGATCCAGATCTTGAAAATAGAACTGACTTTTTTTATCGCCTATACGTGCCGAAATACGTTTCAGGTTCGCGGCCCAGCGGCCATTTTTTTGAGAGGAAATTGTTACGTCTTCAAGGTTGTTCCAATGCACCGGTATAGTGTTGCCCCATTTTAGCCAACTTTGAATATCCTCGGGTACGACAGCGGAGTCGGTCAGTAACTCGGCTTGTAAGTCTGAGGGCGACAACGCGAAATGAAACAGGCCATGATTCAATGCAGCAGAGATCCGCAGTTCACCCGATAAATTTTGAATGTACTTTTCTAAAAATAGACTCGATAGTTTGTTGTTGGTTTCTAGCTCAACGTCGAACTGGGGCACTAGGTGTTCTAAGATTTGAGGTTCTAGTTGTATTACGTCGTTGTGATGAACTTTTAAATCGAAGCGGCTAGTTGCTTGAATCTGTAGCTGATCAAGCATGGAAAGATCCAATCTTAAATCAAGACTTTCGTTTGCAGATGTTACCGCAGTTACTAAATTGGAGTAGTCAACTTCTCCAGTCGCCGTCCACAACCATCTGTCGCCTGATTCAGATTCCACTGTGGCCGAGATTTCACCGAGTTCCATGTCGAGGTGTTTCAGTAGTAAGGACGCGCTGGGGTACTGCTCGGGGCCACGGGTCCAGAATCGGCCGTCCAGTGAAGTGCCCGCTAATTGAGTTTCGAAATTGAGAGCTAACTGGTGCTCATACCTAAAGCTGCCACTAACGCTAATCGGTATCGCTCTTGCATCTGTATAGCCCAATACCCAGTGTTGAATGTCGATCAGCTCAACGGGTAATAGCGACAGGTATTGCTTGGGTAAAAAAGACGAGATTTTTAAAGATTTTAGGGGAGTTGATTCAACGACCACTGTTGACCGGTCCGTGATCGTCAGATCCACGCTTGCAGCCTTTATGGAGATGACCT
>JBLGAR010000148.1:0-10935 GCA_047612385.1 Cryomorphaceae bacterium | reverse complement strand
TTCTTTCAGTAGCCTTGAATAGATGTCGTAGGATCGTTCGCCGCGTGAGGTCTGCTCGACCACCATCGGGACCAGACCCAGGTTTCTGACTGTGTTGTTGTTAATTCCATCGAACTGATTTGACATAACGTACCATTCCCGGGACTAGAGATTATTGTAAACGGGCGGCTGCGAACCGCCCGGGGAGGCACTGATCAGGGCGCTGACTGCGCTTGTGCTTGGCTGAGAGCTTCCTGATACGTGCATTCACTCTCTGTTATATTGGCACTCTCAAGCAAATTTTCAACCACTTGATCTTCAAGAACCATAGATTCTACAGAAGCGAGTTGATCAGGGTTGGAATAATAGTGATTCACGACCTCTTCAGGGTCCTGGTAAGTGGAAGCCATTTCTTCCACCGCAGTTCTCACTTTTTCCGGATCGGGCCTCAGTTCCTGTTTCTGCACCAGCTCTGCGAGTATCAGACCCAGCTTCACGCGGCGAGCAGCCTGTTCGCTGAACATCTCATCAGGTAGTAGAGAATCTAAATCGAGGTCAGCGCCACCGGCACCGCCGAATTGCTGAAACATTTGGCTCCGCATCCCTCTGATTTCCTGCGAAATGAGAGCCTTGGGAACTTCTAGAGACTCGTGTGCAACCAGGACTGCGTCCATTACTTGCTGTTTTACGGTCGCTTTTACGGCATTGCTTAGCTCACGAGTCATGTTCTGAGCGATCTCTTCGCGAAACTGTTCTTCCCCGCCCGCTTCAACACCGTAATTGGAATACAACTCTTCATTCAGTTCTGCCAGTAACTGCTCAGTAACACTGTTTAGAGTGATTTTAAACTCCACCGCTGCGCCCTTGAGGTCTTCGTTGTGGTAGTCGTCGGGAAATGACAGATTCAGAGTTTTCTCTTCTCCTGCCTTCATGCCTTCGACACCGGCTTCAAACCCGGGAATCATTCGCCCTGAGCCCAGCTCGAGTTCAGACGCTTCAGCGCTGCCACCTTCAAACGCTTCGCCGTCTTTAGTTCCGATATAATCAATATTGACCTTATCGCCCTCGGCCGCAGCACGCTCAACTTCCCCGAAGCCACCCTGCTGCTTGCGGAAAATCTCAATCATGTTGTCGACGTCTTCTTTACCAACTGACGCGGTTGGCTTACTAATTTCAAGCCCTGCTAATTCCGTAACCGAGATCTCTGGGAAAACTTCAAAGGTGGCGATGTATTCCAGGTCCTTTCCAGCATCCATATTTTTGGGTTCTATGCTGGGCTGACCCGCCGGTCGCAATTTTTCTTGAATGATCGCTTCTTGAAAGGATTGATTCATTACCTCGCCCAACACTTCCTGACGCACTCCGGCACCAAAACGCTGCCGAATCACACCCATAGGCACCTTGCCCGGTCGAAAGCCATCCAAACGGACACTCTGAGCCGCTTTCTGCAAACGGGTATTCACTTCACTGTCGACACGCGCGGCCGGAACTCCAACTGTTAAACGACGCTCCAATCCTGAAGTCGTTTCAATCGAAACCTGCATGGTTTTTCCTCACAATCGAATAAGTTAAGAGCGCTTGAAGCACTCTTTCAAAAAAGGTGGATTCCATGAATGGATCCAGCCCTGAATATGGTGCGGAAGGGGAGACTCGAACTCCCACGCCTTGCGGCACTAGAACCTAAATCTAGCGCGTATACCAATTTCGCCACTCCCGCATTTGAACTTCCCTCGCTAATTCGCTAAAACTAGGTTCGAAATCACTTGATATAACGCCTTTAACTCACTGAATGTCTGGAATTAAGGAGCACAACAAGAATTCTTTAGGGCAAACTCAAGGGCGCAGAGTCTGCCACAATAAAGCCCGGGGTTCAACTGCTCAATAACGCGGTGTCGCGAGGAGCAAAACCCCGGAAGATTCAGGCATTGCAAAGGTCAATTTTCCACTCCACCGGCCGGGTAGAATTAGGGCTTGCTCAGCACTCCACTCGACGCCCTCCAGTAACAGCTTCCCCTCTATAACCATAATAAGAGCATAGCTGGGGATGGCGGCAAAGTTCATAGAAGCCCCACCGGTAAGGCTGACGCGGCACACGTCGAAATCGCTGAAATCGACTATTCTCTCTACTCGCCGCCCCGGCGCACTTTCGAGTAGCACGAAGTCTTCTTTCGGCGTTTGGTCCAGGACCATGAGCTCAACCGCTTCTTTGGTATCCCAATGGTTCTGAGTTAAAACTCGTTGAGCGAATGACAGGATCTTACGTTCATAGACCGGGGTTTGAAACTCGACAGTGCGAACGCCGTGCTGCAGGGAATGTGGTGTCAGTAGTGGCACTTTCACCACATCGCCGACGGCCAAGGGCGCTAGCTGGCTGAAACTATCCATCTCCGCACGCAGCCTGGATTCTTCGCGCTGTTGTCTTGGCGAGACTTTCTCGCCTGGCGGCAGTGCGTCGATCTCGCGCCGTACAGCCTCATATTCCGTAACAGCAGTCAAATACGACTGCCGGAAGGCAGCTCTATCGCCGCCAAGACCGTCCAGTTTTTGGCGATTAAAACCCATCCGGATATACCCTACCCCATCTGGCCAGCTGCCTTTGTCGATGCGGGTAACAACGTAGACTTCCTGTTTTTCCTCGTGCAGCTCAAAATAGAGATCTCCAACTACAGGTTCCGCCACCGGGTCTAGTATTTTGAGTAAAACCAAGGCCTCGGCTGCACTACCCAGACCGGACCCAGGCACCGCTGCTTGCAACCAGGGAATTGGTGTTCTCAAATCGCCCTGAAAAAAGCAACATACTCCCCTCGCTTCAACACCGGTGTACCAGATTTCCCGGCCCCAGGGTTTTGGAATAGCCAAAGGTAGCAAACCGATTAGAGACCCTTGTAAATACTGAACCATGTTGTGATCGACAGACCACTGATGATATTGATCGACCGGGGCCAGATCCGAACTGACTAAAGGTTTGTCGGTAACTGAAATACTGCTTGAAGACGCTGATTCCAGGTAGATCGCTGTCAATGAGACTTTGGGGGAGCCATCGATCCAGTAGGCCTCGATATCAAAATCCACCAGCAGCAGGCACCCTTCTTCGCGGCTAGTTTTTTCCCATGCGGAATAGCAATCCAAAGGATGGCCACGCTGGTATTGAACTGAGTCTGAAATGTCTAATAAATGCTTCATATACGCTCAATCGGTGAGGCACGCCGGATCAAATACATATTCTTCGCGAAGCCACTGTGCTATTTCGTTGGCAACCTCACCTCCGAGCCCATCGTAAAGAAGCTCCAATTCTCTGCAACGTCTCTTGCCCATACCACTAAGACCCAATGTTTCGAATTCGTGCGCATCCATCTGTAATTGCTCTAAGGTCTCCTTTGAAAATACACCCGTGAGATAGGATATTATTCCGCTTGAATCTCTCCCATGGAGTTTTGGCAAGCCGGCCAAGGCCATCAAGGAGAGATCCGCCTGATTCATCGGGTTGCAGTAGTGCCCGTTCACTTTGTCGACGATCTGCGGATCTCGCTGATGAAGCGCCTCACAATAGAGAAAGTTACTGCGATGCGCGCCATCATTTACCGGGTAGTTATCCCACAGCGTAACTCGCCGCCCCAGCTCCGCGTTGATTCGCTCGACATCTCCTACTGAAATGGACACTGAACAAACCCGGTTGCCGGTCCAGAAGATTTCAACCTCGGCACTCACGTTATGCCCCAGTTGCTCCCAGTAATTTTCCGGCATAGCGCCAAAGTACTTTTCCAACACGGGGTCAAATGAGTAGTACGTAGGGCAAATAAGAAGTCTCAGACCAGGTGCCCACGATTGAACATCGCTGACTATCTGCGCCTGGCGACTCGCAAGATCTCGCATATCTCCAGGCATATCATCAAACAGAATTGCGAGGGTTGGTGCACCGACAGACGCCAGATATCTAACTTTGTCTTTGAGGGCACGTTTGCTCTGTGCGTCGTATTGCCTGTAAAGCTCGAAGGGAGACAAGCCCATACCAAAATCCAGCTTGTTTTCCGCATAGGTTGTGGCGAGCTCGTCCATTTGTTGGTACTGAACCTCTGGCCAGCATTCGCGCCAGCGTTTGCGTAGGTAAACGTCAGATTTTGGACAATACAGGTAAGAATCAAGCCCCAGGGCGCTCAAATGTCCCGCGTAGGACACCCTTGCAGCATGTGACCATGGCCGACCATAAAAGCCCTCGATAACGCCTAAACACGGAGGATTTGCCATTTTTACCTTGAATTTTTATATCGCAGTGAAATTAAAAAAACATGAACTGATATCGAAATGTGCTAAAAACTCGCCAGTTAACTGTGCAAAAGTACCGTTTTTGGACGATACTACGGAGGTAGTCACTCATCCCCTAGCAGTACAGGGTGACTGCAGGGCATCTCCTAATGCTCTTTAAGGAAGCCGTTCCTTTGTGTTTTACTGTAATGGCCTCATTGGGTCCCCTTTAGGGACCCTTTTTTTTGACCTCACCAAACCGTTTTTTCTAGTCGTAAGAAAGACCTCCGACGCCTCTCATGCATCACATAGTGTGTGTGGGCCGATCAGAAGATAAAGATCCCGCGAGATGGTTTTCAATCTTCGAGTTTGCGGCCGCATCCTGTTCGCTAAACTGCACTCCAATTCCTGCTGTTCTATTTCCCTGAGCTCCGCGGGGCGTCACCCAAACTACTTTTCCCGCGATAGGGATTTTTTCGCCTTCATCCATCAGGCTCAGTAGCATAAAAACTTCATCGCCCACGTTATAAGCTTTGTTCGTTGGCACAAACAGCCCACCGTTGTGCAGGTAAGGCATGTAAGCAGAGTACAACACCGCCTTGTCTTTAATCGTCAAGGAGAGGATACCGTTCCGACTGGAATTACTGTTTTCGCTCATACTAATATTCCCCTGAGTAACGATTGCATATTATCACTATGGTCGAGCCTCGCCTAACTCCTTGTGGAGGTGTGCGACTAGCGACTCAAGCAGCAGCTGTGGGTTTGGATTAGACCCTGCAACTACAGCTCGTTGTTGGCGGCCCACTTCATCGAGTATTAAAAAAAAGCGGCGAGTTCGCTGGGCAGTCATACCGACGAGCGAGGCACTTCGAATCCCCATTTGCAGGTAGGTGACCAGCACAGCCAGCGCCTCATCAAGCGCTAGCTGTCCGAGCAGAGCGACAAGCTGTGGAACGCTCGTTCGACCTGCCAGGAGACCGTCCAGAGCCGCCGGAATTGCGCTGGCAGCCTGAACATCTCCCTGTGTATAAATTTGCGCTGCCAGCATGGGGCATCCGTTTGCAAACTTGAGTAATTTCTCACTTTCTTCCCGCTTTTGGGTCAGGCCATCCAGCCAATCGAGGCTTTGCTCAGGCGATGGCAGGGGGAAGCGTATCAATGCGGTTCTAGAGCGTATCGTGGCGCTGAGCCCCTGCAGTCGATGGCAGACCAGAATTAAATGAGTATCCTGGGCCGGTTCCTCAAGTGCTTTTAACAGAGCATTAGCGGCATTGGCATTCATGCTTTCTGCGGGGGAAAAAACGATAACCTTTCTACGACCAAAGCTGGCGGTCTTGTTGCTAAAATCAATGACCTCGCGAATCTGATCGATCTTAATAACACGACTTTTTTCCTCCGGCTGTAACCAGCGAAAGTCACCGTGGGTACCCGCCCTGCTCATTTCGCAAGAGTGGCATTGCCCACAATTGTGTCCCGCCGATGGTGATTGGCACAGCAAGAGTCGAGCCAAAGAGCGCGCTAGCCTATTTTTCCCGATATTCGCTGGGCCCACCAATAACAAAGCATGCGGAAGTTTTTCGTCTTGAATCTGAGTGTTCAACTGATCCCAGGAGTGGGATTGCCAGGGCATCGGTACGCTGATCTCAGAAAGCTCTACCGCTTCGATCATTGTAAACTGCGCCTTACGCCCCAGCATGTCAGTAGTTCCGTACACACTTCATTGAGCTGCCCTTGCACGTCGTCGAGTGACTGGCTAGCATCCAAAACGCGATATCGACCGCTACTCTCCTGCGCTAATTTCAAGTAGGTTCGGCGAACTCTTTCAAAAAAATCGAGCTTTTCTCGTTCAAACCGATCCAATTCACCTCTGCCACGAGCTCTCTCCATACCGACTTCAACAGGGGCATCCAAAAGGAGAGTGTAGTCCGGGCGCAATTCGCCCTGTACCAATTGCTCAAGTTGTTGAATCTTACGAGAACTAATCTGTCGACCTCCGCCCTGATATGCATAAGTCGCATCGGTGAAACGATCACAGAGCACCCATTGGCCCGATGCCAGAGCAGGTTCTATTAGTTGTTGGATATGTTGTGCCCTTGCGGCAAACATCAATAATAATTCTGTGATCTCAGCGATCGATTCAGTATCAACTTGCAATAATAGCTTGCGGATATTTTCTGCCAGGGGCGTGCCCCCGGGCTCTCGTGTAACGATTAAGTCAACGCCATGGCCTTTCAGTTGCTCTTCGAGAAAAGCAATATTCGTCGACTTACCGACCCCCTCGCCACCTTCGACAGTAATGAATAGCCCTCTGAAGATCACAGAGCTATTTCTTCCCTGGGCTGGAACGATAATCAGAAGTTCTTTTTAGCTGGTATTTTCGCACTGCGATTTGATGGTCCTTAAGGTTACTTGAAAACTCATGACTACCGTCACCCTTCGCTACAAAATACAGTAAATTCGATTCATCCGGGTGCAGTGCTGCCCTGATTGCAGCCAAACCTGGCATTGCTATTGGCGTTGGAGGCAACCCTTTGTGACGATAGGTATTGTAGGGGTTTGATTCATCCTGTAAATGTCTGCGCCGTAAATTCCCGTCAAAGTTTTCTCCAAGCCCATAGATAACGGTGGGATCGGTTTGCAGCCGCATCTTTTTGCGAAGGCGTTTCACGAACACACCAGCGATCGTGGCACGCTCTTGGGGAGCCCCCGTTTCACGTTCGACAATAGAGGCCATAATAAGAGCCTCGTAAGCAGTTTCATAGGGAAGAGACTCCGTCTTATCATTCCACTCCGTTTCCAGAGTAAGCTGCATCTTCTCGTAAGCTCTGCGCAAGATATGCCAGTCAGTTGCACCCTTTTCGTATTGATAGGTATCGGGAAAGAACAAGCCCTCTGCTGACGCATGGGGCTTTCTAATTGCAGTAATTCGCGGATCCTCTAAGCCAGTGAGCTCTTTTGCGAGCTGCTCCTGCGCCCCCAACAGCGCGATTGCTTTTCGAAGTGTAATTCCCTCAGGAAAGGTGACTTTATATTGAACAACATCACCTTTCGCCAACTGACGCAAAAATTGTTCGGGCTTAGTGCCGGCCTCAACCTGATACTCGCCTCGTTTTATACGTTCATCCAGACCGGTCCATCGCGCATAGATGAGCATGAGATAAGGATGGGGCAGAATACCTCGTCGCTCTAGCTCGCCTGTAACGCCGCGCAAACGCTCTCCGGGCTCTATCGTAATCCGCACACCTTCAGCGGGCAGGTTCAATGGCTGGGACCAATACTGAAACGCCCTTTCACCAACAAAATAAACAGTCGCGGCGAGCACAAGGACCAGAATGGCCATGCGTCGAATCATGCGTTCTCACCGCAATAGACCTGATGCAATGCCTCACAGATTGGGTAGGTAGACCAAGCACTAGAACCGAGACTAGAAATGGGTCGCAGACCTACCAGGGCGTTACAAAAAAACACTTCAGATGATGCTAGCAACTGCCGCACATTTATATTGGCTTCGCGAGAATCAATACCAATTTCTCGAGCCCATCTGTCCATAATCAAACCACGTCGGGTCCCTTCAATGCCACATTTAGACAGCTGGGGGGTTACAAGTACCTCATCAATAACGGCAAACAGGTTACCGCTTACGGTAGAGATTACGGACGAGTGCTCATCGAGCATGATCTATTCATCGACGTTTTCATTCATCCGTTCACGCGCGGCGAGAACCTGCTCGAGCCTATTGAGATGTTTCAGACCAGCCAACTGCGGTTGCTGCGACCAGCGAATTTTGGCAATCCCCGCTGCAGCAGCGGGTGGCGGCAGTTGCCAATTTTCTTCCAAGACAGCGGCGCTAATAATCACTCTCGGGGTGCAAGCAATACCTGGCGCATAGCCGCGCGGACCGTCGCCTCTTGTCAGCGTCAAGCGCACTGCATATGGAGTGGTTGGGATCGACTTTAACTCCTCAGCCACGCTCGACAACTGAGCCTGCACTGCGGTTATACAATCGGGAAACCCCAAAACTGTCATACCTTTTCGCAGTCGACTTAGATGCAGATCCTGGTAGAAAACTCGCTGTTGCGCGAAGAGCATTGTTTCAAACAGACCATCGCCGAAATTTAACCCGCGATCCGGGAGAGGCAGCGACTCCGCGCGAAGCCCATCAACCCAGTGCACTGCTGACTTCGAGGCCAACAGTTTTATAAGTCGAGGTTACTGAAAATAAGGGAGCCATTAGTACCACCGAATCCGAAGGAATTCGAAAGCACCGTATTAATAGGCATTTGCTGAGCAGTATGGGGCACATAATTCAGATTGCACCCTTCAGACGGGTTGTCCAGGTTAATCGTTGGTGGGGCCACCTGGTCTCGAATAGCAAGGATAGAAAATATAGCCTCTACTGATCCTGCTGCCCCGAGCAAATGACCGATCATAGATTTGGTAGAGCTCACCGCAACACTGTTTGCCGCACTACCCATTACCGTCTCTATAGCGCGGCTTTCCGCCCCATCACCTGCAGCGGTTGAAGTACCATGAGCGTTAATATAATTGATTTGATCCACTGGGATACCAGCATCATTTATAGCATTTTGCATGGCGGCGGCGGCTCCACGTCCGTCTTCAGGAGGCAGCGTCATGTGATAAGCATCTCCGCTCATGCCAAACCCGACCAGCTCTGCATAAATATGCGCCCCACGGGCTTTAGCACCTTTATACTCCTCAAGCATGAGGACGCCAGCGCCATCTCCCAGCAAAAACCCATCTCTGTCTTTATCCCAGGGCCTTGAAGCGGCCTCTGGATCATCATTTCGGGTGGATAGCGCTCTAGCCGCTGCAAAACCGCCTAGCCCAACGGGAGTAGTGGCCATCTCCGCACCACCAACAAGCATGGCATCGGCATCTCCGAGCGCAATCAATCTAGCCCCCATGCCAATGTTATGAGTGCCACTGGTACAGGCGGTAACGATTGCAAGATTAGGTCCTTGCATTTTGTACTTCACGGACAAGTTTCCGGCGATCATATTGATGATGGAACCCGGTACAAAAAATGGGGAAATTTTTCTAGGCCCGCTAGTGCTGACAATCGCAGCGTTCTTTTCAATTTGGCCGATACCGCCTATACCAGAACCAATAGCGCAGCCGACGCGCGGGGAGTTTTGTTCCGTTATCTCTAAACCGCTGTCTTCAAAGGCCTGGATACCCGCCGCCATTCCGTATTGCACAAAGGTATCCATCTTTCGAGCATCTTTAGCTGCGAGATAGGCTGTGATATCAAAGTTTTTTACACTGGAACTAAATTTAGTAGTATACGCAGAGACATCGAAACTCTCTATCAGGGCAGCACCGCTCTTACCCGCCAAGATGTTAGTCCAGGTTTCTTCTACGGTATGCCCAACAGGGCTCACCATCCCCAAGCCAGTAACAACTACTCTTCTACCGATCACCCGCTAAACTCCTGTGAAGCAATTTTGTCATTGAACCCATACAAAAAAAGCCGTTCTATTTTTTAATAGAAACGGCCTTTTCAGGACGGGAATGTAAATCAGGCTAGATTATTGTTGATGTAATCTATGGCGAGTTTCACAGTAGTGATTTTCTCTGCTTCCTCGTCCGGAATTTCAGTTTCAAATTCTTCTTCAAGTGCCATAACCAACTCGACAGTGTCCAATGAGTCTGCGCCCAGATCTTCAACGAAAGACGCCTCAGTCTGCACTTCTTCTTCTTTTACGCCAAGTTGTTCCGCTACGATCTTCTTAACGCGCTCTTCGATGCTGCTCATGATTCGTTTAACTCCTGCAATAATGCGATTTGGTGGTATGTCTAAATATTTTACTCTGTTTTTCGTAAGAGTAATAATGTTTTTTAAAAAGCGGCAGCGCCAGAGCATATTATCATATTTATCAGCGCTTTAAGCCATATACATGCCGCCATTTATATGCAGAGTTTCCCCTGTGATATAGCCTGCTTCATCACCGCAGAGAAATCCGACCAAGGCTGCTATTTCTTGGGGTTCCCCCAAACGCCCTAGAGGAATTTGACCTAGCATCAAGTTTTTCTGATCCTCGGTTAATTCCTTCGTCATATCCGTATCGATAAAACCAGGAGCAACACAGTTAACGGTTATTGCCCGCGACCCCAGCTCCCTGGCCAGCGCACGTGAGAAACCTTCAGCCCCTGCCTTAGTTGCAGCGTAATTACTCTGCCCGGCGTTTCCCATCGAGCCCACTACTGATGTGATGTTCACAATTCTACCCCACCGCGCTTTCGTCATACCGCGCATGCAAGCTTTGCTAACACGATACAGTGCACTGAGATTGGTGCTAATGACGTCATCCCACTCATCTGTTTTCATACGCATAAGAATGTTGTCGCGCGTTATTCCTGCGTTATTAATCAAAACAGTCGGCGCCGCAAACTTCTCTGAGATAGCCTTAATAACATCAGTAACTTCATTGCCATCTCCAACGTTCAACTTCATTCCACAGCCAGAATTCCCTGTTGCATTCAGATAAGCGGTGATACCTTCAGCTCCACTTGCAGAGGTGGCAGTGCCAACTACAATAAAGCCAGACTCGCACAAACGTTCCGCTATGGCTTTTCCTATTCCTCGGCTGGCACCTGTAACCAGGGCAACTCTCTGATCTTCGCTCAAAACTTTTCTCCTGAATTTCTTATTGATTGACGAGGGATCTAACCAGCCAATTGATCTCGTGACTG
>JBLGAR010000147.1:0-10991 GCA_047612385.1 Cryomorphaceae bacterium | reverse complement strand
CTGACTCCTTTGGGGGTGTCTATGCTCTGCAGGGCTTCGGGCTCGGTACCTTGCTTTCGCGCGAATCCGATGGCTGCTGGCGTCCAGTTACCCTCGTCATCTTTCGCCCGCTCGACTGGGGGCCCCAGCGCTTCTTTTTCTTGATCGGCACCGCGCATCTGCACCTGGTCGATCAACACTGCTAGCCTGCGCGGGGATGCAAACCACTGAACTTCGCGATGACTTAGTTTCCTTTGTTCAAGGCCCGTAACAATGCCGTCCCTAAAGGCCTCACCCAGTGACTTAAGAGCCTTGGGTGGCAGTTCCTCTGTTCCCAGCTCTACCAGCAGAGTTTCTGTGCCCATGATCTAGCTAGCCTCCGCTTGAAGTTTTTCGAGTATTTCCCGCTTCAACGATTCACTCGCCAACGGGAAACCTAAGGCGGCTCTCGCATTGAAATAGGATTGGGCGACGCCTCTTGCCAGAGTTCGAACTCGGAGAATAAATCGCTGTCTCTCAGTAACGGAAATGGCGTGGCGAGCGTCTAGCAGGTTGAAAGCATGTGAGGCATTCATCACTCTTTCATAGGCAGGCAGTGGCAGGTTCTTCTCGATCAATCGCTTGGCTTCATTCTCGCAGTGGTCAAATTGCAAAAATAGATGTTCCGTATCGGCTTCCTCAAAATTGTAGCGAGACATCTCCACTTCGTTTTGATGGAAAACATCGCCGTAGGTCACGTCTCCGTCAGGGCCATGGGCCCAGATTAAATCGTAAATGCTATCGACGCCCTGCAGATACATCGCGATCCGCTCGAGGCCATAGGTGATCTCGCCGGTAACGGGATAGCACTCTAAGCCCCCGACTTGCTGAAAGTAGGTGAATTGGGTGACTTCCATGCCATTGAGCCACACTTCCCAGCCCAGGCCCCAGGCACCCAGGGTGGGGGATTCCCAGTTGTCTTCAACAAAACGCACATCGTGGATCAGCATGTCCACTCCCAGCGCCGTGAGAGAATCCAGATAGTCCTGTTGCAAATCTGGAGGCGAGGGCTTCATAACCACTTGAAATTGGTAGTATTGCTGCAGCCGATTGGGGTTCTCGCCATAGCGGCCGTCCGTGGGGCGCCGACAAGGTTGGACATACGCTGCGTTCCAGGTCTCCGGTCCTATGGCCCTGAGAAAAGTGGCCGGATGGAAGGTTCCCGCTCCCACCTCCATATCCAGCGGCTGCAATATAACGCATCCGCGATCTGCCCAAAACTCCTGAAGCTTCAGAATGATATCTTGAAAGGTTAGAAAATCTTGCTTGCCCTGTGACACCGTTAAACCCATTTTCTGATTGCAAAAAAGCTGGCTATTATACAGGCTCTTTTGTCGGCATAATACGCGCTTTCGTACTCGACCCGTCCGAAAGTGGAAATCAAGCAATTCTCTGATGAAAGCCCTACAGCTCTTTGCAGTCAAAAGTCTCTTGACCTTATGTGCCAGCCTCCCGCTTAGCGTTGCACGTGCACTCGGGCGAGCAGTAGGTCACCTTTACTGGCCGATTAGAAGCCGGAGTCGCGCGGTGACCGAAATCAATATTGCAGCAGCGTATTCCGCGATGCCCGCGCAGGAACAGAGCAGGCTGGCGAAACAGAGTATGTTAGCGACCACTGAGCTTTTTACCGAAATGGGGCATATCTGGTTAAGACCTTGGAGTTATGTTGCCGGCTTGATCAAGGAAGTCACTGGAGTGGAGTTAATTGAGAATGCACAAGCTCAAGGCCGCGGTGTAATCCTGTTGGCACCCCACCTTGGTAACTGGGAGGTGGTCGGTCTTCACCTTGGCACCTTGGGAGAGACTGTGTCGCTTTATCAGCCGCCAAAACTTGCTGGCATTGGACCGCTTATTGAAAGGGCCCGTCAATCCAGCGGCGCAACTTTGGTTCCTACCAACTCACGAGGATTGGCCCAATTGCTGCGATGTGTGAAGAAAGGGGGTATCTCGGCAATTCTGCCTGACCAGGCCCCTGCGGATTTAAACTCCGGTCAGAACAGCGAGTTTATGGGAGTGACCTGTTTTACCGGGACTTTGGCCAGCAATATGATTCGTCGCACCGGTGCCTTGGCTGTGTTTGGTTATGCACGCAGGGTACCGGGGGGGTTTGTCATTCACTATGAGGCGGCGGATCCCGACATCTATGACGAAGACACAGCGGTTTCTCTTATCGCACTGAACCGCGGAGTTGAACGCGCTCTGCAATCTTGTGTCGAACAGTACCAATGGGAATACAAGCGCTTTCGGGTAAGACCTCGGGATGGAATTGGTCTGTACGATAGTATATAGGGTGTTTCTCACCACCTCTGAATTTTGAAAAGGAATACGATGTTTTACGGAAAAGCGATTGCCGGCCTGATTGGCCTGCTCTCTGGAGGCATTTTTGGCCTGATCATCGGAGTGTTTATCGGCCACAGTTTTGACCGGGGGCTTGTTCGCACTTTTAATTTTGGTTCACCCGAAAATATTGAGCGCATCAAAGAGAGCTTCTTCGCCACCAACTTCCTTCTTCTGGGATATCTGGCAAAGGTCGATGGACGAATCTCCAAGTCCGAAATAGCGCACGCAGAACTAGTAATTGCTCAGATGGGCCTCAATAGTGATCAGCGCAAGCGAGCCATTGAATTTTTCCAGCGTGGATCTGCTGCGGCTTTTAAGGTCGAGCCCACTGTGGCCTCATTTAAGGAAGTGTGCGGATCCCAAAAGCACCTACAGCAGACAATGTTGGCTTTTCTCGTTTCGATCGCGCTGGCGGATGAACATGGACTCGTAGAAGCCGAACTAAATGCTCTGCAAGATATAGCCGGGCAGATGGGCTTCAATTCGGCGCAGTTGCAACACCTTTTGGCCATGGCACAGGCGCAGGGTAGCTTTAACGATGGTTCCTACTCCGGCACTGGCAACGGTAACTCGCTTGAAGATGCCTATTCGGCGCTTGGCGTTGCGCAAAGCGTCACCGACAAGGAGCTCAAGCGCGCCTATAGAAAGTTAATGAGTCAAAACCACCCCGACAAATTGATCGCCAAGGGTGTGCCTGAAGAGATGATTAAAATCGCTACTGGGAAATCTCAAAAAATCGTTGCCGCCTATGACGCAATTAGCAAACACAGAGCACAAACTTAGTGGCAAGAATTCAGCTAGATTGCAGAGACGTATTAGGGACGCCAGAACATGGGGGTGAAAAGAACCAGTAGAGTAAATACTTCCAAACGTCCAAGTAACATCGCAACGCAAAGTACGGCCTTTGCCGGCTCGTTGATCGTACTATAGTTACCTGCCACCTCACCTAGGCCGGGACCCAGATTATTGAGCGAAGCGACCACCGCGGAAAACGCAGTCGTGAAATCCAATCCTGTCGCCATCAGGACCAACAAGATGACGATAAATACACACATATAAACGGCTAAGAAACTCCATACAGCGCTGACAACTGCTGCATCTACCCTGCGTTTTCCAATCTTGAGCGGGATGACGGCGTGGGGGTGGACTAACTGTTTGAGTTCTCTTATGCCCTGCTTGTAGATCAACATGAGGCGCATCGCCTTGATGCCTCCTCCTGTGGACCCCACGCAGCCGCCCATAAACGAAAACATCAAAAGCATGATGGGCAAAAATGTTGGCCAGGCTGCGAAGTCCTGGGTGGCAAAACCGGTGGTGGTTGCTATTGAGATGGCCTGAAATATGCCGTGGGCGAAACTCTCTCTGGCATCAAAGGTTTGGCTGAGATAGAGATAGCCACAGGTGATGACGACGCAGGCAGACAGTACAGTGAGGAAAAATTTGGTCTCGGAATCTTTTTGGTAAATTAGCGCGGAGCGGCGGCGCCAAGCCATGAAGTGAAGGCCAAAATTAACCGCTGATATCACCATAAATACGCTACAGATCATCAGTATGGTGTCGCTTTTGAAATAGCCCATACTGGCGTCATGTGTTGAAAATCCGCCAATAGCGATGGTTGAAAAAGAGTGTGCGATCGCATCGAAGCCGCTCATGCCCGCGGCGTAGTAAGCCAGCGCGCAGGCTAGAGTGAGTGCCAGATAGACGGCAAATAGAGCTTTGGCTGTCTCGGTTATTCTCGGAGTCAGTTTGCTGTCCTTTGATGGGCCGGGCGTTTCCGCCCGGTATAGCTGCATGCCGCCGATACCGAGCATAGGTAAAACCGCTACTGCAACAACAACAATGCCTATTCCGCCCATCCACTGCAGTATTTGACGATACATTAAAATTGATTTTGGCAGTGAATCCAGACCTACAATTACGGTTGCCCCTGTCGTCGTCAGCCCGGAAATAGATTCGAATATGGCTTCAGTGGGCGTTAGGCCCAGCTCCTTATCCAAAGCAAAGGGAAGGGCTCCGTAAAGCCCCAATACGGTCCAAAATAATGAGGTGATGAGAAAGCCGTCTCTTATTCTCAATTCGTGTCGGGTGTTGCGAACCGGTGCCCACAGGAGCAGCCCTGAGAAAAAGGTAATCGCTAGCGCAGAGAGGAAGCCCATAATCGTTCCGTCATTGGCTAGTAGAGCCATCACCAGCGGCACGACCATTGCACTGCTGAAAAGCATCAGCAACAGACCGAGGACCCGCATAGAGATAGACAGGTGCATACTCGATTCCTAAGAAAAGAATCCGAATCCAACCACAAACAGTTTCTCTACTTGAGAAATTTTGCGGCTGTCTACCAGAAACAAAATGACATGATCGTCAGTTGCCACAACGATGTGGCCGTGAGCGATTAACACTTCTTCATCGCGGACGATTGCGCCAATAGTCACTCCATCGGGCAGGGTAATTTCGTCCAGTCTTCTGCCCACAACTTTTGACGAGTAGGCATCTCCATGGGCTATTATTTCGATCGCCTCCGCTGCGCCTCGACGCAAAGAATGCACATTGGAGATGTCACCGCGGCGAACATGGGTCAGCAGGCTGCCTATGGTGATCTGCTGAGGAGAGATGGCGATGTCTATTTCACCCCCCACTAAATCGGCATAGGCCGGGTTTGAGATAAGGGTAATCACCTTTTTGGCACCCATGCGTTTGGCCAGCATGGACATCATGATATTTGACTCATCATTGTTGGTTAAAGCGCAGAACACATCGTTGGATTCGATGTTCTCAGCCGCTAAAAGTGATGGCTCGGATGCGCTGCCATTGAGTACGATACTGTGCTTTAAGCGCTCTGATAACACCCGGCAGCGGGAGTAAGATTTTTCAATCACCTTAACCTGATACTTTTTTTCAATGCTCTGCGCCAATGTCGCGCCGATATTTCCGCCTCCGGCAATCATCACTCGTTTGTAAGGCTTGTCGGCCTTGCGCAATTCAGACATCACTTTGCGGATATTCTCTCTTGCGGCGATGAAGAACACTTCATCGTCTGCTTCTACTACCGTATCCCCCTCGGGAATAATCGGACGGTCGTGCCTAAAAATAGCAGCGACTCGCGTGTCTACCTTCGGCATGTGCTTGCGGATATCGCGCAACTCGTGTCCCACGATAGGACCGCCGTAGTAAGCTTTTACTGCAACTAATTGAACCTTCCCATCGGCAAAATCCACGACCTGAAGTGCGCCGGGGTTGGCGATGAGCTGCCGGATATTGTTGGTAACCAGTTGCTCTGGGCCAATGATCACATCAACAGGAATATTATCGCTGTTAAATAGTTGCTCTTGATAAGCGAGATAGTTGGGCGATCTAACGCGAGAAATCTTGGTGGGTGTGCTGAACATCGTATGGGCCACCTGGCAGGCCATCATATTGATTTCGTCACTGTTGGTGACGGCGATCAGCATCTCTGCATCCTCTGCACCCGCCCTTAGCAGTGTGTTGGGGTGAGAGGCTTCTCCAACAACAATCCCGATATCAAACTTGTCTTGTAGGGAGCGAAGTTTTTCGCCGTCGGTGTCTACGATCGTAATATCGTTCTTTTCATTGGCCAGGCTTTCTGCCAGCGCGCTGCCGACCTGGCCCGCGCCAAGAATGATGATCTTCATAGATCGAGCAACTGTTGTGAGTACTTAAGCACAATAATGGCTTCTTGTAGTGAATGTAAGTGCCCGCAGGGCGAAATTATGCACATTGGAGAGGGCTGGGCGCTTGTCAAATTTGTTTTCGGAGCATGGCATAGAATAATCCATCACCGCCATTGGCGTTTGGTAGTAATTGCTGACCGTAGCGTTTTTGAATCAACCCACTGTGGATGCCCTCTTGATAGGCTGCATCGGGGTTGCTCTGTAAAAACTTATTCACGACGCTGCTGTTTTCCTCTTCGAAAATAGAGCAAGTGGCGTACAGGAGCGACCCACCGGGTTTTAGCAGTGGCCATAGTCCCTTGAGGATATGCAACTGCTGCTCCGCCATTTCAGTAATGTCTTCCGGTCTTCGCAGAATTTTAACGTCCGGATGCCTGCGAATAACGCCACTGGCCGAGCATGGGGCGTCTACTAAGATGCGATCAAAAGATTCAGCCTGAAAACTTTCTCTGGGCTCGGCTGCATCGGCGCGCTGAACTGTCGCAGTTAGTTTAAGGCGCTGTAGATTCTCGGTGACTTTTACCAGACGCTGTTCGTCCACATCAGCGGCGACCAATTCATTCAGTTGGGACTGGGTTTCAATGATATGACAGGCTTTGCCGCCAGGCGCAGAGCACGCATCCAGGATACGCTCTTTGGGTTGAGCATCCAAAAACAGCGCTGCCATTTGGGCCGCTTCGTCCTGAACGCTGACTTCCCCCTCTGCGAAACCGGGTATTAGTTCAACGTCCATTGGCTGATCCAGCCGCACGCCACAGGGCGAGTGTTCACACAAACGTGCGTGGATACCTTCGCTTGCTAGCCGCTCGAGATAAACATCAGCGGTCATTTTCAATGCGTTGACGCGCAAGGACATCGGGGGCTGGCCGTTGTTGGCTTGTATAATAGAGTCGGCCTGCTCCGGCCATTGTTGGTAAATTTTCTGGTAGAGCCATTTGGGATGGGCACTGCGTGCAGCGGCATCCAGAGTTTCAATGAGTTCTTCGCGCTCTCTCAGATAGCGACGCAGCAAAGCGTTTATCAGCCCTTTGGCCCATGGCTTTTTCAAAGCCCGGGATGCTCCTACGGTTTCGGCTACCGCCGCGTGATCGGGAACGCGCATGTCATCTAGTTGGTAAAGACCCATTAAGAGCAGGGCGAAAACATCGCCATCTTTGGCTCGTAGGGGCTTGTCCAGAAGTTGTTTCACGATGCCTTCTAGGCGAGGTTGTTGACGCAAGGTGCCGTAGCACAATTGTTGTACCAGCGGGCGATCCCTCTCGGCCACCTTGGGTAACATCGAAGGCAGGACTTGATTGAGAGACTTACCGGCGATGACCTGTTTGATAATGCCGGCCGAAGCAGCTCGAGCGTCGAGGGCCATCAGCGTATACCCAGGCGTACGCCTGGTGCGAACTGTTCACTTTTGGCACTGAGTATTTGGTCTACAGACAAGACCTTGCCTCCGGGCAACTGCGCCTTGGTGATGTTTAATTGATCCTGTCCACACCACACGACAATCCCTTCGCGAGAGGCCGCGGCGATAGTGCCTGGAGTTTGTTGATGGTCAGGGCAAGAAACGACGCGGGCCTCCCAGATTTTAAAACGCTGCTCACCCACCGTTGTGAAGCTGATAGGAAAAGGGTTAAAGGCTCGAACAGATCTCTCTATTGTGACCGCACTTTGCTGCCAGCTTACCTCAGCTTCGGACTTTAGGATCTTATTGGCATAGGTCGCTTCGGAATCTTGCTGTGAAACAGCCCTAGACAAATGCGCCGGCAGGTCGTTAAGTACCTTGAGTAAAAGCGGGGCACCCAAGCCGGCTAAATCATCGAGTAAGCTCGTCGAGGTTGTTGTCGACCCAATAGGACATTTTGCGGTGGCTAACATAGCACCGGTATCGAGCCCGGCATCCATTTGCATAATTGTGACGCCACTTTGCTTATCCCCCGCCTCTACTGCGCGCTGAATGGGGGCAGCGCCGCGCCATCGCGGCAGTAAGGACCCGTGTACGTTGAGACAGCCCAGCCTTGGCACATCCAGAATTGCCTGGGGCAATATCAGTCCATAGGCCACCACCACCAAGACGTCTGGTTTCAGGGCAGACAGCTGCGCCACCTCGATGTCACCTCTTAGAGTTGCCGGTTGTAGCACGGGCACAGTGGAGGATTCTGCCAGCTGTTTAACCGGGCTGGCATGCAGTTTCTTACCTCTCCCCGCGGGCCGATCGGGCTGCGTGTACACCGCAACCACTTGATGAGTGCTCTTTAAGAGAGCTTTTAGATGTTGCGCGGCAAAATCGGGCGTGCCGGCAAAAACAATTCGCAAGGGAGTATTAGCCATCGTCTTCTAGGCCTGCTGGCGGTGGTTTTTTTCGAGTTTTTTGCGAATACGCTGGCGCTTGAGAGAGGAGATATAATCGACAAATAGCTTGCCCTCGAGATGGTCTATCTCATGTTGCAGGCAAATGGCCAATAGTCCATCCAATTCGCGGGTGAAGCTCACTCCGTCGCGATCCAGAGCCGTCACAGAGATTCTGCGCGGTCTACATACGGTTTCGTAAAAACCGGGAATTGAAAGACAACCTTCGTCATACTCCCCCAATTCAGGGTCCAATATGGTGATTTCCGGGTTGATGAACACCAGAGGGTCGCTGTGGTCTTCAGAGACATCGATTACCAGAAAACGCTCATGAACGTTCACCTGAGAGGCCGCTAAACCTATGCCTGGCGCGGCATACATGGTTTCGAACATGTCGCCTATCAGTGTGCGTATCCGCTGTGTGACTTCCTTCACTGGCTTGGCTTTGGTGCGCAGCCGAGAGTCGGGGAATTCCAGTATTTCTAGTACTGCCATGGCGATAATATGCTCTTTTTCGAGTTGGTGGTGACCGAATTTGCCTGCGTGAATTAATAACAATTGGCTTGCCAGAGGCAATTTGCCATCGCAAACTGTGACTATTATACAGTCAGCGCGGCCGTGCTGCCCAGCAGCAAGGCTATGATGTGTAGTGCGCGGGACAGATGAACTGGGGCACCTGCGCTAAATACTACTAAATGTACTGTGGAGGTTGGGCGCACCTCCGGCAGATAATAATCAGGGCGACGTGGGATCTAAAAAATGAAAATTAAATCTATATCGATGTTTGTAGTGTTGACATCGCTGTTATTCAGCGGTGTTGGGCAAGCAGCGGTGGCATTAAAAGACAATCTTCCCGAAACGTATACGGTAAAGAAAGGGGACACACTTTGGGGTATTTCAGGCATTTACTTGCAGGAGCCCTGGCTGTGGCCTGAACTGTGGGATGTGAACCCACAAATAGATAATCCGCACCTGATCTATCCTGGCGATAATCTTTACCTGGTGTGGGTTGATGGTCGTCCTCGTTTGCGTCTGAAGCGTGGGCGCGACGTGAAACTTGCTCCCAATATGCGGGTCACAGGGCTGGACCTCGCCATACCTGCCATTCCTCTGGATCAAATCGGTGCCTTTTTGCAGCGTCACCGAATTCTTGCTGCGAGCGAGCTGAATCGATCAGCTTATGTCGTTGCCGGCGCCCAACAACACCTAATCAGCGCACCAGGTGACCGCGTGTTTGGTCGCGGCCCCTTCCCAGACGGCGAAAGAGCTTATGGCGTTTTCCGCGCAGGGGATGTTTATCGCGACCCGATGACCGCGGAGGTCCTCGGCCATCAAGCGCGTGACATCGGCAATGCTCAGTTACTCAGCTCGAATGACGATGATATTGTTGAGCTGGAAGTGACGCGAGTGGCAGAAGAGGTCCGAATTGCAGACCGTCTTTTGCCCAATGAAGAACGGATTCTCGACGCTACCTTTCAGCCCCGTCCGCCAAGCACGGAGATAGAAGATGGGTTTATGATAGCCGTCGATGGCGGAGTAAGTCAGATAGGCACCACAGATATTGTAGTCCTGAACCGGGGTTCGCGCGAGGGACTGGAAATCGGCAATGTGCTGGCGATCTATCAGACGGGGCAAGTGGTCTTCGACAAGATAGCCAAAGAGCAAGTGGTTTTGCCGGATACGCGTGCCGGCCTTTTAATGGTCTTTGAAGTATTTGAAAAAGCGAGCTACGCGATTGTTTTAAAGGCCAATCGCCCACTCAAGATTATGGATAAGGTTCAAAACCCTTAGGATTGGAGTTAGTACTGGGTTTAGTCCTCCATCTTGGCATCTCAGTAGCAGCTGAGCTACAAGGAGGGGTTTTTAGCTGTTAGTTAGTTGATTGAATCAGACATTACGTCAAGGATGATGTATGGATGTTGTGGAAAGTCGGCTGTGCCTGCAGTTGCACGGCCTCCCCTCGCTTGGCGATATTCCTCTGGCCAGGCTTTTTCATGAACACGGCAGCGCGGCTAAAATCTGGGCCTCGCCGGCGCAAAATTGGGGTATGCACGGTGTCGATAACGAGGCGGTGCGGGCGGCTATTTCCATTCAGGAATCTGGACCATCCGCTGCCAACTCTGAACAAATAGATTGGCAGCTCAGCCGATTGCTAGAGATCGGGGGGCGGGTCATCTCGATCACTGATCCCCATTATCCCTGTCTTCTTCATACGATATACGACCCTCCACCGATCCTTTATGCCCGCGGAGAAATAGAGCTGTTACAACAAGCTCAATTGGGTATCGTCGGCTCTCGTAAAGGCAGCCCCTTTGGTGTGAGAGCGGCCCGCGGCTTGAGCGCAGACATCGTTAGAGCACAACTGCATGTTTGCAGCGGATTGGCGATGGGTATCGATTATGCAGCGCACCGGGGGGCGCTGGATGCAGGCGGTAAAACCATCGCTGTCATGGCTAGCGGGCTGGACATCACCTATCCGGCTCGCCACCGGTCAATAGCGGAGGAAATTGTAGGCTCAGGCTGCCTATTAACTGAATTTCCACCGGGCTGTAAGCCTCTGCAATACCGGTTCCCCAAACGAAATCGAATTATCAGTGGCTTATC
>JBLGAR010000146.1:0-11028 GCA_047612385.1 Cryomorphaceae bacterium | reverse complement strand
ATTCTTAAATCCGGATAGCACTACTGAGTGGGTCATCTGGTTTTGTTCTTTGTGATTTTTTATCTGCGGCTGATAACCAGTAGTCAGCATTTTCTCTTTTAGATCGCTTGCTTCCTTGGCGCTGGTGAAACTACCCAAGTTGACATACCAATCTTTGTCCTTTTTTAGTGTTACGACCTCTACGGGTTTTTCTTTAGTCAAATTGGACTTTTTTTGTGATTCTTTCTGCAGAAGCTTAGCCTCCTGTAACGACGACTCGATAAGCTCGCTCTGTTCATTTTGAGAAAGCTTGAGGCTCTGCACTTCATCGCGAAGAGCGCTGATTTGAATGTTCAGTTCCGCGAGATCTGTTCGTATTCCCCGGTCTAGTTCGACAGCAGCTGCTTGGTCGACTTTTGGCAGCATGTCGGCGTGCTCTAACAGCCAGTAAGCGGCTCCCACAATGATTGCGATATTGAGCATTGCGACCGCCGCAGCGCCCTTCCACTGAGGTTTCTCCCGGCGCGGTGTCGCTGCTGGCGAATGCACTTTCTCGGACCTGCCTGGCGGCGCTGATACGCTCGCGGCTGGACTTGAATCACGCGAGCTTGTCGACTGAAGCAATCCTGGATCCAGCGACAGGTTGAGATCTTTAGCAGTCATAATTTTTCCCCACAGCTGTTACTATTAAGCTATGCATTAAACGTGCCGATACCTTTGTATGGACGAAATCAAATCTGCGATTGCTGCCACCGCTGTGCAGCAAAAAAACCTGCAACCTTTGCTGAAGTCATTGCAGCTTGGCCAGCTGTTAATAGCACGTGTGCAGGACAAAACCTCCTCGGGAAATCTGTTGCTGCAGGTTTCGGGGCAGAAAATTGTTGCTGCTACGGATGTGACGGTACGAAAAGGCGCGGTCTTAATGCTGGAGGTAACCGGTTTAAGCCCTTCCCCCAGCTTAAAGATTATTCACAATCCTTTGAGTGCTGCGCGTACTTCCGCAAATCCACTTGAGAGTCAATTACAAGTACTCGTTCCGCGCCAGGGAAGCGTCGCAGCCCCACTGCTGACGTTGTTGGACCCTGTACAAAGCGCCAATATTCTGTCGCTTGCCGGTTTGAAGAGTGACGAGCTTCAGCGCTTGTTCAAAAGTGTTCCCACACTACATTTACTTTCCGACCCGAAGGCGTTGCAGAAGGCTGTGCAGCAATCCGGTTTTTTCCTCGAATCAGAACTGGCCCTAGTATTGTTAAACGCTGGAGTGTTCACCAATACTGACTTAAAGGCCGCCTTGCTGAGATTGCTGTTTCGAATTGAGCAGGCTCTGGTGAAGCCCCGCGCCGAAGGCGGTGGAGGATCGGTTCTCAGTTCACTGGAAGACCTTGAAGGCGAATTAAAAGGCGCGCTGGCAACTATTACTCTGAATCAGGTCGCCGCCTGTCAGCGCGATGAACGACACGGCAATACGTGGTTGTTTGATATGCCGTTTAGGCTTGCGGATTCTGTCTATGGACTGACCATTGCTGTGTTGCGAGAGAATTCTCCGGACGGTGAGTCGGCCGATCAAATGGACTGGAAGGTCTTGCTGAGTATGAGTTTACCTAAGCTGGGAGATATTGAGGCAGATTTGTTTCTCGGCGGTAACAAAGTGTCTGTCGTTATGTACGCTCAGGCGCAACACACTGCAGAACTGTTGAATTCCCGACTGCCAAAATTGAGAGCCGGTCTGGAAAGCTATGGTCTAAATGTTTCAGTGTTGCTGTGCCATCAGGGGCAACGCAAAACCGAGATTGCCAAAACCCAATGGACGCTCAGTGTGGATGTTAAAGCGTGAACGATGACACCGGGAAATCTGAAGTAGCAAACAGCGCCGCGGACGCAGCCGCCATTGTCTCGGCGTCTGATGATGTGATGGTCAGGGTCATTTCGACAGATGAGGGCGAGGTTGTCGCCAGTGTTGCTGCGACACCTTCAGGTGCAATTGTTGCTAGAATTGAAGAGCTTGCTGCCAAATATGATATCCCTCTGGTGCAGGATGCCATGTTGACTAATTTACTCATCAAGGTGCCATCGGGGGACGAGATACCTGAAAACCTCTACTTCGCAATCTCCGAGGTACTGTCTTGTGTGTATGACGTTATTGATGACGACTAAAAAGTCATTGGCGCGCAGCCCGCGTATAGCTTGGAGATCCCATTTTGGAAATACCAGACTCATATAGCAGACTATTGAAAGATACCGGTCCAACGGTTCTGAGCGTTGTGGCGAAAGATGGTTCGGTACAGTCCTCTCTTGTTTGGAGCGATTACGAAGAAGGAATATTGAGTATTAATATGCTTGTCGACTCGCCCAAGTATAATTCGATAATCCGTAGTCAAAAAGCCACGCTTCTCAAAGTCGATCCTGACGATGAAGACATTTACATATCGATTCGCTGTAGCCTGATCAATGTTGAAGAGCACGATGCGATAGCACATTTGGATAGACTCACAAAAAGACATATGGATAACGACAATTGGTACGGTGGCGCGATGCCAAATAACGACGAGGAAAAATTGAGAAGGGTCGTGGTTTACTTGCAACCGAATAAAATCTACTTCACGTAAGGCATTAGAAATGTATTTAATAATTGAACACATAGAAAGAGCGTTGGTATGGTAATCACAACCCGTGCACTGAGCATTCTGCTAGCAATATTTTCCGGTATGTTGCTGGGAGCTTTTTGGTATTCTCCGATTGACCTGCATCGCGAATGATATACGCTCTCCTTGGAATCGCCTTTTTGTTGCTAGCGTATGGTCCGCACCTATGGGTCAGACACGTTCTCAAAAAAAACCACAATATCATTGATGATATGCCGGGCACGGGCGGCGAGTTGGCTCAACATCTTATAGATCGTTTTGAGCTTGAAGGTGTTTTGCTCGAAGAAGGTAATCCCGATCAGGATCACTACAACCCAGGTACGCGCACTGTTTCCTTAAGTCCTGATGTGTTTCACGGCAAGTCGCTTTCTGCGGTATCCGTTGCGGCTCACGAAGTGGGTCACGCCATCCAATTTTCACGACAAGAGCCGGTGAGTAAGTTGCGAGAAAAATACCTGGGAAAAGCCCACCTTATTCAGAGCTGGGGTGTTTATATTCTAATGAGTATCCCGATCATTGGCGTAGTTTTCCGTGTCCCGCACCTCGCCGTGTTGACCGCTTTGGTGGGTATTGTGACGATGCTGGCGTCTGTTCTTATGTACGCAGCCATTCTTCCAGAGGAGTACGACGCCAGTTTTAACAAAGCCTTGCCTATCCTTGAAGAAGGCTATGTCCCCGAGCATCATCTTCCAGTAGTTCGACAGGTGTTGAAGGCGTGCGCGTTAACTTACGTCGCAGGAGCTCTGGCTGATATCTTAAGATTGTGGCGCTGGATCGCGATAATACGATAGCTTGTTTTGATACCGCGGCGCGCTCCAGCAGAAATTAATTTTCTAAGAGAGCGCTTGAAATCTCTCCGCTAGCCCACAGATAGTAAGTGTCGAGATAAGTCTCTAAGAGATTATCCGGGCTTACTTTAATTGCTTCTCATGGAGAATTTGATGATGAACACTATTGATTTAACACCACTTTATCGCAGTAGCATTGGCTATGATCGCTTTGCATCCTTGCTCAATTCGTCACTGAAAACTGATTCGGTTGCGCCGGGCTATCCGCCTTACAATATAGAAGTGCTCGAGGAAAATCGTTACGCGGTCACTCTTGCACTGGCGGGTTTTGCCGAGGCCGATTTGGATATCGTTGTAGAGAAAGGCGTACTAACCGTGCGCGGTGAAAAAGCGAAAGGAAAAGAGAAAAAATATCTTCACCAGGGCATTGCCAATCGCGCTTTTGAGCGCAAGTTTAATCTCGACGATCACGTAGAAGTTGTGAATGCGAGCCTTGTGAATGGGCTGTTAACGATCAGTCTTACCAAGGTTGTTCCTGAGGCAATGAAGCCTAAGTCTATCGCAATCAACCAAACCGCTGATGTTCTGGAGCATTCTGCTGGAAATAATGCGGGGGAGAAAGCCGCTTAGCTTTGAAGCCAGCTCGTTAGATGACCACATAGGGGCCGGTGAAACGGCCCCTTTTTCACACTAGGCGGTTGTCATTTTCTCAGCGTAAGCTGTGATAAAGTCGTAATTGGCTTTGCCGTTGTCCGCTCGTTGTAGAGATTCAATAGCGTATATTTCCCTGGGTACTTTGTAGTCTGCTAGTTTGTTTCTTGTATGCTTCTGAATATCAGCAACATCGATATTGTCCTGGGACAACCCGTTGCCCTCAACTACCGCTACGACCATCTGTCCGAACCTGGGGTGGGGTAATCCCACCACCAATGCGTCGGTGATTTTAGGGTGGTCCAGTAGGGCTCGCTCTACTTCCACCGTATAGACTTTTTCTCCGCCGGTGTTGATGACGGTGCTGTCTCTGCCGAGCAAAACCAACATGCCATCTTCACGAACCGTGCATCGATCTCCCGTCATTACGTAGCGCTTGCCATCTTTTTCCACAAACGTTTCTGCGGACTTTTCCGGTTGCCCGTAGTACCCCATGGGTATATTTCCACCCGAGTAGGCGATGCCGATAGTGTCACTGCCCGGCACCACCTCTTGCATCTCCTCATCAAAAACTTTCGTGGTCGGCATGGGTCGGAATACGCCGGCTTCGGCCGTCGACATTGCAAACCCGGATGCCTCGGAGGAGCCCAAGGTGTCGAACAAGATAATACTGGGGTTATGACTCAAAATTCCCTGGCGATTATTCTCGCTCAGCGAGGCGCCGGTAGAGACAAGTAAGCGTACGCTATCGATTAATTTTTCGCCGGCGCGTTGATTGAGCGCTTCGAGTAAGGGGATGGCAAATGCATCCCCAACCAATGCTAGTCCACCTGCCTGATAGTGTTTTATAAGATCCAGTGTCAGGTTGCTGTCGAACTTTGCTCCCGGAACGGTAAGTACTGGTATGCCCTGTGCCAACATGAGTATCGCCATTAAAATTCCAGCACCGTGCATCAAGGGGCTCAGTGGCATGAAAGGCTGGGGTGTTGGTAATTTCAGCACGTTGGCAATGTGCTCTTCGATGTTTTCTGGGTGGCTTGACAATTTTAGTGAGGCCATTGCTCCACCCGTGGACAGTTGTTGCTTGCGCCAAATGTCCTCGTGGCGCCACATCACGCCTTTGGGTAATCCCGTGGTACCACCGGTGGCGATAATAACGAGATCATCGCTGGAACAGTTGCGTTGAAAGTTGCTGCACTGCGTGCTGCAAAGAGTGTCCAGATCTTTCGCAAAATCATTGATGGGTTCATCTGAGCCTACTTCCACAAAGGCAACGACAGTAGGAAGACGATCTTTGATGGCGGAAACGCGCTCTGCGAAGTCCGCATCGTAAACCAGGACATGAATATCCAGGCTAGTGCACAGGTCAGCCAGTTCCTGTTCCATGTACCTGTAGTTGACGTTTACATGAGACATTCCTGCAAAGCCGGCACCGGTCATAGTCTCAAGGTAAGAATGGGAATTGCGCATGTAGTGGCCGACGTGGGCACGATGAGGCAACTGTAGTGCTTGCAACCAGGCCGCAAGATTGCTGGCGCGCTGGCTAAGTTGTGCAAAACTGACTTTGTGATCGCCGTGAATAAGTGCAGGGCGATCAGCGACAGCGCTCTGCCCTAACTGGTAGAGCGCTTCACTAATATTCCATGACATGGCTTAAACCTTTACTGAATTAGTTGGAAGTGGAGTTTTTCGTCTACGGGTGGATTCACTGAAACACTGCATCCGGTCGGGTCGGCGTCCAGCATTGCGGCAGGCGTGTTGCTATCTTCCGGCGCAGTGCGGGCCACGAATCGTTCACCGGAGGCTGTTTCGCCGAGAATAATTGCGTGCGCACTTCCGTCAGCGTCAAAGTTCACGGTGTAGGATACGATGCTTCCCTCACCAGGGTCCGCGATGACAGAGCGTTTTATGAATGATTCGTTACTGAGGTTTGTAGTTTGGGTACTCCAGTCCACAGTGCTTGGTTGGTTGGAGTAAATACCGCTAGCATGTTTGGATAGAACGCCGCCGTTGCTGGTGACCATCGAATAAGAATCTGGATTCTTTCTTGCCCATTGCACTGCTTCAGCCAAGCCATGCATGCTGTAATTATTTCCGGGCCCGCCAAAATACGGAAGGCCCCCGGTGGCAGTTAAACTTTTGCTGCCATTGGTTGATAAATTGAGCTGATCGGCGACTGCGGTTACCGCGCAAGGGAAACAGCTGTAGATATCGATTAGCTCTATGGCATCGATATCCAGTGCAGCCATGCGCAGTACTTCTTTCGCTACTTGTCCCGCCATGGGGGAGGTGGATGGATCATCCCGATAGCTCAGTTCCAGCTCCCGTCCGTGGGCCATGCCGTGCATAAAGACCCAATGTGAGTCCGGGATTTTAAGTTCCCTGGCTTTTCCTATGCTGCACATTAGCAGCGCGGCTCCGAGGTTAACACCATCCTGGGCGATCATGCGCTTGGTATAAAGGTGGGTTAAATTGGGCGCGGAAAGAATGTCTTGGGCAGTTTGCTTGCCGGCAAACTGCGCATAGGGATTGTTGGCGGCTACCTCGCTGAATGACTCCAGAAGTTCAGCCATACATTGACGGTGTTGTTCCACGGTTCGGCCCAGTTTTTGTCGCTGCGCTTGTTCGATCAGAGCGTAGTAGTAAAGAACGTTGTTCAAGCCGTTCTTCATTTCCTGACTTGTCGCCACGTGATCGCCAAAACCACGATCTTCCAGGGGTTCGTCAAAATGTTCGTTCCAATCTAACTGTGTGCCACTGCGCTTTGCGTGACGTTCGTTTTTAATGGCTTCCGCACCGGTAATCAACACTGCGGACCGGACACCTGCTGCGATATCTGCGGCAAATTCGATGACCCTTGACTGAGGCTCGTTGCCGCCGGTCTGGGTGTAGATGCGGTGTTCTGGATTGGCGCCTATTTGTTGCGCTACCGATTGAGGAGGGTTGTCACTGCGTCCCCATTTACAGGCCCAAGCCGCGACACTGTCAGAGAACAGCTTGGTCACGCAGATGGTGTCGATATGAGCTGCCACGTCAGCCGCACCAGAATGCTGTATTGCCGCCCGAGATGCGCTCCCGGCCAATTGCATTGGAGACAGCGCGTTAGCTTCGCGCTGCACTACTTGCCCGGCACCAACTAGTATCGGTGTATTGTCGTCAAGACCTTTGAAGTTAGACATTATAGAATCAGTTCGGCCATCTCTCGCAGTTGCAGCTGGTCCGTTGTCGCTACTAACAGGGTGGTCACTTTGGATTCCTGCCACGCCTGTAGCCGGTCTTTGATTCGATCTTTGGGCCCCACCAGTGCCAATGCATCTGCCAGTTCGTCCGGGATGACACGGGCTGCTTCCTCGCGCTTGCCCTCCATGAACAGTTTCTGAATTTTCTCAGCTTCTTCGGCATATCCCATTCTTTCAAACAGGTTTTTATGGAAGTTGGTGTCCTTAGCGCCCATACCTCCGATGTAGAAGCTCAGGAAAGTTTTTACTCCCAGCAGCGCCGCATCGATATCATCGGTAATGTTCACGGTTACCATCTGCGCTATTTGAAAGTCCGGTTTGGCATTGACCAGAGATTCGGCATAAACGCTCTCGTCGTAAGGGTTGTAAAACAGTGGTAACCAGCCGTCGGCGATCTCAGTACTCAGGGCGATATTTTTCGGGCCTTCAGCGCCCAAGAAAATGGGGATGTCATTTCGCAGCGGATGCATCATTGATTTCAGTGGTTTGCCCAGACCCATGCCGTCATCACCGGGGTAGGGAAGAGGGTAATGTGGGCCTGCATTGGTGACTTTCTCTTCCCTGGCAAACACCTTTCGCATGATGTCGATGTATTCACGGGTTCGAGCCAAGGGCTTGGGGAAGGGTTGTCCATACCAGCCCTCGACGACCTGTGGCCCGGAAACACCCAGCCCCAGAATCATTCTTCCATTGGACAGCATGTCTAGGGACATTGCATGCATAGCGCAAGAGGTTGGAGTTCTGCCGGATAGTTGTATAACGGCTGTGCCCAGTTTTATTTTTTCTGTTTGGGCGCCAATCCAGGCCAGGGGAGTGAAGGCATCATTGCCCCAGGTTTCGGCTGACCAGACTGAATCGTAGCCCAGCCTTTCGGCTTCCTGCGCCATCTCTACAAAATTGGGGTTTGGTTTCGCGCCCCAATAACCCTGTGCCAGACCTAACTTTAAATTAGCCATTATCAAATTCCTACCGCAGTTATTTATTACATGTCTTTTGGTTTGTTCACTCGATCACTTGCCAAATATTACATCTCCGTGTAATTTTCAGCAAGAGCTGAAATTCCAGGAAATCAAATATTGAGCAAAAGACGCGGACCCTATTCTTCTCCCCTTCAACAGGCACGCAAACAGCGCATTCTGCACGCGGCTCGTTTACAGCTTGAGCGTCATGGACTGGCCGCTTTGACCATGCAAAGTATAGCCGAGAGTAGCGAGACTTCGCTGAAGACGCTCTACAATCTTTACGGCAGCCGGGATTTACTATTATTGGCCGCAGCCGCTGAATTGCTTGATGATTTAGAAGAGAGTGTTCCCGTACAAAACTCTGAACCGGGTATTCCTCGTCTCTTGGCGTTTACTGCGGGCGTCATGAAGGGGTTTGAATACACACCAGAATATGCCCGGGTTATTGTCAGTATTCTTATGCGAGCTGAGAAGGATCATCCCAGTGCGAATGCTCAGCTCGGTCGTATTCAGGAGATTGCCCATGAGGCACTTTGTACCGCTAATGAACAGGGAGAATTAGAACCGGGCCTGGACCTCGAGGAGCTGTCTTGTCTGGTTTGCGCCAACCAATGGGGCATCGCGTTGTTGTGGGAGAAGGGGATGCTGGGGCTAGAGCAGTTGGAAGTACAGACAAATCTTAACCACTATTTAACGCTAACACCTTTGTGTCGTGGTAAACGCAAAAAGATGATGAAACAGAAACTGCAGATCTTGCTCAAGGGCTCTGCTGCGCTAGGCAGTCCGAGTATGCGCTAACAGGGGATTACTATGTTCGTAGGGCATCATAGTGCAGCTTTGCTGGTTAAACTGAAATTCCTTTATGGCATCTGTTCATAGCGGTCCAGCTGGTACATGCTCCAGACGTGGAATTATTCTCAGGAGGAGACAAGGTAGGGTATGCAATCTGGAGCTCGCTGATCGGTTCTCAGGTTTTAGAACTAGGCTTGCTGCTGGCCGTGTTTTCGGTTCTTGCGTTGTTTGCATGGTGGATGGAAAGGCCGCAGATAAGCATTCAGTCGCTACGCCCTCTATATTACCTGCATTCACTTAGCTAAAATGAGCGACCTTCTTGCCCCTTTGTGAACCCTCAATGCAATTTACTTCTCAACCATCGTCTAGATTAGGTATTGGAATAGATTTCGGTACCAGTAATAGCGCCGCCGCTGTCTTTGATGGCGAGCAGGTCACATTAATAAAATTAGCCGCGCCAGAGCGCGTTATGCCATCGGCCAACTATATCAACAAGAGTTTTCAGAATTCAATTGGTCAACTTGCCATAGATGATTATATCGCCGGCAATACCGGTCGTAAGGTGGAGCTCAGCGTTGAGCTACTCGGTGAGGCACGCTCAGGAGCTGGCGGTGGTGAGAGCGCGATGGGAGGGCCCGGCGAGTCAGACACTGCTAATGTTTATGGCCAGGCATTCAATGATTCGAGTTTGCCCGGAAGGTTATTCCGTGGCACGAAAAGACTTTTAGGCAACACAACAACTGACCGAACGCTAGTTTTCAACAGGGCTTTCAGGTTGGTAGCGCTGGTGGCTCCCATTCTTGTTGGGATTCGCAAGTCTATCGAGGAAACCGTTGGCGTTAAGGTTGAGCACGCCTGCTTGGGTCATCCGGTCAACTTTGAGGGTGCTGAAAGTGGGCGTAATACTATTGCTCTAGAACGCCTCGGAGAATCCTATGGTTATGCAGGTATTTCTGAGCAGTCTTTTTGTCCCGAGCCCACTGCGGCAACCATTAGCTTTTTGCACAACAATCCGCAGAGCAGCGATGATTTAGTGCTAACGGTAGATTTTGGGGGTGGTACTTTAGACTTTAGTGTGTTGCGACGCGAAGGCTCAACTTTCCAGGTGCAGGCCACCCATGGTGTTGCCTTGGGCGGTGACAGAATCGACCAAACGATTTTTAGAGAGCTGATTTTTCCGCTGTTGGGAAGAGGCGAGCGCTGGAGTCGAATAATAGATGGCTCACAAGTGGATACTTTATTTCCATTTAGCGAAATGGAAGAGCTGCTAATCAATTGGCCCATTAGCTATATGCTCAATCAAAATAAATATACGAGCTCTGTCATGCAGCGCATGGCGGAGTCCGATCCGGGTGCCGAAAAATTTAGACGGCTCTACGATCTTATTCAACAAAACTACAGCTACCAGGTGTTTGAGGCGATCAAAGAGTTTAAGGCACAGCTGTCGATTGAGGAATCGGCGCTATTGGATATTCCCGAGATAGATATTCAGGTTGTGGTTGAGCGCTGGGAATTTGAAATGATGATTTCTGATTTACTGTCTGAGTTTGAGCAGGCGATCACGGTGGTTCTTAAAAAGGCCAATTGTCGACCTGATGACATAGATCTTGTTCTTCGCACCGGAGGATCTTCACTCATTCCAGCAGTAAAAGACATTCTCGATAACCAGTTTAGAGGCAAGGTGGTCGAACACGACCCATTTACCAGCGTAGCGGCAGGATTGGCCATTGCTGATTATTATCAGTATGCAGAGAGTGAACTTACTTAGCGAAAAGATCCCAGCTCGAGTAGAGCCATAGCATTTGAGAGGAAAATGCCGCTAGCGATAGCGTAGAGTTGCCCAGCTCAAAATCTGAGCTTCCAGATTCTGATTGACGGCAGAATAAGCGGATAAAGTGCTCCGCTGAACAATGTATTCATACCAATTCATCCGGGTAAGCGTGCGATGTATAGGACTTCGTCGAGCTCAGGGCTG
>JBLGAR010000145.1:0-11066 GCA_047612385.1 Cryomorphaceae bacterium | reverse complement strand
AAAAACCGTTCGATTCCTTTGCTCCCGTTCCAGAGACGGTGGGTGACTTTGATCAAATGCCCATTATGTGCGGGCAAGGCGTAGGTCTCATCAAGAAGATTGGGCCAGCAGGTGATGTGCTGGCCACCTTAATGAATGATGCGGCACTGTCTCTTCGCAGCGCACTCGACTAAGCAATGTCAGATACTAATTCTATATCAATCGATACCACGGGGCTTCTTATCGGCAGTGGTGGTCTCTTGGGTCCGGATGTTCACCAGGCGTTAGAGCAGTACGGATATTCCCATCGACTTTTTGTTCGCGAACGAAAGGGAGCTGCTGCGAATGTTTCTTCGGACCGGGTATTTACAGGCGACCTTGGCAACCCAAAATCAATCGAAGCAGCGGTTGAAGGGGTTGATTGGATTGTGTATGTGCCGACCAATACTGGAGAGAAAATAATTCACGCAGAAAATATAGCGATCGCGGCAAAAGCTGCTGGAGTCCGTTTGATTCTTCAGACATCAGCGATGTTAGCGGGGGAAGATCCGCCATTGAGCTTCGGCATAGAACACGTGGTTGCTGAACGCTTCATTGAAAATTCTGGCGTCGACTGGATTACGCTTCGACCCTCGTTTTTTATGCAGTCATTCTCGATGTTTTCCAAACCCATGCGTGAATTCGGCAAGCTTATCTGTCCGGTCCCCAGTGGAAAAATCGCATTGATCGATACCTGGGATGTTGCCGAGTGCGTCGCGGCGTGCCTGGCAAATCCGCAGCCTTATCTTTTTCAAAGAATGACTCTTACAGGGAAGGAAGCATTGACGATGACGGAAATCGCAAGTCACCTTTCCGATGCCAGTAATACTCGGGTCAGTCACATCGCACTACCGCCGCTTATCGTTGGATTGATTATGCGCTGGCTAGAGAAGATGGATCCATGGCTTGTTAAAAGGTTATTGCAGCTGTTTAACGCCCTGGAACAGAATCGAGAGGCTGCTATATCAAACCAGGCGGACCGTTTGCTAGGCACACAGCCATTATCGTTCGCAGCGTATTTAGAGCGGGACAGACAAGCACAGGCACTCTGGCCAGACTAGAGGTTCCACTGTGCCTATCCCCTACCCTATTTGTGGCTGACCGAAACAAGCTGATCACGATTCTTCGCCGCCACCGCTTCCATGATGATCGAGGGAGAATTGTGTGACTCAGTAACAATCACGCCCTGGGCATGCAATGCATCCTGGACTGCAGCTGAAATACAGTGCAATGGCGCACCGCCACCCTCACCGCAACCCTTGGCACCATTGTAAGTAAATGGCGACGGCGTCTCAGTTGACTCAGTTTTCAACGGAGGCATGTTCACTGAGGTCATCGGCGCGTAATCGGTAAATGTCGCCGTGATCAGATTACCTCCCTCGTCGAACTGAAAGGCCTCCTGCATCGCCGCGCCTAAACCGTGACAAACAGCTCCGTGAACCTGTCCCTCGACGATCTTCGGATTGATAGCCACACCACAATCATCGACCACGGCATAGTCCAATATCTTCGGCTGGCAGGTGCGCGTATCTATCTCAACCACCGCGATGTGAATCTGCGGCGCATAGGTCAGCGTTTGATTGCCCGTTTTCTTTTCCAGATCCAAGGGCTCAAACGGGGGCTTATAGACATAGGTAACATTCAGTGTGATGTCGTGAAATTCTCCCGCTACGCTGGCGGTATTACTGTTGGCCAAATTGGATAGCATCCAGAAGTTAATGGCCTGTTCAGGGTCGCCGATAACGCTCACCTGCGGGCCCATATCACCGACACCCAGTTCCAACTTCGATTCATCGACCTGTAATGCGTGTGACGCAAGGCGCAATAACTCTGCTCTTAGCTTCATTGCAGCGCCGTGCACGGCTGACAGCCCGGTAACCACGAACTGGCTGGCAATCGTGCCTGACAACCCGGCATAGGTATTCCAGGCAGAGTCGAACCCTGTGCGAACGGTGACCATGTCGGGACCAATATTGAGGTCATCTGCAACCACCTGGGCTGTCGTTGTTTCATGGCCCTGCCCCTGCGGTGCGGAACCGAGCGTCACAACAACAGAACCGTCCAGCCCAACTTTCACTCGAGCCGTCTCGTTATTCCCAGAGAACACCTGGTCGGGGTTCACATAGCGAACCTGACCAAAATTGTTGCTGCCTGAATCAACCGTTGAGCCTATACCAATGCCAATCCAGCGGCCTTGTGCTCTCGCCTCCGCCTGCTTGCGCTGCCATTCATCGTAGCCAATCAAGTCTTTGGCCTTCTCCAGCATCATGGGGTAATCGCCCGAGTCATAGATGTTGCCATTGGGCGTCGTATAAGGCATTTGCTCAGGGCGAATATAATTGAGATGACGCATTTTATCCGCAGGAATATTCAGCTCGTGACCACAGATATCCAGCACACGCTCCATAAACCAAATGTGTTGCATCCTTGAGTAACCGCGGTTTGGTGTGCATGGTGCCTTGTTAGAAACAGTCTGACTGAAATCAATATGCAGGTTGCGCAACTTATAAGTCGCAGGATAAACCTGAGCCCAAATGGAGGCACCCAAGGGTTCGTAGCGCGTATACGCGCCGGCATCATCGATATGGCGAGACCGTAGCCCAGTAATTACACCTTCAGCATCTAGCGCCACCTGGGTGTCGAGGAATGTGCGCTCTCCCCCGTGAAAGCATGCCAGGTTTTCGCTGCGAGTTTCTACCCATTTGACAGTGCGTCCACCGGCTGCGCGAGAGGCTACTGCAGCCAGGCCCATATAGGTGTGATTGACCGTTTTAGTGCCAAAGTTGCCACCGACATCCTCACTCTTCATACGGATTTGCTCCGTACTCACGTTTAGAAAAGGCCCCAGCATCTGCACGGTGACGCCGGGCAATCCATTGTTGGAGACAATCGTAACCTCGCCTTGCTTTGACCAGGTCGCTACCGCTCCTGAAGTTTCAATCGGTGTACTGGAGAATCTGTGAAAATGCAGACGGCCAATATCAACCACATGTGCTGCATCGGCGAAAGCCTGGTCTACATCGCCATGATCCCAGACTCCGTTAAAGATAAGGTTAGAGCCCACTTTTTCATGCAATACATTATCGCTGTTGAGGGCTTCTTCCGATTCGAGTATCACCGGCAGCGGTTCATAGTCGACCTCTACCGCGGCGATGCCGTCCTCGACCTCTCTGGCACTATTGGCAACGATAAGCACTACCGGCTCACCGGGATAGAAAACCTTGTCCATTGCAATGCCGTAGTCATCGATCAGTGCACCGGGTTCTGCACCTATTTGCATAAAGGGCGTGGTCAGTGCTGCCACATCTTTTCCTAGCATAGTCAGCACGACACCGGGCAAAGCGTCTGCCGCGCTGGTATCGATGCTGAGTATGCGCGCGTGAGCATAGGGAGAGGTGACGAAACCCATATGCAACATATCGCTGGCTTGATAGTCATCTACAAATCGGCCCAACCCTCGCACTAGTCGCTCGTCTTCCTTGCGGCGCAAAGGTTGGCCTACCCAACTATCCCGGCCATCGCCGTCAACCTGGATACTGGACCCTAGTGATGTTGATACGGGTATTGCTGCGTCTTTGCGAAGTGGTTCCGTTCTAACAGGAGCTACTACAGGTATATCTGCACTAGCGCCTTGTGAATCACCAGCTTGTGTTGTTCCAAACAGACCTTTGAAAAAGTTAACAACACTTGCAAGAAACCCTTCTGAAACAGGTGCGGTGGTCGCCGCCTGAACTACAGATTCGAAGTGTTCCTTACTTTGAAGCGCGTCTTGTAAGGCATCAATAACCTTGGTGATCTCCTTTTCGGCTATGCCTTTGAGACCGCCACCGGCAATCGACAGAATTCTCCCGTGGACCGCACTGGTGCCCTCCCAATTCACACGGGTACCGCCGGTACTGGTATCTTCCAATTCGAAGCCGACCAGCATGTTGTAGGCGCCGCCCATCACACTGCCCTTGCCGACGTAACTGGCGCTGGTTGGCGCTTCGCAGTTTTGTAACGACATCTGTGTCGTCGCAATACCGTGAACCTTGCCAATGCCAATTTTCAATTTCACGATAGAGGTTTCGCTTTCGCCCTCTTTCTTTGCCATGCTGTGATACATGGGCAATACGGGCAGAAACTTTTCTGGATCGGACAAAAGATCGAAAGTTTCGCCGCGCGGGATACCCACTTCAAAACCACCGTTAAAAGACATTTCCATGGCTTAACCCTCCCACATTTGGACGGCTGCAGCGTCGATGGCCTTTACAATATTGACGTAGCCTGTGCAGCGACAGGTGTTGCCAGAAATGCTCTTGCGAATCTGATCTTCGCTAGGCTTGGGATTACTATCCAGTAAGCTTTTCGCTGCCATCAGCATGCCCGGCGTACAGTAACCACACTGCAAACCATGGTGCTCTGAGAAAGCGCTTTGCAGCGGATGCAACACGCCGTCCGTCTCTAACCCTTCAACGGTTTCAACCTTCCTGCCATCAGCCTGCACTGCCAGCAAGGTACAGGATTTAACGATTTTGCCATCGAGTATCACGGTACAGGCTCCACAATAGCTGGTGTCACAACCCACATGAGTACCCGTGAGTCCGAGTTCTTCGCGAATGAATTCGACCAGCAGTAAGCGCGGTTCAATTTCGCGCTGATAGTCTGCGCCGTTCACTGATATATCGACCACTACCTTGGGTATGGCTTCATGCATAGCGATGTCCTCCCACAATCTCTTCTCCTTGGCTGCGCGCAAACGCTCTTAGTCCGGCTTCCACCAACAGGTCCTTCAACATGGCCAACTTAAAATCAACGGATCCGCGCGCATCCGGTGGTGGCTCCGCGGCGGCAAGGATTATGTCCGCCGCTTTTTCGAGAGTCTCTGCGTTGATGGAGCCTCCTACTAAAGAGGCGTCCGCGGGCGCTGATAGCACAGCTGTTGGCCCTGCTCCGCCCAATACCAGTCGCGCTGCACTGCAACTATCACCGGCCATGGAAAGCTGGACGCCGCAGGAAACCGTGGGATATGCGGAGGCAGATCGCTTGAATGCCAGATAAGCACTTGCGGTGCCCTGGCTGGGTAAGGGGATATCAATGCTGGTGATCAGCTCCCCTGTCTCCAGAGCGGTAACATAGCTGTCCACCAAAAAATCAGCCATCGCGATTGATCTATGCCCCCGTGGGCCAAACACCTGAATAACAGCGTCTAGTGCGCTGAGGCTGGTGGGCCAGCAGCCGCTGGGATCGGCAACGGACAGCCCGCCCCCGATCGTTCCCATACTGCGTACTTGGCGGTCGGCAATACCGCCCGCCGTTTCTGCTACCAAATGTACTTTTCGTGCAGCATCTGATGCGGCAATCGACGCGTGAGTTGCAAGCGCACCAATGTGTAAAGTACTGCCCTCAATTTTCACGTATGACAGGTCGGGCAAACGGCCAATATCGACGAGTTCGCTGGCGTCTCCCATTCTTAGTTTCATCATCGGAATAACGCTCTGGCCGCCAGCCATGATCCTGGCGTCATTACCAAATTTTGTGAGCAGACCCACGGCGTCTTGCAGGTTTTGGGGTCGGTGGTATCGAAAGGGAGCGGGATACATGAGTTATCTATGCCTCTTCGGAAAGGTTTAACAGGTTGAGCGATTTTATAGTTTGAAACTGATAGAACTCTGAACAATCTCGGGTGGCCAATCCCATACTCGTTGCTACAGAATCCATCGCCGGTTGCAAAATGCTATCACAGCTATGGCCTAATGGGTTGTAACAGGCGTGAATCACTGCTACTGCCTGGTCCAGGTAGTCTTCGTGTTTGCCAAAGCACTGAGTTAATGTCGCCCGTAACACACTTTGATCGACATCAAATATAGTATTCATTGCACGCTTAAAAATGCGCACCATGGTAGCAATCATTTCGGGCTGCTCTTCGTAGCAATCCTCGGAAACAGCGAGCCCGGTGCTGGGCAATCGTAAAGTATCGCCTACAAACGCCAACTGTTTGGCGCCAGTTCGTTCGACCTCACAGGGCAAGAAGTGAGAGCTTAGCAGCGCTGCGTCGACACTGCTCGAGCTCAGTAAGCCCAACCTCGCAACATCATCACGCGATGGCAACAGTCCGGGCGCAACATCTGCTTCTCGCAGTAATTTCTTCAGGAAGTTTGCGGGTGGCGCGGCATCTGGAAAAGTGGCCACACTGCCTTGTTTGAGCTCCGCCATGTTATTGATACCAGGGCGGGAATACAGCCAAAACATCGGGCGATCACAGGCTACGAATACGACCTTATGTTTGGCCCCGGAAACAAAGCTCGCCAAGGCGGCACCACAGGCAACCTGCAGGCTGTTCTCAGGTAGCGCCTCATCGGGCACGAATGTGGTGTCGATTAACTTAACAGTCATAGATTCCTGAGCGTAGTATCCGCCCACAGTCGCGACCGCATGGCACAACAGCTCGTGAATATCGTATGCTTTAAATCCGATATAGACAGTGTTCACGTCGCGATCCCCTCTCCCTGGGCGCTGATCACATGAGGCATTACCTGCTCGGCAAAGGTGCGCATGTAGGGAATAGGGTCGGGCATTCCGAACGGACAAACAAAGCCATCCAGACCTTTTGCAGCCAGTTCGTTGAAGCGAGAAATGGCTTCTTTGGGTGGGCACGCAACGGCAACGGCGTCGAAAATTCGTTCTGTTAACAGATCACTGTGATCAGACTGATTGCTGCCGTGTTCGGCGTAATCGTAGCCGGCCTTAAATTGAGCCAAATCTTCATACAGCGCGTCACCTAAATACTCTTTGGGCACGGTTTTAAATACGGTACCGGCTGCAACGGAGGTGTAACCTTTTAGTTCTTTTCTTGCTAGCTCAGTATCATCGTGTACTGAGGTAGCGATGCGCATGTACAATTTCAGGTCCGATAACTTCCGCCCTGCCGATTCTGCACCGAGGCGAATATTGTCTAGAGCATAGTCCACTAAGCCCGGCTGTGCTCCCACTTGAAATAGAACACCGTCGGCGATACGGCCGGCCATTTGCAGTGATTTTGGCCCAGAGCTGGCTACCACAATCGGAACGTCACAATTCGACCATGGCATGTGTATCTCCGTGCCTTCGTAGTGAATCTTTTCTCCACGCAGCAGCGTTCTGATAACTTTGACCTTTTCCTCAAACACTGCAAGGAGTTCAGGTTTCATCCCGAGATTGTAAACAGCACTCTCACCTATACCGATACCACATATCGCCCTGCCATTGGACAGTTCATCCATCGTCGCCCAGCTATTAGCAATGACGGCCGGATGGCGGGTTCCTGTGAGTGTTACACCTGTGGCTAATTGCAGGGAGGTCGTGCGAGTTGCCAGAACATTGAGCACAGCGTAGGCATCGCGCATGACCGAATGTGAGTCTGCGACCCATATTCCGCCAAAGCCCAGTTGTTCTGCGGCGCAGCCCATTTCAACAGAATCAGCTAAGGGCCTATTGGGAAGGCAACCTACGTGAAAAGACAAACTCATCTAACAATCTCACCAATAATTATTCAAAGATGGGTGCTGTTTGCACTCTCTTTACATTAGGCGGCCTAATCGGCCTAAAGTCTTGCCCCACAGAGCAGAATCTTTTGACTGACAAGGACTTGCGGGGTGTTGGTGCTTCTTCACTTAAAAACAGGCAGCAGGCCTACCGCCGCAAGGCCGTAACAAACGATAAGTACGCCTCCGTAGAAAAACATAAAGTAGACAAGGCCATTGCCACCCCAAACTCTATAATGCGGATTACCAAATTTTTCGCGGCTGACCTTGGCCGACAGAGCCGGCACAATAGTCCCCCAAATAGCGGCACACAAACCTGCCAGCCCGATGGCATAGATGAACCCATGTGGAAAGAAAATCCCGCCGATGGTCGGTGGTAAAAAAGTGATTACAGCCGTTTTGAACCGCCCTATGCGGGAGTCATCAAACTTAAACTTGTCGGCAATATAGTCGAACAGACCCAACGTGACTCCGAGAAAAGACGATACGACCGCAAAATTGGCAAAGGCATTGAGTAGTGCCGTTAATCTAGTACTGTTCGCAATGAGGCTCAAAGCGGACGTTAGGTCGCCAATATTGCCACCCGCCGCAATAATAGGCTTGAACTCTTCTCTTGAAATATTTCCCAGCGTAACAATATGCCACAGCAAATAAACCACCAGAGATATCAAAGAGCCGAACAGCAAGCATTTTCGGATGCGCGCCGGGTCTTTTCCATAGTATTTCATTAAGCTAGGCACGTTACCGTGAAATCCGAAAGACGTTAGAAAGTAAGGAACTGCGGCCAGTAAAAAAAGTGCGTAGCCGGGCTTATTCTCAAGCAACACCGGCAATTGCACTCGCGTACCAAGATCACCGACAGACAAGATAAAGGTTACGGCCATGCCACCGAGCAGAACCGCCGTCATGCGCCCCACCAAGCCGGTGCTAAACCAAACTATAAAGGCCAGCACCGCAGCAAAGGATAAACCGGCCACCATAGGCGGTATGGAAACGCCCAGGGTGCTTTCCACGGTATGACTGACAATAGACCCACCGCCGCTAATATAGGCATAGGTGAGTATATAGAGGACAAAAACAAGAGTTAGGCCATTGATGGCGTTCCAGCGACTGCCCAAAGTAGCACGAACAAAGGTATCGAAACTGGTACCTGGCTCAAAATTCAGGTTCGCCTCAAGTATCATCAAGCTGGAATGGAACATACAAAACCAAGTGAATATCAGCAGTAAAACAGACCAGCTGAACCACATGCCCGAAGAGACAATAGGCAGGGAAAACATACCTGCTCCAACCGAGGTGCCGGCAATAATCGATATACCGACAATCAGAGACCGTGGTGCCTGTTCCTGTGAATTTTTAATCACCGAGTACCTTATTTAGCTGCTATCCTACTGTACCTGAAAAGCGCAGTTTTAGGGGTGAGCCATGCACCATACAATAAAAAAATACTTGCGTGTCATGTTACTGCTTTTGCTCGGCCTACCTGCGCTGCTGGCCTGCAACCACCAAAGCCCAGGCACAGTGGATCTTGAGCAATACGATATTACTTTTATTGTGATCGGGAAAACGGCGAATCAGCGCCAGCAAGGCAATGGGACTGTGGAGCCGCTCAACTACCATTTTTTTGCTGAGATATTTCTGCAGCCCAACGGGTCGGTTAAACCCGCCGAGATAGTCACCCCGCTTGCCAAGGGCAAACGTATACGCTTTGAGGACAGCGGCTATGCTTTGGAAATGCACGGCGGTCGTTATAAAAGCGAACAGGAACTTGAAGATGCCTACCCGGATGGAGACTACGTTTTTCACTACAGCTCACCTAGTACAGGCAGTGTCAGCCAGTCAGTGAGTATGGCCAACTCCAAATCGGACGAGTCTGGTTTACCCCCTGCACCGCGTATTTATTTGTCACAAGGCGGCGAGACCGTTGAACCTGGACAAATTAATCCCGCGCAGGATTTAATCGTCACCTGGAGCGAATTCACAGATGGCGGTTCAGACCCTCTGGGTATTATGGATGACTTGCTGTTTGTTATCTTGGCGGATTGCGATGGAGTGCGTCGCGCGCACAGTGGCCGCCCCTTTGAGAATATCCCCTATCTAATCTATGCAGACAAATCTTTTACTATCTCAGCGGAAGCCTTATTGCCGGAGAATGTCTACCAATTGTCGGTAGAACACGCGGTACTGGATACTGGCATCGCGCACGGAGTTATTGCCTTTTCCACCTTTGCGACTACTACATTCGTGGACATTCACACACGCGGAAAAGCGGATTCAGATGTTGCCTGCCACAAGGTACGCAAAACCTTTGATGCCGGACAGGCGGTTCTATAAGTACTATGCAATACATCCGACGATTGTTTTCTCAGCTAGTAGGGCCCGCCGCAGTTATGGCAGCCGGAACAATGGGAGCCGGGGCAGCGGCCTCTCTAATTTTGGCAGGCGCATGGTTTCGCTACGACTTACTATGGGTTATTCCGCTGATGCTGCCTCTGTTTGTTATCTCGGTCGATTCGGCTTCGAGAATTGGCTTGCTAAACCCGGATGAGGGTATGTTCAGCCAGATACGTAGGCACATTCACCCCGGGGTAGCTTGGCTGATCTTCGCGATCAATATTCCTGTACACCTGTTGATCGGCATGGGGCAAATGTCAGTCATGACTTCAGCGATGATGTCACTGTTCGGATTCTATCCCCCCGACGTGTTAGCCAACGCGGACTATGTAAGCGGATATCACTACGCCGAGATTGCGCTGTCGTTGTTGATTGGTGTTGCCATTATTGTTTTGGTCTCTTCTGGCGGCTACCAGCGCATGCAGAAAATAATGACCACTTTAATGATCATTATGTTTTTGGGCTTTCTCGTGGTCGCGGTAGGCGCACTGAGTGAAGCCCCAGACATACTTGCTGGTTTCATTCCCGCTATACCCGATGATTTGGCGGTCGCCGGCACCGAAACCGTGCGCAGTAGTACAGGATCGATACTGGCCATTGTCGGCAGCGCCCTGGCTCCGGCAGCACTGCTGGGCATACCTTATATGTGTGCCGATAACTTAAGCGGCAACCCCGACTTAAAAGCGGAGTTTCGCAGCTCAATTATTAACTTAGGGCTGGTGTTTGGCGGCTACTCTGTTTTCGTTGTGGTCGCCGGTGGTTTCGCTTTGCATCCCCTAGCCGACCATGGCGCAATTGATACGGTTCACGAAGCTGGCAAGGTGTTAGTGAATGCCTTTCCGCCGGGGTTGGGCTTTTTGGGACCGCTTATTTTTTCTGCGGGTCTTATGATTGCAGCGTTAACGACTTTTGTGGTGGTGGTTCAGGTGATCTGCTACTTCTGGCTGGATATGTTTGGTAAGGATTGGCGAGACACGCAAAGCAACCCGTCCTTCAAGCGCTTGCTAATAATCTGCGTCGCAGCCCCGGCCATCCTGGCACCTTTTTGGAGTTTCCCAGCGCTGCTTAAAGTGCTTTTGCTAATGGGGTTCAACGCCATTGTTATCCCGCTGGTTATTGTTATCGTCCTGGTGCTGGTTAACAAACCACAAG
>JBLGAR010000144.1:0-11113 GCA_047612385.1 Cryomorphaceae bacterium | reverse complement strand
AATGCAGGAAACAGAATCAATCGCCGCCTATATCTCTGTTGATTGGGAGCTTACCGACCAGTTAACCCTGACCTTGGGTGGCCGGTACACCGAAGAAGAGAAAGATTTTCTCGGCGGTAATGGAGGTGCATTCTACGATCCAGCGGCGGGTGACTCTATTCCGCCTTTAGTTTCTCCGTTCACTGCTGACGACAAGTGGACAGAATTCACGCCTAGTGTTGCGCTGCGTTTCCAAGTTAATGACGATCTTATGGTATGGGGCTCTTATTCAGAGGGCTTCAAAAGTGGCGGATTCTTCGGCAGACAAGCCAACTTCGACCTTGATTCTAGCTTTCAACCAGAGTACGTGGAAAACTTTGAGTTGGGTCTCAAGAGCACCTGGATGGAAGGAAGGTTGACGTTCAATCCCACCATTTTCTACAGTGATTACAAAGACAAGCAAGAGTCTATTTTGATCCCTGTTGATTTGTCCAATGTTGCTACCGTGGTGCGGAACGCTTCAACGGAAGAAATCTTCGGTCTCGAGCTTGAGGTGGCATTCCAGATAACCGCAGATTGGTTCGTGCGCGCCAACTATGGTTACTTAGACGCGAGCTATGACAAATACTTCGCTGACCTTAACGGTGACCAGATCATTACCAACAACTCAGACCTACAGCCCCGCAACACACCTGAAAACACCTTCGGCATTAGCACTACCTATACCGCCGAAGTAGGCCCAGGTCGTCTGGAGGGTGTTTTGTCCTATCGCTACCGTGACGAAGTTGATTCAGAGGCAGATAACGATCCTCTGGGCCATAGGGGTGACCTCGATGATGTCAGCGCACAGCTAAGCTATTGGTGGTCTGATGATCGCTACCGTGTTTCGGTCTATGGTAAGAATCTTACCGACGATCGGGAATTGGGCAATCAGTTGATTACGCCGCTTGCAACTCGCGGATTTTGGAATGAGCCACGGACCATTGGCTTTGAGCTTGCCGTGTCTTTCTAAAGACTTAGCGGCAGCATAAAAAAAGGGGGCGAAAGCCCCCTTTTTTTATGCGCCTTAGGCGACTGGCAAGTTAACTCGTCAGTCGCCTAAGGGTTTTTATCAAACCTTCAAAAACCATACAAAAATCACACGGCCGCTTCGGCTGCTCTCTCGATTGCTGCAAATGATTTCCGAACAGGCAACGTTCAACTAAGGCAGTATCAAAGAAGGCATGGAGCTCCTTGATTTTATCGTTCTCGAAACGAAATATTTCACAATAGGTCTGGTAGTACATATCGCCTGATACCGTCGGGCCACCGCCCTCCATGACTCCGACTCCGCCGTGGTCATCCACGCACATGATGCGCCATTTCTGACTGAATCGAACCTCTTCGGGCACCAGCTGGCCTAGCAACTTTTTATTGATCATTTCACCCAGGCACTCATCCTTGCCCTCAAGCTTCCCGCTAACGGGAGTACTCCCTACCATGTAATAAACCACATCGTCGGCGTGCATGTCGCCAATCGTTTCCCAGTCACCTTGCTCTAGTGCGGTATACCATTGGGTTAAAAGTTCTCGATTCCTTTGTGCTCCCATTCTCATTACTCCTTTATGTAGCGCATCAGGTTTTCGTGGAAATGCGACAGGCGGCTTTCATCAGCGCCTAGATGCATCGCGTCAAAACTGTCAGAATTCATTCCTAACTGGACAAAAGGCAGCAGGGCTATATCTTGTTCCAGCACTTCATCTGAAGCAGGGAAACTGCGCGCTCCCCATTCCAGTACATCACTAACGGCGTCGACACCGCCTTTGGCGACTTTATGAGTAAACGGTTTAACGGTCTCACCCGGCGCAAGAGGAGCAAACATGAGAAAATCAAAAAGCATTCTCCCTGGGTTTCCACTGGGATGGGGTCGGTACCGCATAGCAACATGGAATTCGGCAAAACAGTTGAAGTGGACATTCGGAAACACCAGATAATGATAAGCGTCCGTCAGCTGTCCGTCTTCAAGCGATTTATAGGGGAAATGAGTGTCGTTCTGAAGTTTTCGTTTGTGCTCTTGTACAGCTGCTCTGATGTCGAGGCCCTGGCCATCGAATGTCTCGGGGGCGATTCCCTGCCCGCGTAGATATTCCTCAAGCTGCTCGCTAATCGTTTCTCGATCGTCCAGGGATGGGCTGGCCACACCATACTGATTGATCATCATGCTGTGCAGGCCAAGCAGAGTAATCGGCGCATCTTCGTTTCCCCAGGGCAGTATTTGCCGGTGTAACGCGGGGAAGTGGTAGCTTTCGTTGAATGCATCCAGGGTGGTCTTCCAGTTACAGTCAAATTCAAACGTCTTGTAATCGATGAGTGTGGCTTTTTCAAACTGGTAGCCGGCGAGCTTCTCGGGTATCTCACCGAGGAACTCCATAAGCGGCGCCGCGTCCGGATCCAGGTTGAACCAGATCCACCCACCCCATACGTCAACAAGAAGTGGCGTCAGATTGAGCTTTTCCTGCTGTGCCGGGTCGTCCAGCCCGAAAAAGCGCTCTCGATGCGGAATATCGGTAACCGCGCCATCAAGGTCATACTTCCAACCGTGGAACGCACAATAGAACGTTTTCATACTGCCGCGATAACGACGGCACAGCACGTTTCCACGGTGGCGGCAAACGTTGTAAAAGCCTCGCAGCTGACCCTGTTCGTTCAGTACAAAGACCAGCTGCTCCTTACCCAGCGTATGGGTGATGTAGTCACCCGGGCTACGCAATTCATTGAGCTTGGGCCCCATATTCCAGACACGCCTCCACAAACGTTCCCACTCCAACTTCTGAAAGTCATTGCTGTTATATCGATCCGCCGGTATCTCGGGCATGACCATTTTCGATCTCCTCAATGATGTAGATGAAAAGTTAACGACCCTAATACACGATGTAGTGACAATATCGACGAGCCGACCATGTTCTGTCCAGCGTCTGTAGGCATCTGCCAACATATGCCAACATATGCCATAAAAACAGTCTTGACTGTTTTCTACATTCTCACTAATCTCCGTGGAAAAGAAAAGTGACGTCTCTAACAATCACTACAAACGCACTCTCTGTATTGGCGTTGCCGGCAATGCTGCGGTTGCGCAAACGGTTAGTTCCATAAACCTGAATGTATTACGTTTCCATTTGTATGAGGTAGAAAAATAATGTTAAAGAAGAACTCAGCACTTTACACACAGTCCGACAATTATCGATTTCCACTTACAGCTCTGGCTTTTGCCATCGCCGCAACGACTGCACCTACTGTGCTTGCGCAAGATAAGGGGTTTGCACTGGAGGAAGTTTTGGTTACCGCTCGTAAGCGCGAGGAATCTATCCAAAAAGTGCCCGTTTCTGTGACCTCGATTACCAGAGAGCTCAAAGAGGCTAGTCTTCGTCGACTGGATGATATCCAGTCTTTCACGCCCAATGTCTACATCAGGACTACAGCGGGCATCCCCGGTGGTGCTGCGATCAGTATTCGCGGAGTGTCCTACCAGGAAACCGATAAATCACTAGACCCGTCAATCGGCGTGGTCATGGATGGATTGTATCTGGGTACCTCAAGCGGCTCACTGCTCAACAATTTCGACACCAAGGCTATCGAAGTGCTGCGTGGCCCCCAGGGCACCTTATTTGGCAAGAACACCACCGGTGGTGTTGTTAACATCATCCGTGGAGATGTCACCATGGAGTGGGGTGGTGATGCCAGCGTAACTCTTGGTGATGACGGCCGTGAGGACATAAAAGGTGTCCTCAATGTGCCACTCATCGAGGACAAGCTTGGTGTCAAGCTGTTTGCTAATCAGATCAAGAGTGATGGCTGGGTTAAGAACATTACCATCGGCGAAGACGCTTTTGGGGACGATAAGAGTACTTATGGTTTTGCTGCACTTTGGCGGCCGACGGAAAACTTCGATGTGAAGTTTCACTATGAACACAATAACGATGAAACTGACGTCGGCGCGAATGTAACCGCAAGTCAGCCGGGTCAAGATCTAGATTGTAACCTTGAGGGGGCGCTCTTTACGGGTGCATGCGAGTCTACTTCTCGTAGTGATGAAGATAAAAGCACCGCTAACGACCGCAATTACAACGACAGCGAATACGACACCATGATCCTGACTATGAACTGGGATCTGGGCGGATTTTTGGTGACGTCTATCACCGGTAATCGCGAGATGAAGGAAGAGTATCGATTCGAGTTTGATGGTGGCCCTCAAGAGTTTCTGTATTTCGACTACCTCAACGAGTGGGATCAGTTTAGCCAGGAGCTGCGCTTTACCTCGCAGTTTTCAGACACCGTCGAATTTGTTGCTGGTCTGTACTACTGGGAGGTAGATTATCTGCAGGACTGGAACGTATGGCAGCTACTGACTACGATTGACGCTATAGGCGGCATTGTGCCGGGTGTTCCTGGTGGGGCCGGTTTTACAGCAGATACCGTTAGTCGCAACGGCCAGAGTCAGGACACAACTTCTTACGCAGCTTTTGCTCAGGGCGATTGGGACATCAATGACAAGTGGACGATGACCGCGGGTATTCGCTATACCTACGAAGAAAAAGATTTCACCGGTGGTGATGGTATCGTTTTCACTAATGTTCCGGGCCAGCCTCAACCGGCTTTCCCCACTCGAGACTTTAAGGATGATTGGTCCGAGGTCACCAGCAAACTTGGCTTCAGATATCAGTACAACGACGACATTATGGTCTTCGGGTCATGGTCAGAAGGGTTTAAGAGTGGCGGTTTCTTTGGCCGTCAGGCTAACTTCAATATCGACCCTACTTATGAGCCAGAATACGTGACGAATTGGGAGCTGGGTATGAAGAGTACCTGGATGGACGGTCGAATGATCTTTAATCCGACGGTCTTTTACAACGACTATGAGGACAAGCAGGAAGATATTCTCATACCGATTGATTTGACCAATGTCGCAACAGTAATACGTAATGCAGGGGCCCTTGAAATTTTTGGTGTGGAATTGGAGCTTCAATTCCAGGTCACCGAAAATTGGAATATCCGGGCTTCCTACGGATATTTGGACGCCGAGTACGACAAATATCTTGCCGACCTCAATGGGGACCAGGTTATAACCGACAACACAGATATTACGCCGCGTAATACGCCGGAAAATACCTTCGGTTTTAATAGCACCTATACCATTCCGATGGGTTCTGGTGAGTTGGTCACATTTGCCTCCTATCGCTGGCGTGACGAGATCGAAGTTCTTGCGTTCAGAGATCCAACGCCGGGAGCACAAGGTAATGATCCACTGGGTAACCTTGATTCTATCGAGAACTTGGACTTGACCATTAGCTACATCTGGAACGATGGCCGCTACCGTTTGACAGGTTATGGGCGCAACGTAACGGATGAAAGAGAGCGTGTGGTAAGCCGAATTCCTGATCTGACTAGCTGGGCTAGCTGGAATCAGGGCGCAAACTACGGTGTGGAGTTTGCTGTAAGTTTCTAGTGAATTGATCTGGTAAGCGTAGCTAGCGAGCCAGACAAGTAATTAGGGGGTTAATAGGGCGCTGTCAGTTTACTGACAGCGCCCTTTTTTTTCTAAGCGACCACTCCATCGTTTCGCAGTGGCGGCCCGGGTGTGCCGTCGAAGTTAGCAGGCCTATGGTGATTTGTTCTGTCATAATTGCTGCAGGATGACCAAAATAAATGTAAGCAGTAACGGAGGTTTCGAATGCCCGATCGAATCAGCGCGTTAGTATCCATACTTGGGGGTCTTTTAATGCTGCTATTGAGTTGTGCTTCCTGGTCCGCGAGTTTGACCGAAGGGGATAAGGTGCGCTCGTCCGCCGAAGGTATAGAGGACAAAGTGATCGCCTGGCGTCGCGATATCCATCAGCATCCGGAGCTGTCCAACCGCGAGGTCCGCACGGCTGCGCTGGTCGCTCGGCACCTAGAGAGTCTTGGTTTTGATGAGGTTAGAACCCAGGTAGGGCACACGGGAGTGCTGGGCATCTTAAAAGGAGGATTGCCTGGGCCGACGGTTGCCTTGCGGGCCGATATGGATGCGCTCCCTGTAAAGGAAATGGTAAATCTCCCTTTTGCTTCCAAAGTGCGGACAACGTACCGCGGCCAAGAGGTTGATGTGATGCATGCCTGTGGCCACGATGCCCACACCGCTATTCTAATGGGCGCTGCCGAGGTACTTGCGGGCATGCGAGAGCAGATCCCCGGCACTATTAGATTCATCTTTCAACCGGCAGAGGAAGGCGCTCCCGAGGGAGAAACCGGTGGGGCGAAGTTACTGATCGAGGAGGGCGTATTGGCTGGCCCAAATCCACCGACGGCCATTTTCGGTCTGCATGTGGCGCCTGCACCTGCGGGGACCGTGTCTGCCGGTAGCGGTGGAGTTATGGCCGCGGCGGACAATTTTTCTATCAAGATTATTGGCAGGCAGACTCATGGTGGTCTCCCGTGGTTGGGGGTGGATCCCATTACGATCGCCAGTCAGGTGGTTTTGGCGTTGCAAACGATACCCTCGAGACAGCTGGACGTTACCAAGTCAGCAGCGGTTATATCTGTAGGTGCGATCAACGGAGGCGTTAGAGGCAATATTATTCCTGATGATGTCACCATGATTGGCACCATTCGCACCTTCGACAAACAGGTGCAGAAAAACTTGCATGAGCGGATGCGAAAGGTTGTCAAAGGTATTGCCGAAGCCTCGGGTGCCACCGCCGAAGTCACCATCAATGCGGTTATGCCCGTTACTTACAATGACCCGCAGCTGGCCCGCACAATGGCACCAGTATTGCGAGATCTGTTTGGAAGCGCATTTGTAGCGGGTGGTTTTACGATGGGCGCCGAAGATTTTGCGTTTTATCAGGAGAAGATACCGGGTTTGTTCTTGAGCCTGGGTGTATTGCCGGTTGGCATTTCCCCGGAAAAAGCAGCCCCGAATCACTCACCCTTTTTCCAGGTGAATGAAGCTGAATTGGTGAAAGGGGTGACGATGCTGTCGCACTTGGCACTGGCTTATCTGAAACAAGCCGAGCACTAGAGTGTTGGCGGGGCCTGCTCGGTTACCTCGCTATGCTTGCCAAGCACGCGAAGTATGAGAACTAGCGTTGTGCAAGTTAACAACAATCCCAGCCACCAGCTCATGCCAAAACCAACGGGAATGATTCCCATCACAAGTGCTGCAGCTCCTACCACGAAGGCATAGGGCATTTGAGTGCGAACGTGCTGAATGTGGTCGCAGCCCGAAGCCAGGGACGACAACACTGTGGTATCGGAAATGGGCGAGCAGTGATCGCCCCATACGGAGCCTGCCAGTACCGCCGAAACGGTGGAATACAAAATGTGCATTTCATCGGGAGTGACGCTGCCATCCATGGAGAGTCCGGTCCACGCCACCGGGATCACCAGCGGCAAAATAATGGCCATCACTCCCCAGCTGGATCCTGTGGCAAATGCCGCTGCCGCCGACAGTAAAAATACAATAGCGGGAATCAATGCGGGTATTAGAAGATCTCCCGCGAGAGCCACGAGAAAATCCGCTGTTCCAAGAGTGGTGGTTATGCCTGAGAGCGCCCAGGCCAGCACCAGTATAACCAGCGGCGGGATCATTAAATTAGCACCGTCCAACCAGGCTTGCACTATTTTTTCCAGAGGCATGAGTCTTTGTGCAAGCGTGAGGCCACCCGCGACCGCGGCACTTAAAAAAGAGCCCCACATCAGTGCTTGGTAGACATCTGCGGTGCTGAGAATATCCTGCAAGTTGTCGCCTTCCCCGGTGTAGTAAAACCCCGCGGCGCTGCTAATCACCAAGGTGAGAATAGGTGCAATTGCATTGATGGCCCGGGCCGGCATGGGGGCCGATTCCGCCTCGAGAGACAAATCGGCCAAAACATCTACGACCTTGTCGGGAGCGCTCCTGGCTGCTTTTTCTGCCTTCAGCATGGGCCCGAAATCTCTGCCGGAAGATGCAATAAGGTAGACGAAGAAAATCGCAGCCAGAGGATAAAAGCTATAGGGGATAGATTTTAGAAAAATGGTGTAAGACGATTCGTTTAGCCCCTGGAGCCCCTCTATGGCATCGCCAATTAATCCTACCTCATAGCCAATCCAGGTCGTGAAAACGGCTACGCAGGCAACAGGTGCAGCAGTTGAGTCGACGATATAAGCGAGTTTTTCCCGAGAAATTTTTAGGCGATCGGTGATTGGCCTTACCGAGTTCCCCACCACCAGAGTGTTGGTGTAGTCGTCGAAGAAGATGCAAAGACCGAGGAAGTAGACGGACAGTTGTCCACGCCGAGTGGAGTTGGCCCACTTCACGACAATATTGATGACGCCTTCCATGCCCCCGTTTTTCGAGACAACACCCACCATACCGCCGATCATGGCGGTGAATAACAACAGAGAAATATGGCCTCGGTCCTCCAACTCATCGACTATGTTGACTGCAAAAACATCCAGTAGGGCATCCACGGCATTCTGAAATGTGAACCCATAGATGAGCACAAGACCCGCCCATATACCGAAGAAAATGGCGGGAATGACGCTCTTGATCCACAGCGCTAAGCCAATAGCAATCAGCGGTGGGATGAGAGATTTCCAGCCCGCGATCACGCGCACCTCAGCGCTGCTTACGCGCCGGCCTTCCCTTTGCAATACGACAGTGGTGGCTCCGGCCTCGGAGGTGCGTAGCAGGTTAATTTCGGTGCTGGTTCCGGTTAGGGTTATCGCTTGCGTGTGGCCATCTACCGAAAGCTCCAGGTTTCCTGGCGATGCTGCTGCGTCTTTGTCGTCCTCAATAATCTTAACCGTAAAATCTGTGTCCAGATGTACAACTGTAGGTGCCTCTATTCGAATCTCAGCCTGGGTAGCAGCACAAAAAACTACGAAACAAGCCGTCAACGTTCTTGTGAACAACTTTGAGTATTGGCTCAAAGCGTGCGAGGTACCTGATCCCATTGCTAGGGCTCCCTAACTATTATTAGTTTTTACAGTGGTTTTATTAGTTTAGTACAACACGACCGCCAATGTCGGCAGATTCATTTTGTAAAGGCTTAGGCTGAGTTAAGAGAGCCGGAAGATTATGTAAAAAAGTTAAAAATCGACTTTGGAAAGATCTATGCCATAGGCGTCGGGGTCTAGGCCTTTTGTAATGGTTAGAGCTTCTATATCATCGCTTGCAGAATCTTCCTGAAGGTCGATAACCTTTGGCACTGGCAGCTCATTTTTGGCCTTATCTAGAAGCAACATGACTTTGGGTCGCAAGCGGTGCGTTCGATATTCGGCGACGACTACGCCTACCTCGCCCGATGATAATTCCACTAAAGTTCCGGCAGGATAAATACCGACTGCCTGGATAAACGCTTCCACCAGTTCTGCTTGAAAATCTTCGTCTCGGGACTTGTAGAGCAGACGAATGGCCTCGGCAGGAGAGATGGCCGGCGCGTAACTGCGCTGGCTAGTCACCGCATCGTAGGTATCGACAATGGCAGCTATGCGTGCAAACGCAGGGATTTGGTTCTCTGTTAAGCCATTGGGATAGCCCGTGCCATCGAATCGCTCGTGGTGGTGGGCCACCATGTCTATTACATCCTGATTCATCAAGCCGCTTTCTTTGATGATCTCTAAGCCGTAACTGACGTGGCCTGCCATCTGTGCCGTTTCTTCCAAATTCAGCTTTCGCTTAGCTTTGAGTAGCTTGGTGTCGACGCGTAATTTGCCCACATCCATCAGCATACAGCCCATGGCTAGCGAACGTAGATCATGGCGCGGTAAACCCAGCTGACGGCCTAATGATACCGACCAGATTGCCGAACCCAGAGAGTGCTGGTAAGTGTATTCGTCGTGATTCTTGAGACGAGACACCCACAAGCAGGCGTCGGGGTTGCGAGTAATACTGTCGACAATGGGTTCTATAGATTTTTTTAATTTAATGATATTGATTCTACCGCCATCACTAACCTGCGAAAAAATCTCATTAATATCCTCCACCAGAGTGTCCACCGCTTTTTGTGCAAGTGGCCGCTCGTCTTTCCAGTCACTCTTATCGTGGTAGGGTTTAATGGTACGATTATCGAATATCTGCCCTGCAGGAATTCGCGATCGGCCGGAATAATTGGTCCCAACTGAAGGCACAAGCTCGGCATTTGGCGAGGCCTGAGTCTTCCGAACTTTACGCTTTAGTATAGATGAGCGCTGTCGGCTTTTTCGCCCGTCTACCAGCACGTAGTTGCAATATTCTCGTAGCTGTTCGATATCCTCACGGCTCTCAATCAGAAACCCCTGAGTGAGAAACGGAGTCTCCAGCCACGGGCGATCTAGGCCACTGACGTACATGCCAATGTCCAGGTCGCTGATATTTATTTTAAGGGTGTTGAGCATCGTGGCTCTATTCTCTTTACTCTAATGTTTCTGCCCCACCGTCAAACATAGCGGATTTTTGCCAGAAAGGCCTACTAAATGTATAGGGCATACTCACGTGCGTGGGGAGCGTTTTTGTGCTCGCATTCGGCCAATACTCATGAATATAAGCAAGTACTCACTATACATTCTGTGGCTCCAGGACGGACATTGGTCAAAAATTCGAGTTGCGCTGGCTCGTAGCCGGTATATCCCGCAAGAATCTTTCGCAGCGCGCAGTGAAAGTATACCCGGCGTTCACACGTCATCGGCTTGTGAAATCGTATTGCTCGAGCCTGCTCCTGCGTACTAAGCAAACGCTCTTTTCGCGGATGAACGTGGCTTGCGTGCACAACCCACAAGTGCAGTTCGTTTTCTTTGAACAGTACTTTCAAGGCGTTTTCAAAGCGCTTCGCGAATGCCCAGCGCCAGAGAGTTACTTATTGAAGAAGCTTGACCGATCTCAGAAAGAGTAGCTAGCTCGCACGAAGAGATTTCTACCGTAGCCCGGTAGGCGGTCTCCCCGAGGGATGTCGGGATTTTTCGCTCGGTTGTAACCACCGATGTGGTCTTCATAACCCTTGTCAAAAACATTGTCCAAGCCCGCGGCCAGTTGTAGTGCGTCACTTGCTTGCCAGGTGCTTCTAAGGTTAAGCGTTCCGTAGCCCGCCGTTTCTTGTTCAGCATTGGTTTCACTCACATTGTCCTGCTTGGCATACACTACTGATTCAGCGCTTGCCGTCCA
>JBLGAR010000143.1:0-11238 GCA_047612385.1 Cryomorphaceae bacterium | reverse complement strand
AGAAGCGGCAGACCTTCTGGCAATGATACGGCCTGATCTGCCAGCAATTGATCCAGACTGATATCCTCATCATTGGTTTCAAATCTCAAGCCTGCCATTTGTGCAGGCAGCTTGATGATTCGTTGAAGTTCACTGGGCGACGGTGGCAGAAGGTCCTTATCGCCACCTTTAGCTCGCAGCGACACCATGGCGGGTAAAGCTTGAACCTTAGGAAAAGAGTCGCTGCGCATGGCGCATATAGTCCAGATGCCGACTTCTTGAACCAGCGCACGAATGACTTCGGCAAAAAGCCGGCGATCGCTATCTTCCAGGTCCTGTGTAAAAAGCTCCTCGAATTGATCAATGAACATCAGAACGCGGGTTTCACCTTCAGATTTGTTGAGCTGAAAACTAATTCTTTCTGCAAAGGCTGAGGGATCAAGTTTCATTTCTTGTGCGATCAATGCACGATCAGTAAAAGCACCAAGTGCATCTTCTTTGCAGATTGCGTCTGCCAGCCCAAGGAACAAGTCTCCTGGATTGTCCGCCGGTTTGAATCTTATGTGTAGCCAATTGCTGATGCCTTCAACTACATCGGGTTCTTCAAGCATGGGCACGATGCCGGCATTAACCAGTGATGACTTACCGACACCGCTCATGCCAAGCAACATGACAAAGGGATTGCCTTCCTGGCTTCGTTGTTTCAACAGGCCAATTATTTCGGTGACCTGTCGGGTTCGACCAAAAAAGATTGCCGCGTGTTCTCGATCAAAGTGTTCAAGGCCACGATAGGGTGATCCTTGCCAACTGCGTTCCGACTCAAGTTTCTCGAGCATTTCGTCGTCGAGTTCCTGACGAACGATATTCGACAGGTGGTTAAAAATCATGTCTTCGAATTGAGCGCCATCAGAGAAGGTGGAAAATGCACCGGTTAGTGCCTCTTCGTCGTCATAGAAATTTCTACGGAAAAAGCTCTCCAGTTTTTTCTGTTGCTCAATCTTTTCAACTAATGCGTCAGTGTTGTTAAGCTCCACCATGGGAGCTGTTCCCTTACGATACACCAGAATCTTTGGCTTGCTGTTCTCGTCAAATCCGTCTTTGGCTTTTTCGAATTCGTATTCGGTCCCGGACTCATACCTGGAGCCGTCGGCTCGCGTGATGTTTTTCGGTAAGCGGGTGCCCAGCCGCGACCAAAGCACAAAAACAGCAATATCTGCATCTTTGGGCTGAAGGTATTCGTCAATCTGGGACTGAAAGTCAGCCGTGGCAAACAGAGCTTCGTTTTCCCACATAAACGATTCGATTTTGAGGATACCGCGATATTCTTGTCCGATTCGCTCAAGCGTTTGGCGCAGAATCACCCGCTCTTCTCCGACATCGCCGGGAGATGAGATAAAGACTCGAATGGTGCGGGGCTCGCTCATGGCTTGAGTTTGCCCGTCAGCTGGCATGGGGTCAAAACAAACTTGATGGCTGTTTTGAGATAACTTGAATTGAGCGGATCTTGGCATTTTGTAATTGGCGCTAACCGCGCAGACTTTTAGAGATGCGGTGGACGAGGAGACTTGAACGGGCGCGCCAAGCCCCACGACTGCCGGAATCATAATTCGGTGCCAGCACCTGTATGTATCTGGCCTACAGCCTATTTCGTGTAAACGTAACAGCCAAAACAGCCTTCTTAAACCACCGTATTTTGCATGGTGCAACCGCCCTGCAGGAAAAAGTCCCAAACCGAAACATCTCATGGAAGGTTGATCGGCGTCACACGCGGCGAATCTGACGCGGATAAAGGTGCTCGACTATACCCCCAGTGATAATTTGCTCTCGGTTATCGCCTTCCAAGCTGGTTTTAAAAGTCCAGGATAGGTTCGATCAGTTGTTGAAAAAATATCTTGCGGGTTAAGTTTCTTGCTCTATACACTCACTAAATTGAACAAGAGGCGATCAACACATGATCGATACTGACACTACTCTCACTAATACAACCGCCGGCCTGTCTTATACCCGCGGCCCCCTTGAGCCGCCACTGCTCGACATTACCGTCGGTGACCTGTTGCGGAATGCCGCCGCCGACAGTCCGGATCAGTTGGCCATGATCTTCGGTCACGCCGACCCAGAGCAGCGCCGGCAATGGACCTACGCGGAGATGCTGGGCGAAGCCTCCCGCACTGCTCGAGCCTTGGCTAGCCGGTTTGTGCCCGGCGAACGCGTCGCGGTATGGTCGCAGAATACCCCCGAGTGGATATTGGTCGAATTCGGCGCCGCCATGGCGGGTTTGGTGATGGTGACCGTAAATCCGTCCTATCAGGCTGAAGAATTGAAATATGTGCTGACTCAGTCACGCTGTGCCGGCATTCTGGTAACTCCAGCGTTTCGCGGCAATCCCATGCTCGCCACCGTTGAGCAGGTGCGCAACATATGTCCGGATCTGCGCGAAGTGATTCGCTTTGACGAGTGGGATGCTTTTCTCGCCAGTGCAGACAACGAAGTTGAGCTGCCCGTGGTCACGCCTATGGATGCGGTGATGATCCAATACACATCGGGTACTACAGGTTTTCCAAAAGGTGCCCTGCTGCATCATCGCGGTCTGGTGAATAACGGCAGTCACACGCTGGCGCGGATGAAAATCAAGTCGGGTGATAACTGGATGACCATGATGCCCCTGTTTCATACTGCGGGCTGTGTAGTCTGTGTGCTGGGCGCGGTTGCTCACCGCTGCACTCAGATCATTGTTGAAGCTTATGAGCCTGGGCTGGTGCTGGAGCTGATCGAGTCCTATCGGGTTCACGCACTAGTCGGTGTGCCCACCATGCTGATTGGTATGCTTGAGCACCCTGATATTGCTCAACGGGATATCAGCAGCTTGTATACTCTGACGTCCGGCGGCTCAACGGTGCCGGCGGCATTGGTTGAACGCATTGAAGCAGAGCTTGAGGCAAAGTTTACGATCGTCTTTGGCCAGACCGAGTGCTCGCCGGTGGCTTCCATGACCCGCCCCGACGACTTGCCCAATGACAAGTCCAACACCCTGGGTGGGCCCATGCCTCATGTGGAGATCAAAATTGTTGATCCTGAATCCGGCGCCATTTTGCCACTGGGTGAACTCGGCGAGTATTGCACCCGGGGTTATCATGTCATGCACGGCTATTTTGAGATGCCGGAGGCGACCCGCAAGACGATCGACTCAGAGGGCTGGTTGCACACCGGAGATCTGTGCTCCATGGACGAACGTGGTTATACAAAGGTCGAGGGGCGCCTCAAGGACATGATCATCCGCGGCGGCGAGAACATATATCCCCGTGAGCTAGAGGAATTGCTGTTCAAACACCCCAGCGTCAGCCAGGTGGCAGTGGTGGGGTTGCCGGATGAACGTCTCGGCGAAGTTGTTGGTGCGTTTTTGCAGGCAGCACCGGGAGCGACTCTGGAGCGGGAATCCTTGTTTGCTTATCTGCGCGAGCATCTTTCGCCGCAGAAAACCCCAAAACACTGGTTTTTGGTTGAATCCTTTCCCCTAACCGGCTCTGGCAAGATTCAGAAATTTGCCCTGCGCGATCTGTGGCAGCAGGGCGCGTTTACTGAGATGGACTAAAATTATAAGAAGAACCAACTCGCTTAGCAGGGCGTCCATCAAAGGCGGGCGAGATCAATCGTCATAATTGCCAAATTTGTTTGTTAGATTCGGACCATTGGTGTCAGCTCGTAGTGATATAAACAATGCTGAGCATTCGGTGCCATAGCGCTGTGCAATGCTAGTGCGTGATGATCATAAAATGATCACATGGTGTAGAAGTGCAGTTTTAAGGGGTGTTTGTGCAGATATTAACGTATGCTTATTGCCGCCTTTATGATTTCAGCCTTTGCTGCTGCATTGAATCAGGTGAGATTCTTATCGTTCGCATACTTAGGCATCAAGACCCGCAATGAAATTCAGAAAGTGGAGTAGTTGGGCTACTGCCAACAATCGTAATCTGAGGTTCCTAAGTTAGGCTCCTAAGAAGTAGTCCTTGAGATCATGGTAGGAAATGCAAGTCAATGATAGATATTAGAGCAGAAGAAGCATCATTATTGATGAGCGCGAATATTGCTGCCGAGATTTTGCGAAGGAAGGCGGCCCTGAGTGCAAACGAATTAGATGACCTTGCAAATGGCACTCCAAATCCTGACGCTGGCCCAGCTAAAGAATTACTAAGAAAAGCGGCCGAGAACGCTGTGATGTTAGTCAATGATGCTACTTTGGCAGCGAAGGAATTACTCGCTGGCGCTGCAAAATTGGCAGCAAGCCATAAAGATTCATTAATGATGCAAATCGTTACTGAGGCCAATGAGGCCGATGCTTTGTTTTTTAAAGCTGCTGATTTAATTGAAACCCGGAAAATGTTATTGCTGTCGAAAGCAGAATTTGCTGCTAAAGATTTGGAGAATAAAGCGATTGAAGACGCTTTATCTTTGATAGATATTGCCGAGCACAAACCTCATGCGACAACGAGTATTGCTGAAGATTTACTTGATAAAGCCACCAAGAGCGCTAAGGCCCTACTCAGCGGAGCTTCTAAGGATGCGGAGTTGCTACTCGCTGAAGCTGTTGAAACAGCGATGTCTTTGCTCGCGAGAGATCAACAAGTTGAAGAGGAGATATTAAAGTTAAGAAAACTTGCTTCTATTTCTATCTTGGCTGGAGGTCTAGCGCATGATTTTAATAATATCCTAACAGGCGTGTTTGGTAATCTCGAAATGGCAAAGCTAAACTTGCCACCTACCCATGCAGCCTACCAATATATTCGAACTGCCAATCAATCTATGGAGAAAGCAACCAGTCTGACACACCAACTGCTGACCTTTGCAAAAGGTGGTGAACCTCTGCTTGAGGTTATTGACATTAGATCGACTATTCATGAATCACTAGAACTCTCACTCAGCGTGTCTAGCGTTAAAACTATTCTGTTGCTCGAAGAAGATTTATGGATGATTACGGCAGACAGAGGGCAGCTGTCACAAGTCATGACTAATCTTATAATAAACGCAGATCAGGCCATGCCCGAAGGGGGCACGCTAACAATAGAAGCAATGAACATTGATGAATTAACTGATGATCTTAGCCCCCATCTTTCAGGAAACTATATCTGTATAAAAATTAGTGATGAAGGCACGGGTATTTCTAAAGAACATCAAAAGACCATATTTGACCCTTATTTCACAACTAAAGAAGCTGGTAGCGGGCTAGGATTAGCCACGTCACTCAGTATTGTTACAAAACATAATGGCCGAATCCGCGTTAAATCTGATGTTGGTAAAGGCACAACATTCAGCATCTACCTACCCGCAATGCCTGCAGCACAGTTGGTGGATGAGCTTTTTTTAAATGACAAAAAGCTTCCTTCCCAGTATTCAGGACATATCCTGTTAATGGATGATGAAGAAGCGATTCTGGATGTATCAGCAATGATGCTTACGTCTTTAGGATATTCAGTCGAAACATCCCTTGATGGAAAACAAGCTATAGCGAAATATATTGATGCCGATAAACGTGGTACACCTTTCGATGTGGTCATTTTGGATTTGACTGTTCCCAACGGCATGGGCGGTGAAGACGCTATTAAGGAATTGCTTGCTATTAATCCACAGGTAAAAGTGATTGTTTCAAGCGGATACTCTAGTAGTAATGCTCTGTCCAATTACGCTGAGTATGGATTTAAAGGTAGAATTGCTAAACCGTTCCGGATGAAAACTTTGGAAACTGAAGTATTCAAAATACTAAATACGGTTTAAATTTACTGTTCGAAAAACGAGATCTAATGTAGTCAACACCCAATGAACCTGACCCTGTAGTCTGCAAATCCGCCAATGCGGCAAACCCTCGAACCTGTTCGCTCGCCTTTCTGGTGCGAAATACCCCTACTTCGAGCTTGAAGTCTCGCTCTATTCTGTCAACTGTGCAGACGGTCAGATGACCGAGAAGGCTGACTATTAAACACCCCTCGGGTCGCGGGAACCCTCCCGTGGTCCCACCTCTGAATGTAGCGCCTTTACTCGTTAGTCGGCACAGGCCCAATCCCCTCTCGCGTGTCAACAAGCCGTTGCGGTGTCGTGCCTACAAACTTGCCTGTATCCGTATCACTGAACCAACCCGCCACGTCAACAATGACATCTGTTGGCACATTGGCATAGACACAGACCGCGCCCTCGTTACCAATTGGCGCTATAACGTTGTTGGCCACCACCTGACCGGTAGTAAAGTTCAGGTTTGAAGCCAGCGGCCTAGCTACGCCACAGGGCCATACAGTGGCGTAACCAGAGGCAGAGGGATTGACAACGGTTACGTTCAGCGCCGCAGCGACGGCCGTCACAGGCACTGCTGTGCTTACACCATTCACGTCCAGGTTGATATTGTGGATAGGAATACGCAACTCGGTATCCGGCGTCAATGCACCTAACCTGCCACCTGTGCCATCACGGGTATCAGCCAACCGCTGGGGCACGGTGCCAGTGAAGGAACCTTGGGCGAACCACCCCGCCATATCTACCACCACATCAGTAGGTACTTGAGAGTACAGACACACAGTACCCGATGCGCTAACCGGCGCTAACACGCCATTGGCCACCACCTGACCAGCTGAGAAGTTGATATTCGAGGACAAGGGTCTTGGGATGTCGCAGGGCCAGACGGTTATATAGCCAGCCGCAGAGGGCGTTACAGCGGTAACGTTAAGCGCCACCGCGCCCATATTAGCAGCCGTAGTCACAGAGTTACCCGAAGCACCATTCACCTGCAAGTTGCTGACCTGAATAGTGAGCGGTGAACCTGCGTCCACTTGGCCTGTGCGCCCGCCAGTACCGTCACGAGTATCAACAAGACGTGTGGGACTCACGCCCACATAGGCTGTGCCTTCAAACCAGCCAGCCACATCGACAACAAGATCAGTGCCGCTCTGGGAGAAGAAACAGGCATTACCGTTTGCGCCAACAGTCGCAATAACCCCGTTGGGCACCACTTCACCCGCGCCATAGTTAAGACTGGACGCCAACGGCCGTGTGCCGCCGCATGGCCACACAGTGACATAACCGGGAGCTGTTGGGTTCACCACGGTTACATTAAGCACCAGGGCTCTGGCGATACTAGGGACACTGACGCGTTCACCCATGGCAGAGGTCAACTGCAGGCCCACCTGCGGGACATCGAGCATTTGGGCTGCGGCCATGCTTTGAGGAGCGTGGACTGCCGCAACTGACTTGCTGGGGTCCAGAGGAAAGGCATCGGCGGTATCGAGCACGCCGTCGTTGTCGTCGTCTGTGTCTGCAGCCATACCCAGCGCAAGACAGGCTGAGTTACAGTCGTTGGGGCGGCCATCAGCATCGGTGTCTGTGAGGCTGCCCAGGCTGATCAGAGGATAGGCATCTGCTGCGTCCAGTACGCCATCGTTGTCGTCGTCGGGGTCGTTCGCATCACTGATGCCGTCACCATCCATATCCGGGGCAGTAGTACCGCCCGTACTGCCGCCGGTAGTGCCCCCTGTGTTCGAACCAGAACCACTCGTTGCCTGACCAACTATCCAGGCATCGCTGAAGCTTGAGTAGTCTTTGATGGTGTAACCGGACGACCCCTCTTCCTCAAGGGTCAACGTGACAAAATAGCTACCGTCTGGTGGCGTAGCGTAACTGGTCGTTTCGTTAATGTTGCTGTACTGACGATTGTTGCCGAGGCTGCTGCTGAGACTCAGTGTCCCGAGCACATAGCCGCCTATGCTGCCGCCATTATATTTATTGGCGGTTGCCCAGACCTGCAGGCGCAAAGGACCTGAAGCGCCACCGGTATTGGTGACTGACGCCGCCTCAATGGTCAGTTGACTGCCACTGGATGCCAGCCCGCAAGGACAACTAAGGTCAAGATTGCTGCTGGTACCGGAACTGGTGCCTGTTCCAGAGCCTGTGCCTGAGTCGACACTGTCAATGCGGTGCACGTACATCTGGTAGACCAGCGCGCTGTCTTTGGTGCTGCTGTTCCTGAATGCGAGAGCATGCTCGCCGGGATTCAACTTGATTTCCATTAAGCCCGGTTGATTGGGATCGCTGGTGAACTGATAGTCTTCGTAAAAATTGAAGCTGCCACCGGCGCGAAAGTTGCCGGCTTCTGCAGCGGGGATGATCCAATAGTCGAGCCCTACTGAGTTCAGCCCCTCGATGTTGTAAGCAAAGCCATCCTGAATTGTAAACTCATGGGTCCGCCGCCCACCGTTTTTGCTGATGGTAGTGACATCCGAAATACCCTGCGCCTCGTAGGTCGCGCCGGAAATTTTAGGAATGCCTTCCTCGAGCTCAAGGGAATACTGGGTGGCGCTGCTTGCACCACGCACGCCGACGGCATAATCACCCGGTGCAAGGGTGACGGAACTGATGCCGTACTTTTTGTCAAAAATGAGATTAAAGCTGGCCGTTCTGCCGTTTTCGAAATTGCTGATCTCGCTGCTGCCGAAGATGCCAGCCTGCAAACCGTATTCACTGGCGAAGTAGAGCACAAACAGGGTTTGGGTTTTAACCGTAAATTCATTGTACCAGACGTCTCCCGGATTGAGCGTGCTACCCTTGCGGCCAACAAAATCAGCATAGCTAACCAGGCTCGTAAAGCAGCTGAACAGACACAGCAACAAAGTCGAAACTGAGAATTTCATAGGATGGTTCTCGCTCGGATATCCTGAAACAGCGAGGCAACTCAGGCGTTTGATGCTCTGCCTAGCGGAGCCGATGCTATTGAGCCGAGGTTATCAGAACAGCATTATGTGTCAAGGCTGCCTGGAATCGCGCAATTAGTGAGCAATAAGCTGTCAAACAGGTGATTTGCTGCAACCAGCGGATAAAAGGGTTCAGGTTCAATTACAGAATGACAATGCAGAATGACAATGCAGATTGATAATAGCGGATAATCTGGGGATCACGCCGGCACAGTGCTAACGGGAAGATAGCAAGCACTCGACGGCCTACCAGCCGTCACAAAGCCAGCAAATAGTTAAAACGGCCGAAACACTTTACATCCTAGCTGCAACAATTTTTTTATTCGGGGACAGTTTACCGATTTCCGCGATCGTTCCTTTTAGTCCCGGGTGCTAGATTAATGTCAAATAAATCAATTCAAAAAGGACGAATATTTGTGTCATCAGGGTTACGATTCACAGGCCATGTATCTGATCAGTCAGGGCCAGGTTTCCAGGAATCTGGAAAAATTTCAGGACAGCGATTACGACTACGTAAATATCTTTACGGCTCAATCGTCGGCCATATTGCCATGCTGCTCGGTACGCCCCGCTCTGCTTCCGTCATCGCCGACAATGATGTGGTTGCCTATACCCTTGATCGAGAATCGATGGCAAAAATGCAGCAGGAAACCCCCCTGATTTATATTGTATTCCAGGCGGCGCTGCTGAAAATAACAGCCATCAATCTGTTGGCCAGCAATCGCCTGCACGATGAAGTGGGCGCGTGATAGAAAAGTCGTAACACTTATTCAGACAACCCGTTACGGGTACCATGGCAGTGTGGCCAGCGCCGGGACTTAATGGGCGGAGGTGCCGACATCCGCCATGTAGACCGCCCCGGTCAGGAACTTAGCTTCGTCGCTGGCCAGGAAGCACATCAGGTTGGCGATTTCTGTTGGTTTGCCGTAGCGGCCGTTACCTGCCCGAGTCGTGCTTGCGGGATTTACGCGTGGCTTTGGACCTCTTCCATTGCAAGATATCTTGACTACCAACAAGCGATCAGCAGATTTAGCCAAATCTGGCACATTAGGCGCCAAATCGCTCGTATGTAAGGCTTGCAGTAGGTACCCGCGGGCACTGCGAGTGGCACGACCGCCGGAATCACAATCCGCAAGGCGATGTAGAAATAACGTGGCTTACAGCGATTTTTGTGACAAATAAATGGGCAGAATACGTCATTTAGACCACTGTATTTGTCACGGCATAACCACCCTCGCCTGCCATGAATTGTCAACCTGAACGGCTTTGGTGCGACTCAAAACCAAAGGTACAGTGACGCCATCCAGCAATGGGTATCGCAGAGGCGCGCCTCTCGGTCACTGACAGAATTTTGGTGATCCAATATCCGACCAGCCAGAGCATGACTCAGATTACGCTTTTTCGACCGCAACCTTGAAGGGGTACGAAACTGAGACCGACCACGCCATCATTTGCCACCACAGACCCTACTCCTCGGCAGCGGCTTCCTTGTCTACTATTGCCAATATGCGTTCTACTTCTGCCCTGAAGGACTCCCGAGGAATATCCACCCCGAGGTCACGCCATATTGGACCAGTAAATCTAACGGTGGCCTCAAGAGTAGATTCAAATTCAGGCAGTAGCCCCTGCTGATATGCAAAGAATGATGCATCGAGAATATAGACGTTGTTCATATGGAGCGTTCTTAGCCGAAACTTTTCTTCTGTAGTGAGTGATTCCACACCTGATTGGTGATGCTTCAAACTTACTGCTGCTAACGGCGAGTCAGCTAACATTCTAAAATTCTCCGCCATCTCTACAGCCCTTGCATGATAAGCATCCACCAATGCAATCTTCCTACCTTCGTCCAATGATCGGGTATTGGCCTCTGTGGCTTCCTTGCTGTGTTTGACCTGCAGCGCCAAATAAAACAGGGTCACCACCACTGCGATGGCCCCAATGAACTCACCTAAGTTACCCAGTACCGCTGTTATCTCGATAAATGTCATGATCCACACCCCCTGCTATTGGTTTATAGGGGATCATACCGCGTTGCCGTGAATAGGCTAGATTCGAGGTTCCGTTGTACTATCCCTGCTATCAATACAAGGGGGGGTGCGTTATGGCAACTGTAGGCTTGAAGGGTATCTGGGGGCTGGAGCAACTGGATAAGACGGGCATTGCCACGTGGAAGCTGGGGCTGATCTTGATGGGTGGGGCTGGTGTGGTGGGATATGTCTTGATGAAGCTACTCATTGGGATGGAGCCGAATGGGCCTATGACACCACAAACGATAACAGCGATAACTTACGGAACAGTCATTATCTGCGCAGGAGGGGTAGTCATCTTGCTGGCTTTATCAAGAGCCGTAGAAATGGACCTTAAAGCACTCTCGTTAGTTGATAACGTCATTAATGCCAGCATTGAGAGACTCAAGGCTACCCGAGCACTCCGTTTCACCTGTATTGCTCTTGGGCTATTGTATGGATATCTTACCGTACCAATATTTGTTTCTATGGAGACTGAACTTACTATTAACGAGGTTTTTGCCGAATCA
>JBLGAR010000142.1:0-11329 GCA_047612385.1 Cryomorphaceae bacterium | reverse complement strand
CATACCTCCCAATTTCCGATGGAAGTACACCGCATCGGTGGGAGGAATCTGCCAAAAGTCGCGATAATCCGATACGGATTCAGTCATCTGCGCCATTTTTCCGGGAATATCCGAAGCCGCAAAGTCGTATAAACTATCGCTACTCAAAGGTTCGAGCGCAAACAAAAATAAATCGAGCACCACTTTCCGATACTCCGAGTCTGGGTCACCCATGGCGTAACCCACCTTCTCTGCCGCTTTAACCACTTTGTCGCGATCGCCCGCTACGGCCGCTGCCGCTAGCTTCTTATAATTGCTGACGAAGCTCTTCTTAAACCTGCGAGTAGCACCAAAATCCAACAACACGATTTCACCGGTAGTCGCTCGGTACTGATAATTGGCAAAGTTTGGATCTGTCTGCACCATCTTCAATTCAAACAGCTCGGTTAACATCAGTTCTAGCAGAGCGGCCATGACTCGATCACGCTCTTCCTGCGATTGGTCTATCAGAGTCTCAATAGGGGAGCCACTGACGTAAGTCATCGCCAATACATTGCTGTGCGTTAATTCCGGCAATACCTCAGGTAAAACAAAGCGTTCGTCATCTGCCAATACTTCACCGAAGGCCTGCAGAAACTTGGCCTCTTTAAGATAATCAGCTTCATCGGCTAACTGGCTTTTCGCCTCTGCAAGAAAAGGTTTGATATCCAGTTCGTCGGGTAATAAACCCGACATGCGCAGCAATGTCGAAATATTATCAACATCACTATCGATACTCTGGGCCACACCGGGGTACTGAATTTTCAAAACTATTTCGCGTCCATCGGGAGAAATAGTTCGATGAACCTGACCGATGGATGCGGCCGCAAGCGGAGCATATTCAAAATTGTAGAACAACGTTTGCCAATCAGGTCCGTAGGCTTCAGTCATGGCAGCTTCGAGTTGTTCAATAGGCATCGAATTTGCGTCGGAGCGTAATTTGGACAGTATGTCAGAGAGCTCTCTGGGCAGCAGGTCACCCGTATCCATGGACAGTATCTGGCCCATCTTCATAGCAGCACCGCGCATTTCCGCAAGCTGGTCCGCTACTCGTTTTGCGTTGCCCGGCGTTAACAGCATATCTCTTGCCCGAGGACGCTTACCGGCGCGTAATTGGCGGGTACCCTCGGCCAGCATGCCACCGGCAACTCCGCTGGCAAGTTTCGCGACTTTTGCAAACCGACTGACACGCCCCGTAGGAACCGCCTTACCGCCACCTTTTTTGTCTTTTGCCATCTAAGCCTCTTCTCGCCAGCGCGCTATATGCGATTGCACAATGTCACTGGCATTAAATTCCGCATTCAGTACCGCAATAAAAGTAAATACGCCCGTAAGCTTGCGGGCGATCATCGCAAACTCACGTGAAGGTGTTGTGAAATGGCGAGTAGCAGCGGAATTGGCGGCATGCTTGCCAACCCGCCGCATCAATCGCGACTTACCCCAGCAATACTCTCCCTGCTTATTTAAATACTGCACAGGAAGTTGATCAGCGGGGCGAAGCGGCTCGAGAAGTCGGAAACAAAATTCAGAAAACGTATCACGCGCCTCCCCTGAGCTGTCGTGACGCAGACAACCCAGGCCAATCAAACCCTCAATCAACATCTCTGAATCATTGGTTTGCCCGGCCGCAATGGTGTTTCCGAGATTGCGCAGAAAATCATCGTCACAACTGATTGTCGCGCCAAAATCTAGTAAAACCAGTTCATCACCGCTTGAATTTTTACCGGGCTTAATCAAATAGTTACCAAAATTAGGATCAGTCTGTAACACGCCCCATTGATAGAGCTCATAAAAGAACAACTCCAACATCGCTCTACCCAGCGCATTCCGCCTCGTCTGTGACAAGTTAGCCACTTCTGAGCGAGTAACGATCAAACCGTCTACATACTCCATGGCCAAGATTCGCCCGCCACAGTAACGGGGATAGAGTGACGGAACATGATAGCTAACACCCAAACTGGATCGTTCGCCGGTACTTTCGGCTACAAGCTCGCTTACCTGCCCGGTCATTTGCGCTTCGCGAACGTAGTCAATCTCAAAGTGAAGTTGAACCCGCATGGACTCTAACCAGGCATCCAGTTCGCGGCCCGACTTTATCCATCGGGCCAGCAGCAGCATGCGCACCACTGTATCAAAATCAGAATCGATAACTTGCGCCAAGCCCGGGTACTGAATTTTTAGGCAGATTTTCTCATCTGTGGCGAGAATAGTGGCCCGATGTACTTGCGCCAGCGAAGCGGCGGCAATCGCATGTTTCTCAATATCCAGCTCGTGATAGTAGTCGCCAAGTTCGGTCTTAACATCGGAGGCAATGCTATCCCAGGGCAGAGGCTCGGTCTGGGATTCCAATTCATGCAGCGCTTGGGTGAGTACCGGAGGCAGGAAATGCTCGCCCAACAGCGCCAGCATTTGACCAATTTTTACGTAGGTGCCCTTTAAACGGCCAAGCTCTGCTACGAAGCGCCTGGCTTCTCTCTTGGCAAATGCAGATTCAAAAGCGTGTTCGTTCTCTGCACCAGGGCGCAATTTCTGCAGCGCCCCGTCAATGGCCAGCGCACCGCCAGCGCGTATTCCCGCGACAGAAACTGCCAGGCTCCTCCTGAATTTTCCACTTTGAATTTTCGACTTCTTATCCGTCATACCGTCTATTTTTGAGCGTGATTTCGAGCAGAACTCTACCTTATTATATTGTCGAGGGACAGCCGGACGGCTCTGGTTTTACAAGGTTAATCGGTGCACTTCAAGAACGCCAACTCGCCCGTTGATGGCGCCAATAACTGCACAATGGGTAAAATTCACGGGGGCAGGCAGTTCAGGAACAGGCCTCCCGAGCGGGCTTTACATTTAATCCAGCAGCAACGCCGCGATACGCTTTCGATGATGCTGCGCATCACCAAACTGCTGCTGAGACCACTGCGCACGGCGAATATAAAGCTGAGCATTACATTCGTAGGTAAAACCCATACCACCATGAAACTGCACCGCACGATCTCCCGCGTACTTCAAAGTGTCAGTGGCTTGGGCCTTCGCCATTCTGCAGGCCAATTCGGAATCCTGGTCCAGCGCGTCATCGGATACCAATGTCGCTGCGTGGTAGATGAAAGAGCGTGCAGAATCGTTGGACGTGAGGATTTCCACCATAGGGTGCTTAAGCGCCTGATAGGAGCCGATCAAATTGCCAAACTGTTTACGCGTATTCAAATACTCAACGACAGTATCAAGACAAGCACCTGTAGTGCCGGCAGCTTCCGCTGCGATAAGTAACGCGCCTAGCAATGCAACATCGTGTAGCGCTTTAACAATCTTGTCGCCAGTAATGACGTTGTTCGCGTCTACGGAAACTCCGCCGAAGTTCACTGAAGATGAGCGCTTGGTTTCATCGATCAGGGTATTGGCAGAAATTGCGCCCGCTGAAAGTTGATCAGCTCGCACAATTGCAAGGGCCACTGCGCCTTTATGCATTACCGACACAACAAAGACCTTTGCTACGCCAGCATCTGAAACAAACTTTTTCACTCCACTTAGCTGGAGATTGTCATCGAGCATGCTGCTGATTTTCTTAGCACCCCAATCTCCACTTTCCAGAGTTGCCATCGTCGCAGTTGTACCTTCAGCAATACCCGGCAGTAAACTGTCCAATTGCTCAGTATTCCCCGAACGCAAAATAAGTTGGCCGGCAAGTGCAGAGCTAACCAAGGGTGTTCCGAGCATTGCGCGCCCCATACACTCCACCACAGGTACAAGCGATGACACGCCCAGACCAGAACCGCCGTAGGCTTCTGGTATTGATATCCCAGTCCAGCCCAGAGCAACCATTTCATTCCAAATGGCGGGATCAAATCCCGACTCAGAATCCAGTTGCGCTCGGACAGCGTCTATAGGTGACTTGTCACGACAAAACTCTCTGGCAGTATCCAGAATCATTGCCTGTTCATCACTAAATGTGAGTGTTATGTTTCCGATAACTGACATTACTTCTCTCCAGATTTAGGAAGGCCGAGAATATGTTCTGCAATAATATTCGCTTGCACCTGTGAAGTTCCCCCTCCAATCGTTGCTGAGAAGCTATTAAAATAAGCTCGCTGCCAGAAGCCGCCTTCACGTGCATCGTCATCCCCAACATAAAGCGCGCCATCCGCGCCCTGCAAATTAATCGCAAGTTGCCGCAAACGACGAGTCGTCTCACTTAATCGCAATTTACTCGACAGCGGTATTGAGTGCGGATAATCCGTGGTAAGTGGCCCAATCGCTGCGCGACGATTACTCAGCAGGACAGCCTTCTCCTCCATGATTATCTTGACCAGGTCATCGCGAATGGCAGGATCTTGCAAAACAGGTTCACCATCGCGCGTAACACCATCGAGTGCCGCGATCATATCTTCTACGTCGGTTTTAACCATAGCCAAGCCGCCAGCAGCGCCGGCCTCTGCGCCACGTTCATATTGCAGAGTTTTCATCGCGATTTTCCAACCCTGACCCTCTTCACCCATCAGGCAATCGGCGGGAATTCTCGCGTCAGTGAAAAACGTTTCAGTAAAACCGTACTCGCCGGTAATTTTCCGTATCGGTCGGGCTTCAATACCGTCTACATGCATGGGGGATAAAAAGTAGGACAAGCCATCGTACTTACGCTCTGTATTAGGATTAGTGCGAGCAAGCAAAATCATATATTTGGCGAAATTCCCCATGGTCGTCCAGATTTTGGAACCATTGAGTACATACTCATCGCCATCACGCACAGCACGCAGTTGAGCATTCCCCAGGTCGGAACCGTTGTCAGGTTCGGAGAAGCCCTGGCACCAAATATCCTCAGCGCTGAGAATGTTTTTCAGGTACTTTTCTTTTTCCTGTTCCGAGCCGATATCATTAATCAACGGGCCAGCCCAACCCAGGCCGATAACATTAAACGAGATGGGAACTGCGTTTTTACGCATCTCCGAATCAGCAATACTCTGGAAGACTGGGCTTACGCCACCACCGCCATACTCTTTAGGCCAGGCCATACCCAGATAGCCAGCGGACCATATCTTGTGTTGCCACTCCCTCAAAAATTCCAACTGTTCTTCCGTGCCCACTTCCATAAAAGTTTGTGGCAATAGAAAACCTGGATCAGCTGGCTTGTTGTCTTTCATCCACGCCGAAACCTCTGCGCGAAATTCACTTTGTTCCTGTTCACTTACACTCATCACTTTTTCCTTAAAAATCAGCCCAATGGTGCGGCTTCACCAAATGCGTTTGCCCGTATGAACGCAGGGCGAGCCATCAAACGTTCCAGATACTCTCTAGTTTGCGGTTTATAGCGTGCGTCCAGTTTCAATGCCACGCCCAGAAATAGCGCGTAACCAATCGCGATGTCAGCAACTGTAAACCGGTTATCTACCAGATATTCGTGGTTTTCCAAATGGTTATCGAGACGCCGTAATCTGGCAATAAACCACTTGGCGTAGTCGTCGGCAACGCCTTGTTTTTCAGGTGTTGGCTCCAGTATGTAGTAGCGCATGGCGATGGTCTGCGGAAACGTCAGAGTAGCATCTGAGTGATGCAGCCAATTAAGATAGTCGCCATATTCCGGGTGATTTATGCGCAGGCCAAAATCATATTGTTCATATCGATCTACCAGATACTGACAGATTCCTGCGGATTCTGTCATGTGGGTGTCGCCATCGATTAGATAGGGGATCGTACCGAGACTATTTACCTCGAGGTATTCCCTGTGAAACATTCGAGGAGGAAACGGCATGACCTCCAACTCATATTCCAAACCCATTTCTTCCAGAGCCCATAGGGGCCGCAGCGAACGAGCGCCGTTGCAATGCCATAATTTCATCACTATATCCCGTATTGTCGCGCAGCCAGATCGCGCATGATTTCTTCTGAGCCACCGCCGATCGCGTTAACACGAACTTCACGGTAAATGCGTTCTACTCTACTCCCCCGCATGTAGCCACTACCACCGAGAACCTGCATGGCCTCTCTGGCGCAAAACTCCAAGGTCTCGCTCGCCTGTACTTTGAGCATAGCGATATCACCCGGATTGGCATTGCCCGCCTCGATGGTTTCATAACATACCCGAATATACGCCTGAGTGGCATTCAGCTTTTGTTTCATCTGTGAAAATTTATGTCGGATCACCTGATGATCTGCTAAACGCTTACCGAAAGTCTTGCGCTCCTGAGCCCATTCCAGCGCCTCTTCCAGACACACCCGACCCAGCGCTTCCATACCCGCGGCCATCGCCATACGCTCGGCATTAAAGTTAGTCATAATGACCCTAAAACCCTGATTTTCGGTACCGATGAGATTACTAACCGGAACCCGGACATTGTCAAAGTACAAGGTTGCCGTGTCGGAGGCCCACCACCCTTGCTTGCGATCCAGCTCGGTGCGGGAGAAACCTTTGGCGTCGGTCGGTACTAGCAACATCGAAACGCCTCCACCACCCTCGCCGCCAGTTCGCACCGCGGTCGAAATCCAGTTCGCACGCATGCCACCGGTAATGTAGGTTTTTGATCCGTTGACTACGAAGTGGTCTCCATCTCGAACTGCAGTGGTGGCAAGTTGCGCCACATCGGAACCGCCTCCGGGCTCAGTGATACCCAAAGCGATATGTTTTGTGCCCGCCAAAACAGCAGGGGCCACCATCTCTTTTAACGCTTGCGTGCCCCAGTTAATAACAGGGGGCAAACCAATGCCGTGTACCATCAGACTAGCGGCAACACCGCCGACACCTACCCGGGCCAGCTCCTCATTGGCAATCCAGCTGTGCCAAGAATCTATGCCTTCGGCAATGCCGCCAAACTCTTCAGGGTAGCCCATTCCCAGCAGGCCAACGGACGCCGCTTTGGGCCACAACTCGATGGGAATATGCCCCGCCTCATCCCAATCTTCCGCGTAGGGCATTATCTCGGCATCGATAAATTTACGCAGTTGGGCACGCCACTCCTCGTGTTCCGGGGTAATATTGGGGTTGGGGATGCGAGCACTGTCAAAGTCCAGTGACATCAATAAGTCTCCTGTTCGAGAGATAATCGCGGGGGTTTTATAGTAGAGAACTGGACAGTGCCCCGCATGGGATGCGGTGCCACCAATATGGGCAAAGGTGTCAGTAACGCGCGGACACTATTTGTACGAATCCAGCGCTCGCTGTATCAACTCGTTACTGTCCGGGGCGCGACTACCAATGCCGTGAAGTTCTAATTGGAGCCGTTCTTTGAGTTTGATGCCTGCGCCTGATTTTACAGATAGCGTCTCCAGGATTTCGATCCGCACTAGCCATTCGTTGGGGTAACGCTCAAGACCCTCTAAGATATTGTCTATCCAGCACTGATCCAGATCTTCATGGATAACAGAGCGATCGCTGACCTTCTTATACAATGCCATCAAAGCCTCATCCTGGAGAGCTGCCGGTAACTCCGTACGCGACGGCTCTCGATAAAGGCGAAAGGTATTTCTATCCGCGGCGCCCCCAAAAACCGAGTTAATATTGGCACCTATAGCCATGTCGTAAACTCCCCAGGAGGGCTCGAACAGCTTTTGACCGTGTAAAGTGGTCACTGTGCACTGCGTAAAGCTCAACGCCAGGTTCTTGTGGTCCTGTCGATGAATCCTCTGCAGTTGTCCTCTTACGGTAATTCCCGACAGGAATTCCAGTACTACATTTTTCCCGATTTCAATATTGTGCGCCTTTAGCTCGTCAAAGCTGTAGTCACTCAAGCAGTGATTGAAATCCTTAAGATTGCCTATGGGAGATCCAAACCCTTGCCGGTGGTGATCAATACCCTGGTCGATTATTTCTGTGCTACGCCAAGCCAGTTGGGTGGGCCCAGTTGTTCTCAGATAGGTCGGGTTGCCGACGGCGTCGCACAACAGTTCACTAAAAACTCCACTAATTTGCACACCTGAATCGTACTGGGCAGTGCAAATCGTTTTAGCAGTAATAGCTTTGCGCAGAGAATCGGCTCCACCGCGTTCAAAACACATACTAGCGGCAAATTCATTGAGAACCTGACTCAAATGTCTACAACTTTTGGTGACAAATAACCGATCCTGCTGCGAGCTTATATCGTAATTGCTGGTCACCGCGTCAACAGTCAGTGGTAACTTTTTCACCTTCTCATCATTCAGGCAATTAACGCTCTCGCTGAGGGACGACAGCAATCCTGCGCCATAAATTCGATAGTCTTCAAGTTCTCCCACCAAACCATACTCCACGGTCCACCAATGCAGCCGCGACAATAGACTAGCCTCAGAAGGTTCTGTGTCTTTTGCCAGCAGCACTTGCAGGCGAGCCTCCGCCTGCTCTATCTCCAACGCACCACTGGCGAGGTTTTCTTTTGCCACCGACAGCTGACGTATTGCCTCATAAACATCCAGGTCGTGTTGGTCGCTAATAGCCTTCATACCAACCTCGCCAAAACGCTGCAAAAACTCCGAGTAATCCACATCCACAATAAACGGAGCGTGCCCCGCAGACTCATGCACAATATCGGGTGCCGGGGTGTACATCATGTGATCCACACTGCGCATGTCCAACGCGATCACCAAAACTCTCAGTGCTTGGAACTCCATAAAAATAGCGGGCGGAATAAAGCCGTCGACCACGACTGCACGCCAGCCAAGCTGTGCCAGTGAAACATTCATTTCGTCTATAGAGGGAATATGGTCAAGCGAAATACCGGTCCGTGTTAGCCCCTCCAGATACACAGGATGAGCGCAGCGTGCGAGATGTCGACTCAGATGTTTCAGCAAATAGCGCCAAACAGCCTGATCACGCGGCGTGTAAAGATCGTAGTCCTGTACTTTAACAAACGGCCTTAGGTGAACCGGTAAGCTGGCAATAAGCTTTCGCTGATTCAAGGCGCAACTCCGCGTCCCTGGCCCAGCTCAACCAGACGCCCCTCCAACTTGTCCAGGATTCGCAATAGGGATTGTTGTTCCTTATTTGACAGTGGCTCCAGTAAATCACGCTCCCACGCGAGCGCCTCTGGAACGATACGTTCATACAACTGCTGACCTTCAGGATTTAAATTGAGTATGGTCACCCGGCTATCCTCATCGCAGGGCCTGCGATCCAGCAAACCCTGCTCCAGGAGTACAGCGACACTCCTGGATACTCTAACTTTATCCATATTGGTCAAGCGTGCGACGTCTTTTGCTTGCAGCTCACCGTATTCAGCAAGGGTGACCAGAATCCTCCAACCGGCAACAGTAATACCGAATTTCTCGACGTAAATGCGCGACAGAGAAACACTTATTTGTTGGGCCAAATTGTTGCAGCGGTAGGGCAGAAACTGCGCAAGCGATAACACTTCACTCATAAAAACACCATAGAATCGATTCTCCGGTCAGTATACAAGCAGAGCAATTTAGTTTCAATTGTAACTTTATTAGTTGCATATGTAACTATATTAGCCTATTCTCAATAGCATTAACCACGAGCAGGAAAGCACGGGAACCCCACATGAAACTGGCATCACTAAAGCATCAAAGAGACGGAAAACTGCTGGTAGTCTCCAGGGATTTAAGCAGCGCTGTGTTAGTGGCGGATATCGCGGCTACGCTGCAGTCTGCTCTGGATGACTGGGAGAACATGGAGCCCAGACTTCGCGAAGTGTCCAACAAACTCGATGCGGGTCATTGTGATCAAAGCTTCCCGTTTGATCCGTCCAAATGCGCCGCCCCACTACCGCGCAGCTATCACTGGGCAGATGGCAGTGCCTACGTCACTCATGTCGAGTTAGTGCGCAAAGCTCGTGGTGCAGAATTACCCGCCTCTTTTTGGCACGATCCACTGATTTACATGGGAGCTTCCGATGCCTTTATCGGCCCTCGGGATGATATTGAAGTTGAAAGCGAAGACTGGGGGATCGATTTCGAAGCAGAAGTGGTCGTGATCACGGACGACGTCCCGGCCGGTACCCGCACAGACCAGGCTGGCGCGCACATCAAGCTCATTGGGCTTGTGAACGATGTTTCTCTACGCAATCTGATTCCCGCCGAACTGGGTAAGCAGTTCGGTTTTTATCAATCCAAACCCTGGACATCCTTCACACCGGTCCTGGTCACGCCAGACGAATTGGGCGACGCCTGGGATGGAAGCAAATTACACCTTCCGCTACGCGCAACACTCAATAATGAGTTGATCGGCAGTCCAAACGCCGGCATCGACATGACGTTTGATTTCCCCACGCTGATCGCTCACTGCGCAAAATCCCGGTCGCTAGTAGCCGGCACGGTCATTGGCTCCGGCACTGTCTCCAATGTCGGCAGTGAAAGCGGTTCCTGCTGCCTCGCGGAAGTACGCTGCCTGGAAACTATTGCTAATGGAAAACCCAGTACTGCCTTTATGTCTTTTGGCGACCGAATAGAAATCGAAATGCGCGATGCGAACGATCAATCCATCTTCGGCAAGATCGACCAGGTGGTAGTAAAGTACACGCCACCGGCCTAGTGGCTTGATGGAGATTACAGATGAAGCTCTACACCTATTATCGTTCCTCCGCTGCCTACCGCGTGCGTATCGCGCTGAATCTCAAAGGGATCGACTATATCGCCGAGAATATCAACCTGCTGGAAGCCCAACAAAAAAGCGAACAATACAGGGCTAGTAATCCACAGGGATTGATACCCGCTCTTGAACTTGACGATGGCAATGTTATCAGCCAGTCCACGGCCATTTTGGAATGGCTAGAGGAGACCCACCCTGGCACCCCATTGCTGCCAGAAGATCCGCTGGCCAGAAGCAAAGTACGCAGTCTTGCCAATCATATTGCCTGTGACATACACCCGCTGAATAATCTGAGCGTGCTTATGTATTTAAAGAAGTCACTGGATGCAGACCAACAGCAAATTGACCTTTGGTACAGCCAATGGGTGAGTAGAGGCTTTGAGGGTATTGAAGCCGTTGCACGCGAGGGAAATGGGGAATACTGTTTCGGTAAGAATCCAGGTTTGGCGGACTGTTACCTCATACCACAAGTTTACAATGCGCTGCGCTTCAACGTGGATGTGAACGCCTTCCCCGCGCTCCTATCGATTTACCATCACTGCAACACTCTTGAGGCGTTTCGCCTAGCCCATCCGGACCATCAGGCGGGGAGCCCTGGTTAACGCAAGGCGCTAACTCAGCAGGTGTTTTTCTCTCACCCAAAGCCACCCCAGGCTCTTGGCATCTGCATATTCAGGCGCTCAAGACCACCATTCACATTCAAGATATCTCCGGTGACATAGCTGGCGGCTGGAGAACACAAATAAAGCGCACCCAGAGCGATATCTTCAACCTCCCCTAGGCGCGCCCTTGGCGTGAGCTCAA
>JBLGAR010000141.1:0-11410 GCA_047612385.1 Cryomorphaceae bacterium | reverse complement strand
CGATCTACCTCACAATGTGAGAATCATGCTGATGGCCGGGAAGTATCTTGATAACCTCGAAGGCTATCAGGTCTACACCAATGCACAGAATCTGAAGATCCAGTTGCGCGCCCACTACGACAAACTGCTTTTGGATTATGATCTTCTGATCATGCCCACAGTACCCACTACCGCTCCCGAATTGCCGCCTGAGAATGCCGGAAGCGAAGTGGTAATGGCACATGCACTGGGAGCTCTGGTGAATACAATGCAATTTGATTTAACCGGTCACCCGGCGATGTCTATACCCTGCGGCATGATAAAGGATTTGCCGGTAGGCATGATGCTTGTGGGTAAGCATTTGGACGAGGCGACCATTTATCGAGCTGCTCACGCGTTTGAACAGAGCACTGATTGGAAATCGCTTTGAGAAATGCCGACTCTCAGCTGGCAACTCTCAGTTACCAGGAACACGCAGCGATTAGGGCTCACTAACTCAGCCGTCTAGGATCTAATTCCAATCGGCCCACATCTGTTGGATTTCGCGCCACTTATCCTCACTCGTCCCTTTATCCCCTTCGGGCAGCAAAGTGGCTCCTTCAAATTTGTGGTACGGGCGGGTCCAAGTCCCCCGTTCGTATAAGGTCTCGATATTTTGCCGATAAATTTTATCGACTGCATTGTGGTGAGCCGGGTCTTCCGTCATCCATAAGTTCTTAGGATGTATGGGTTCGCTGTACATATCTTTGAACAGCTCTGTGCGCAAGTCTTTTAGCCAATTGCTATTGAGATTCATAGCCCTAAATTGCCGCAACGCCTCTATGTCGATAATGCCTGAGACCACGGTGTTGTAGCCTGACGAAGAATAACTCATCACCTCTCCTCGGTAATCTACGATATGGCTCTGGCCACCCGAGATATCGATAGGATGTTTCGACGAGGGCGACAAATAGATTGGCCCTATATTTGGACACAGCATGTAGACGTTGTTAAATTCCGCATGACCCCGGTTTTGAACCATCCAGCTACCACCGTTACCGCTCCCGCTGTTGGTCATCGGGACCGCTTCAGAGGGCCGGTACACCACCTCAGCACCATTGAAAGTTAACGCGCGGACAGCCTCGGGATATTCGCCGTCGGAGCAGCAAATAGTGCCAATGTTACCAATATCATCAGTCTTCAGTACGGGATAAAAGGATTCCAGGCCCTCTCCGAAACATTCGACCCAACGGTCGTAAACATCATGCGGCGTACAGGACCTCTCACGAGCCCAGATATGATTCTTAGCCGCTTTATGTACGACTTCGCCATTGGGACCAATAATGAATAGCGTATTGAAAAATCGATCGGTCATAACCTCAGGCCAACGGGCCTTACACTGCACGATAATGTAGGTTTTGTAGAGCTTCGCCAGCCCGCCCAAAAACTCCGTCTCCTGACCCGGAACATCAATGAACAATTCGTTGGCGGCCAAAACATGCGGTATATCGAAAATTTCGTCGGTAAAGCCTGTCAAGGCACCCTCCGCCAGAGAGATAACCTTAACCGGCATATTAATACTGACCATGCTCACGGCAGCGTGAATGGCCTCTTCAATAATCTCGAGGTTGTGTTTGATATGGCTTCTATCGGCAATACCGTAGGCAACCGTTGATAGGCCCAATGCCATATAAGGGGCTATAGGTTTGCGAGTGCTTTGATCTTCGTTGCTCATTTCTTACCTCCGTCACTAATTTTCGATACTTTTTTGATACTATCAAGGCATACAATAAGTTTAGCTGATTTCTAGGCGACGTAAATTAGTCGATGTCTCTCCAGATTAAAGACAGGTGCAGCATACATGTTTGGGAATAATAATTTCGATCACACACTTTCTACAACGTTGATTGTTTCTGTTGTTTACCCTCTGGGTCCCGCCGCCATCATTCTTATGCCAATGATTATTGGTGGTCTTATTGATGGTTACGGCTTCACCGAGCAACAAGCTGGAACACTGGCATCACTGGAAGGCGTTGGAGTCGTCATCGCTTCGATCATTGCAGCCTTGTGGATTCGAAAAGTCTCGTGGACAAGTGTGCTATTCGCTGCATTTTTGACAACAGGCTTGCTGAATTTGATCAGTGCGAATATGAGTGAATACATACCCTTGCTGACCATCAGGTTTCTGACCGGGATTTCAGAAGGCACGTTGTTCGCTGTCACTGTCGCTGCACTGGGAGACAACCGAAAACCCGATCGTGCATTCGGAATTGCCCAGGCCGTCCAGGGGATAATGATGTTTGCTGCTTTTGCCGCGGCACCCTACTTGATCAAAACATGGGCCGTTAGCGGCATATTTTACGTTCTTTCGTTAGCGTCCTTTTTGATGATGTTTTCTTTATTTTGGTTTCCTGCAAGAGGTATTGATCATGCCGAACGCGCGGGCCAAATCGGCCGAGTGCAAAAAGGTACTGCCTTAATTTGGTTGGGTCTTTTTGCTAGCGTTATCTTCTGTATTAATATTTTTAGCTTTTGGGCCTTTATCGAGCGAATTGGCCTGGCGGCCGGCCTTCCATCACAGACTATTGGCCTGGCGCTGGGAGCATCTCAACTTATCGCTGTTGCTGGCGCCGGACTCGCCGCTTTAGTCAGTGACAGGTATGGGCGGGCCCTACCTTTAATCATAGTCGGAGTGGGCCAAGTTCTGGTTTTGTGGGTACTGGTGGGCAGGTTTAGTTCTTTTACTTTCTTTGTTGGTGCCGGCGTTTTCCAGGCGCTCTTTATGATAGGTATTGCGTATCAGATGGGCGCAATCGCCAAGATTGATATGGCGGGGAAGTTTTTGGTGCTTATGACGGCTGCACAGGGACTTGGAGCCGCTTTTGGCCCGAGTATCGCCGCCGCTGTCATTAGTAATAGCGACTATAGCCGCATCAACTTGATGGCAGCAGTGTGCTGTGTGATAAGCATTTTGATGTTCTTGATTGTTATTTATTCTAGCCGAGCGATCGCCGGCTCCGGGGTAAGGTAGCTCTGGCTACCGCGCGGTGTACCACTTCAACTGAAATGCGATTTCAAACTTTACAACAAATAAAATCAATGGCTGGGGCGTACTTATCGTTATCGCCGGCGACTAAAGTGTTTTTAGGCCCGTTCCGCTAACATCGCTCCCGAAACTCCTGGGGGACACCCCGCCCTTCGAGCCGTCAATGGATGTCAGGAGCAGACACGATAACAGCAATAAACGGTACCAGTTATGCGACGGGCCCACCAAGAGGAGGAATACACAACAGGCTCAAAGTACTACTTGATCCTCCATCAGCACAGCTGGCTCAGGTGTATCCTCCAACCCCCAGCCACCCATCAGGTAATGATGAACAATACGAATTGCCATCTGTCCGATATGCCCTTCAAAACCTTCCAGATGACCAAAGCGGTCACCTAACTGACCCATACAATAGCCCTTCATGGGCTCGTAAGCCCAGATAGGTACAAAACCAACAAAGGCCTGCTGGCACTCGTTCATTGTCGCTTCAATAAAATCGCAACCGTGCTCAAACCCCGCACGGTCGGTCATCTCATACCGACCGGGCACAAAGCGGTTCCAATCCAATTCCAGGAAACTGCGCATAAACCGGATAAAATTACAGAAATGATAATCTGGCATGAAGCCGTACTTAGCATTGGCCAAAATGGTATCGGAAGAGAAAAACGTTTTTTCTTCCGCAAAATACGCAGCCAAATTACCGGAACCATGTGTTGGCCCCGGGTTAAGTAACACCAGACTAACGCCGTCTATCTCCAGCTCGTTGCGTTTCCCAACTAATACTCGAGTCGGCTGTAGCTGGCCCTCAGCATTACGCAATTTGACGACCTTGGCACACAACTCATCGGCAATAATTTCGGCATCAGGAGCAAGATCTGCAGCGAAGCCGGCGTGGTCCAGATGATCGTGTGAATAAACAATAGTGGCTATTGGCTTGTCCGGGACTGCCACTGAAATCGCCTTGGCATAGGCTCGTGCTTTTCCCGGCGTGCCGAAGGTATCGAAGGCAATGACACTGGTTTCGCCAGCTAGAAAGATCGTACGTACTTGGCCATCGGTTACCGTGAATAGACGATCTGATAGCTGTTCCGTCGTCATTTCGGGTTCAGCTGCGAGGTAAGCCTGGGCCCCCTCGAGAGTAAATAATCCGCGATTCTGGGTCATAGCGACACTCCTATAATGGGCCCACGTTGGGGGACAGATTACCTTCAATGCCCCACCCACCGGTCAGGTATTCCTGCATATACCGCGTCAGGTTCATGGCGCCGTATTCGTGATAGCGGAATTCATCGCCGTACAGTGGGCCGAGCTTTTCATCCGTATACTTATTGAGTCCATCCCAGTCGTGTGGATCGACTCCGTCAATAATTGCCTGCTGGCCAAAGTCGAACATGCGTTCCCAATAGCCCAGAATCTCAACAAACCGTGGGCGCGTGATCGGCCAAAAATGCCCCGGGACAAACAAGTCCCAGTCCAGGCTAAGAAAACGCTTCATGACAGGTACGTAGTGGGTCAGATGCCAGTCCATCAAAGTTGTATACCCGACGCCGTCTGCCACCGTATCTACCATGAACAGAGTTTTACTCTGGGGAAAATACGCGGCAATGTTACCGTCGCCATGGGTAAGTCCGGGGTAAATTAACTCGAAGTAACAGCCATCGATTTCATGCGATATTCTCTCGTCCGAAAACGTTTCGTGCGCAGCTAGTTGCCCACTGGACTTTCGCCCGATAATAACTTGATTAGCGTAGTCATGGGATATTATTTTTGCATCCGGCGCCAAGTCGGCAGCATAGCCGCAATGATCGAGATGCTCATGTGAATAGATCACGGTATGCACTGGTTTTTTGGGAAAGACTCTGCCGATGGCTTGCTGATAAGCGCGGGCTGCACCGGGAGTACCAAAGGTATCAAAAGCAATGCACCCTTTCGTACCCTCTAAAAAAATGGTTCGATAGATACCTTCGCTGGCAGTCCAGATATTATCGCGCACTGGCTGATAGCAAATATCTCTGTAGGCTCCCTGGATAGCCAGGTCACCACCAATCGTAAATATCCCGCAGTGCTCGGCGCAGCTGTGCTCACCATCGCTCATTTTATTCTCCTTCCATTTTGCATCTTCGCACGCTCACGATAGATGTTGTTATTGATAATGTCTTGCTCTGTAATGCAGTACGCGTTGACTCTTAGTGCTCACTTTATCACTGATACTATTTTTAGATTGCCGCAGGCACGCATCCTAGTGCCACTGACAAATCAGATTGATGCAATGGGTCTTCGGGTCTAGGCTCGGCGAACTATTGCAAATGTCACCAATCTAAAATGGTATATCCGCTGCACCCTTGCCGAAGATACGAGCTACTACAATAAAGCCGGGCTACTGGACGCATACTATTTGCTTTAACCGGCATATTAGTACTGGCCATGCTCACGGCAGCGTGAATGGCCTGTTCAATAATCTCGAGGTTGTGTTTGATATGGCTTCTATCGGCAATACCGTAGGCAACCGTTGATAGGCACAATGCATATAAGGCGCTACAGGTTTGTGTAGTGCTTTGATTTTCGTTGCTCATTGTCTGACTCACTCATCAAATTTCGATTCAGTCAATGCATACAATAATTCTATTCGATTTCGACGCTGGGAAAAATCGACTCTAGAGAGGATTCTGCAATGTTTGAAAAAACACATCGCTGGCATCATCTACAGGGTAACCGCACTCAATCCGTAATTCTTGCAAAGTGATGTTCAGTGGGGCCCCGAGGGTTGCTACGGTGGTAAATATATTGGTTTTCAGGTTTCCCTTGCGAAAGTGCACGGGCATTATCAATTTGGGCTGAATGTTTTCCTCCTGCTCTTCACTAAGCCAACGTTCGTGCTCAGACGGACGCAGCTCGGTAATCTCTTCCAGTAGCGCAGTCAGTTCACGGTTGCTATCCCCTGCCATGAGGCTTCGCCGGCCACGTTCCATCATCGTTGCATAGACACTGCTTAGATTGACGACATTGGTTGCCCAAGCATCCCGATGAAACAGCAGTTTCATCAAGTTCCAAGGCTCATTTTCAAAGGCTGGATAGTTGGCAGAAAAAGTTTTAACCAAATTTTTAAAACCGGTATTACACAATACAATATCCCAGCAACGATCGATCAGCATAGCCGGGTAGGGTTCATGCAGAGTTAATATTTTTTCAAGTACCATGCGCGCTTCTTTCATTTCCGGGTCACTGAGCCCCGTCTCCTGGTAGAAGGGTGAATACCCTCCGGCAATGAGAATGGTATTGCGGGCACGCAGGGGAATCTCCAGCACGTTACAAATACGCATCAATAACTGCCGCGAAGGGTATGCCCTACCCGTCTCCACGCAACTCAGATGACGGCTGGAAGTATCACAATCAAGTGACAACTCCATTTGGCTGTAACGCCGCACGCGTCTCCAATATCGAAGCAACTCTCCCGCAGAGGATTTTTTAATTTCGGCCATAAGACTATTCTCTCTCTTCATTTACTGGCAGAGCCAAGATACACGAGATCATGACTTCAAGGTCATGGATTTGCATCCGAAATTTGCGCGATGATTACTGAAACAGCACTCAGAAGGCGAAACTAATGCGTAAAGTAACGATTGTAGGTGCCGGCCAATCCGGCTTGATGGTAGGCGTTGGACTGGTGCGAAGAGGCTATCAAGTTTCAATTATTTCGAACCAAACTCCAGAAGAAATTCGCAATGGCCGGGTGACGTCCAGCCAGGCCATGAACTCAACCGCTATTCAAAACGAACGTGAATTCGGCCTCCGCCTCTGGGATGATATCTACCATCCCTATGAAGGCCTACAATTCAATGTACTGAACCCCGAGAATTCACAGCGCATCTCTTCGTTTTCCCGTCGCACGGGCCCACAGAGCGGCTTTGGTGATATTATTATGGAATCGATCGATCAACGTGTGAAGATGCCAGCCTGGATATATCGCTTCGAGGAGATGGGCGGAAAAATGATTTACGAGGACGCCGACATAGCTAGTCTGGAGCGCTATGCCGCAGAATCCGACCTGGTATTGGTTGCCTCGGGCAAGGGTGAGATCGGCAAGCTCTGTAAACGTGACGATGAGAAATCGGTCTACGATAAACCCCAGCGAACACTTGGCTTAGCCTATGTCAAAAACATGGGACCGATCAAAACACGCGATCACGGACAATTCGGCCGCGGCTTCGCCTGGAATGCACATCCCGGGGTCGGTGAGTATTTCTCCCTCAACGCTCTCACCATCACAGGCGAGTGTGATGTCATGGTTTTCGAAGGTATTCCCGGCGGTCCGATGGACATCCTCGATACCCGCGAAGGCCCAGAAGCCTACATGAAAAATTGTCAGAAGATTCTGGCGGATTTTTTCCCCGATGAAGCAGAACGCTGTCAAGATATCGAGTTGACTGATGACCTGGGTATTTTGAGTGGACGCTTTCCGCCCACCATCCGCAAGCCCGTGTTACACCTACCCAACGGTGGTGTGGCGATGGGAATTGCCGACTGCGTGGCACTGAATGACCCCATTACCGGCCAGGGTTCGAACAATGCGTCGAAGGCTGCAAAGGTAGCATTCGATGCCATTATTGCTCACGGCCACAGAGATTTCGACGAGCAATGGATACAGGAAACCTTCGACAGGTTCTGGCGCAAGGCAAAATTCTGCGTCGACTGGACTAATAGTGTATTGGAGCCAGCGAGCCCCACACAAATAAAATTGCTAATGGCGGCACAGGAAAATCAGAACGTAGCGAACTGGGTGTTTCGCGGATTCGACGACGCCGAGCTGTTATTCCCTGAGTTCACGGACGCAGATGCAGCAGATCAACTTCTCGCGCACTATACCGTTGCGAAAAAAGGACAGGCCGCCTAGCTAAACCCAACAAAAGAAGAAACGCGATATGTCTGACCAATTGGACAGCAAACAGTTTCGTGATGCTCTGGGGCGGTTCGCCACAGGGGTGACGGTGGTAACGGCCAGTGACTTAAACGAAGGGTTTGTTGGCACAACCGCTAGCAGTTTTAATTCTGTCTCCATGGATCCGCCACTCATATTGTGGAGTATCGACAAGGGGGCCCGCAGTTTACCCGCCTACCAAAATGCGGAGCACTTTGTGGTTAATGTATTGGCTGCTGATCAGGTTGGTATGTCGAATCATTTTGCCCGACAACAGGAAAATAAGTTTGTCGAGGTTGATTACCAGCTCAATGCCCGTGGTGTACCAGTGCTACCAGGATGCAGTGCCGTATTCCATTGCAAAAACCGCTTCCAATACGAAGGTGGTGATCACGTTATCATTGTCGGTGAGGTTGAGCAGTTTACAGCCAGCGAAAGAAATTCACTGCTGTTTCACGGCGGGGCTTACGCCGTGTCAGAAAAGCACCCGGTTAACGCGCCAGCCAGCGCAGATTCCAGCCCCGAGTTTCGCAGTTTCGCGGACGACTACCTAGAGTACTTATTGGCCCGCAGTTTCTACCAAATGCACCAGAAAATGGCAACCGTGCTTGAAAAACAATCGTTGGACGACCAGGAGTTTCGTATCATGGCCTCGCTAGGTGGACTCGGGTCCTGCGATATACCACTGCTCAGTCACTATACGGTATTGTCGGAAGCCGAATTGGCGCAGCCGACGCAACAATTGCAGAAGCGCGGCTTGTTGGCAGAAGAAAATGGGGAGATTTTGTTGACTGAAGCTGGGCACGATAAACTCGCCCGTTTATTGACCGCGACACGAGCCAACGAAGCGGAAGCGCTGGGGACTTTCTCTGCAGAGGAGGCGCTTACGCTGAAAAGTTCCCTGCGACGTATTATTGACTGGACTTCCAATGTGCCCGTGGGTCTTGAGGGAGAGCAGCAAAGCTTGAAGGTCGGGCCGGTGTCCTAACAGCTGGCGTTCAGCGTACACAGTTTCAAAACCAAATCGAATCAACGAGGAAAAAATAGTGAAAGGACTAAAAAATAAAGTGGCCATTGTCACCGGTGGCGCCGCCAGCATCGGCGAAACCGTCAGTCGCGTCCTACATGCCAACGGCGTCAAGATTGTTATTGCCGCACGCAGTCCAGATGTGGGCAGCGCCCTTGCGCAAGAATTGGGTGAAGGTGCACATTTCTGCCGCGCTGATGTAGGCAAAGACGAGGATATAGCAAACCTGGTCGCGGTAACGGTTAAAACTTTTGGCGGCATTGATTTCATTGTAAATGTGGCCGCTGTCTACGATGACGCCGGCCCTGACTCCACACGTGAGCAGTGGCTTAACAGCATGAATATTAATGTTATCGGGCAAGCCATGGTGGTGCGCGAAGCGCGTCCGTACTTGGCAAAAAGCGAAAATGCCTCAGTGGTAAACTTCGGCAGTATCAGTGCTGCGATAGCCCAGGCCGACCGCTGGACTTACCCGGTCTCCAAAGGCGCGATTCATCAGTTGACCCGCAATATGGCACTGGACCTCGCCGTCGAAGGAATCCGGGTTAACACGCTTTGTGCTGGTGTGACCTGGAGTGCGCCGGTCGCGGGACTCAGCCACAACGACCGAGAGCTGGCTGATGAAATCTGCAGACTATACCAACCCTTGGGTCGAGCCGGGAACTCAGAAGAAGTCGCCGATGGCGTGTTATTTCTGTGCTCCAGCCACGCTTCATTTGTCACAGGTACCGAACTGACCGTCGACGGGGGCTACGGTGCGCTTGGGCCCGAGGCGAGAGAGTCAATCATGGCCACGATGGCCGCTGCTGCCCAAGCCAAATACGGTTAGCTACACGACCTTGAATTGATGACTATCGCATCGTTGCCACTGTCCTACCCGGACCGGGACCCGATGGTGGCTCTGGCTAACGCGTGGTATACCACTTAAACTGAAATGCGATTTCAAACCTTACAACAAATAAAATCAATGGCTGGGGCGTAGCTATGAGCAAGACTAACAGCGACACGGTAGACTATTATCTCGATGAGAAAGCCTTTACCCGATTCCAGATCCTGGCCGTTAGTCTGTGCGCTCTGATCAATATTTTTGATGGCTTTGACGCACTGGCTATAGCTTACACTGCTCCTGCCATCGCCACCGAGTGGAGCCTCTCGCCCGGAGCTCTGGGCATTGTGTTCAGTGCCGGCTTCCTTGGCATGGCCATTGGCGCAATGACCCTCGGCACGCTAAGCGACCATATTGGCAGGCGCAAAATGATTTTGCTCAGCCTAGCCGTTCTTACGTTGACCATGGGGCTTACCGCAACCGCTGGTTCCATCGCTACACTACTGAGCTATCGCTTTGGTAGCGGGCTGGCTATCGGTGCGATGCTCGCCAGTATCACCGCCATGACCGCCGAGTATTCTCCGGATGCCAAACGCAATTTTACGATTTGCATCGTGCAGGGTACCTATGCCATCGGCGCAACCCTGGGCGGATTACTAGCAGCCTATGTAATAGAGGATTACGGCTGGAGGACTGTCTTTGGTGTGGGCGCTGCGCTCAATGGGGCCTTGTTTATCGTGATCTATTTTCTACTTCCGGAGTCCCTGGCTTTTCTGCTGACTAAAAGGCCCGAGGGTGGGTTGGTACAGGCCAATCGAATTATTGAGAAGTTGGGCCACCAGCCCCTCACCGCCTGGCCCGAGAAGAGCGACGAAGAATCGAAGCCCAGCGGTGTAAAAGCGCTACTCCAACCCGACACCAGAAAATGGTCTCTGTTGCTTTGGCTGGCGACCTTCAGCGCCATGTTTGGCACCTACTTCCTGATGAGCTGGATTCCAAAAATAGTGGTCGACGCCGGCATATCCCTTGAAAAAGCGATCTGGGTGGGTATGTCGATCAATGCCGGCGGGCTGGTCGGTATCCTTTGGCTGGGTTACCGATCCGCCACCAGCGGCTTGAGATTTATGATTTCAAGCTTTATGACCATGGCGGGTGCCCTGATGATCGTTTTCGGTTTTTTAGGCAATAGCGTTGCATTATTAATGACAGTCGCAGTTGCCATGGGCTTTTTCGCACAGGCGGGTTTTATTGGCCTCTACTCGGTCGCGGCGAGACTGTATCCCACCGAGGTGAGAGCCACGGGTATTGGCTGGGCCATTGGCTTGGGAAGAGTCGGCGCTATCATTGGCCCGTCCATCGCGGGGGTACTCATTGGTTTGGGTTGGGACCGCCCTGACTATTTTCTCGTACTGTCCATACCGTTTTTCATCGGCGCGATTGCCATTTGGCGACTTAAAGCCAAACAATTGGAATCAAACTTGCCCTCATAATGTTTCGATAGCATGATCATGTTTGTAATTAAAAGGAGATAAGAATGGACCTCGCTCAAAGAAAACTTTCCGACCTGCAGGGTTATATCGCCTTCCTCGAGGAGAACAATCAATTGATCCGGGTGAAAACCGAGGTCGATCCCCACCT